>NZ_CP063832.1:0-332500 GCF_023277925.1 Pseudomonas entomophila
AAAACTTCGAAAATAACGCTTGACACGAAATGAGGTTAGCGTAGAATGCGCGCCTCGGTTGAGCTGAAAAGCGCTTAACCAATCGCTCTTTAACAAATTGAATCAAGCAATTCGTGTGGGTGCTTGTGAGTACGGACTGATAGTCACCAAGATTATCAGCATCACAAGTGGCCATGCGAGAAATCACATAGTCATTTGAGATTGCTGAGCCAAGTTTAGGGTTTATTAAAAACCCAAGCAGTATTGAACTGAAGAGTTTGATCATGGCTCAGATTGAACGCTGGCGGCAGGCCTAACACATGCAAGTCGAGCGGATGACGGGAGCTTGCTCCTTGATTCAGCGGCGGACGGGTGAGTAATGCCTAGGAATCTGCCTGGTAGTGGGGGACAACGTTTCGAAAGGAACGCTAATACCGCATACGTCCTACGGGAGAAAGCAGGGGACCTTCGGGCCTTGCGCTATCAGATGAGCCTAGGTCGGATTAGCTAGTTGGTGGGGTAATGGCTCACCAAGGCGACGATCCGTAACTGGTCTGAGAGGATGATCAGTCACACTGGAACTGAGACACGGTCCAGACTCCTACGGGAGGCAGCAGTGGGGAATATTGGACAATGGGCGAAAGCCTGATCCAGCCATGCCGCGTGTGTGAAGAAGGTCTTCGGATTGTAAAGCACTTTAAGTTGGGAGGAAGGGCAGTAAGTTAATACCTTGCTGTTTTGACGTTACCGACAGAATAAGCACCGGCTAACTCTGTGCCAGCAGCCGCGGTAATACAGAGGGTGCAAGCGTTAATCGGAATTACTGGGCGTAAAGCGCGCGTAGGTGGTTCGTTAAGTTGGATGTGAAAGCCCCGGGCTCAACCTGGGAACTGCATCCAAAACTGGCGAGCTAGAGTATGGTAGAGGGTGGTGGAATTTCCTGTGTAGCGGTGAAATGCGTAGATATAGGAAGGAACACCAGTGGCGAAGGCGACCACCTGGACTGATACTGACACTGAGGTGCGAAAGCGTGGGGAGCAAACAGGATTAGATACCCTGGTAGTCCACGCCGTAAACGATGTCAACTAGCCGTTGGAATCCTTGAGATTTTAGTGGCGCAGCTAACGCATTAAGTTGACCGCCTGGGGAGTACGGCCGCAAGGTTAAAACTCAAATGAATTGACGGGGGCCCGCACAAGCGGTGGAGCATGTGGTTTAATTCGAAGCAACGCGAAGAACCTTACCAGGCCTTGACATGCAGAGAACTTTCCAGAGATGGATTGGTGCCTTCGGGAACTCTGACACAGGTGCTGCATGGCTGTCGTCAGCTCGTGTCGTGAGATGTTGGGTTAAGTCCCGTAACGAGCGCAACCCTTGTCCTTAGTTACCAGCACGTTATGGTGGGCACTCTAAGGAGACTGCCGGTGACAAACCGGAGGAAGGTGGGGATGACGTCAAGTCATCATGGCCCTTACGGCCTGGGCTACACACGTGCTACAATGGTCGGTACAGAGGGTTGCCAAGCCGCGAGGTGGAGCTAATCTCACAAAACCGATCGTAGTCCGGATCGCAGTCTGCAACTCGACTGCGTGAAGTCGGAATCGCTAGTAATCGCAAATCAGAATGTTGCGGTGAATACGTTCCCGGGCCTTGTACACACCGCCCGTCACACCATGGGAGTGGGTTGCACCAGAAGTAGCTAGTCTAACCTTCGGGGGGACGGTTACCACGGTGTGATTCATGACTGGGGTGAAGTCGTAACAAGGTAGCCGTAGGGGAACCTGCGGCTGGATCACCTCCTTAATCGACGACATCAGCCTACTGATGAGCTCCCACACGAATTGCTTGATTCAGATGTAAAGACGATCAAGACCCTATATAGGTCTGTAGCTCAGTTGGTTAGAGCGCACCCCTGATAAGGGTGAGGTCGGCAGTTCAAATCTGCCCAGACCTACCAATATGCGGGGCCATAGCTCAGCTGGGAGAGCGCCTGCCTTGCACGCAGGAGGTCAGCGGTTCGATCCCGCTTGGCTCCACCACTTTCTGTTGTGTCTAGTTGATCAGAACTTAGAAATGAGCATTCGTTGATGAATGCTGATTTCTGACTTTTGTCAGATCGTTCTTTAAAAATTCGGATATGTGATAGAAATAGACTGAACACCCGTTTCACTGCGGGTGGATCAGGCTAAGGTAAAATTTGTGAGTTCTGCTCGAAAGAGCGACGTGCGAATTTTCGGCGAATGTCGTCTTCACAGTATAACCAGATTGCTTGGGGTTATATGGTCAAGTGAAGAAGCGCATACGGTGGATGCCTTGGCAGTCAGAGGCGATGAAAGACGTGGTAGCCTGCGATAAGCTTTGGGGAGTCGGCAAACAGACTGTGATCCAGAGATCTCTGAATGGGGGAACCCACTCAGCATAAGCTGAGTATCTTGTACTGAATACATAGGTGCAAGAGGCGAACCAGGGGAACTGAAACATCTAAGTACCCTGAGGAAAAGAAATCAACCGAGATTCCCTTAGTAGTGGCGAGCGAACGGGGACCAGCCCTTAAGCTGGTTTGAGATTAGTGGAACGCTCTGGAAAGTGCGGCCATAGTGGGTGATAGCCCCGTACACGAAAATCTCTTGCCAGTGAAATCGAGTAGGACGGAGCACGAGAAACTTTGTCTGAACATGGGGGGACCATCCTCCAAGGCTAAATACTACTGACTGACCGATAGTGAACCAGTACCGTGAGGGAAAGGCGAAAAGAACCCCGGAGAGGGGAGTGAAATAGAACCTGAAACCGTATGCGTACAAGCAGTGGGAGCCTACTTTGTTAGGTGACTGCGTACCTTTTGTATAATGGGTCAGCGACTTATATTCAGTGGCGAGCTTAACCGAATAGGGGAGGCGTAGCGAAAGCGAGTCTTAATAGGGCGCTTTAGTCGCTGGGTATAGACCCGAAACCGGGCGATCTATCCATGGGCAGGTTGAAGGTTAGGTAACACTGACTGGAGGACCGAACCGACTACCGTTGAAAAGTTAGCGGATGACCTGTGGATCGGAGTGAAAGGCTAATCAAGCTCGGAGATAGCTGGTTCTCCTCGAAAGCTATTTAGGTAGCGCCTCATGTATCACTGTAGGGGGTAGAGCACTGTTTCGGCTAGGGGGTCATCCCGACTTACCAAACCGATGCAAACTCCGAATACCTACAAGTGCCGAGCATGGGAGACACACGGCGGGTGCTAACGTCCGTCGTGAAAAGGGAAACAACCCAGACCGTCAGCTAAGGTCCCAAAGTCATGGTTAAGTGGGAAACGATGTGGGAAGGCTTAGACAGCTAGGAGGTTGGCTTAGAAGCAGCCACCCTTTAAAGAAAGCGTAATAGCTCACTAGTCGAGTCGGCCTGCGCGGAAGATGTAACGGGGCTCAAACCATGCACCGAAGCTACGGGTATCACCTTTGGTGATGCGGTAGAGGAGCGTTCTGTAAGCCTGTGAAGGTGAGTTGAGAAGCTTGCTGGAGGTATCAGAAGTGCGAATGCTGACATGAGTAACGACAATGCGAGTGAAAAACTCGCACGCCGAAAGACCAAGGTTTCCTGCGCAACGTTAATCGACGCAGGGTTAGTCGGTCCCTAAGGCGAGGCTGAAAAGCGTAGTCGATGGAAAACAGGTTAATATTCCTGTACTTCCAGTTATTGCGATGGAGGGACGGAGAAGGCTAGGCCAGCTTGGCGTTGGTTGTCCAAGTTTAAGGTGGTAGGCTGAAATCTTAGGCAAATCCGGGATTTCAAGGCCGAGAGCTGATGACGAGTGCTCATTAGAGCGCGAAGTGGTTGATGCCATGCTTCCAAGAAAAGCTCCTAAGCTTCAGATAACTGGGAACCGTACCCCAAACCGACACAGGTGGTTAGGTAGAGAATACCAAGGCGCTTGAGAGAACTCGGGTGAAGGAACTAGGCAAAATGGCACCGTAACTTCGGGAGAAGGTGCGCCGGTGAGGGTGAAGCACTTGCTGCGTAAGCCCACGCCGGTCGAAGATACCAGGCCGCTGCGACTGTTTATTAAAAACACAGCACTCTGCAAACACGAAAGTGGACGTATAGGGTGTGACGCCTGCCCGGTGCCGGAAGGTTAATTGATGGGGTTAGCGCAAGCGAAGCTCTTGATCGAAGCCCCGGTAAACGGCGGCCGTAACTATAACGGTCCTAAGGTAGCGAAATTCCTTGTCGGGTAAGTTCCGACCTGCACGAATGGCGTAACGATGGCGGCGCTGTCTCCACCCGAGACTCAGTGAAATTGAAATCGCTGTGAAGATGCAGTGTATCCGCGGCTAGACGGAAAGACCCCGTGAACCTTTACTATAGCTTTGCACTGGACTTTGAGCTTGCTTGTGTAGGATAGGTGGGAGGCTTTGAAGTGGGGACGCCAGTTCTCATGGAGCCATCCTTGAAATACCACCCTGGCAACCTTGAGGTTCTAACTCAGGTCCGTTATCCGGATCGAGGACAGTGTATGGTGGGTAGTTTGACTGGGGCGGTCTCCTCCCAAAGAGTAACGGAGGAGTACGAAGGTGCGCTCAGACCGGTCGGAAATCGGTCGTAGAGTATAAAGGCAAAAGCGCGCTTGACTGCGAGACAAACACGTCGAGCAGGTACGAAAGTAGGTCTTAGTGATCCGGTGGTTCTGTATGGAAGGGCCATCGCTCAACGGATAAAAGGTACTCCGGGGATAACAGGCTGATACCGCCCAAGAGTTCATATCGACGGCGGTGTTTGGCACCTCGATGTCGGCTCATCACATCCTGGGGCTGAAGCCGGTCCCAAGGGTATGGCTGTTCGCCATTTAAAGTGGTACGCGAGCTGGGTTTAGAACGTCGTGAGACAGTTCGGTCCCTATCTGCCGTGGACGTTTGAGATTTGAGAGGGGCTGCTCCTAGTACGAGAGGACCGGAGTGGACGAACCTCTGGTGTTCCGGTTGTCACGCCAGTGGCATTGCCGGGTAGCTATGTTCGGAAGAGATAACCGCTGAAAGCATCTAAGCGGGAAACTTGCCTCAAGATGAGATCTCACTGGAGCCTTGAGCTCCCTGAAGGGCCGTCGAAGACTACGACGTTGATAGGTTGGGTGTGTAAGCGCTGTGAGGCGTTGAGCTAACCAATACTAATTGCCCGTGAGGCTTGACCATATAACACCCAAGCAATTTGCTCATGCGAATTGCGGTGGTGAAGACGAAACGAACCGAAAGTTCGCGACGAACCACAAGATCACATATCCGAATTGGCTGGAGTATCCATCTGGATCTTCTGGCAACAGAATTTCTTGACGACCATAGAGCATTGGAACCACCTGATCCCATCCCGAACTCAGCAGTGAAACGATGCATCGCCGATGGTAGTGTGGGGTTTCCCCATGTGAGAGTAGGTCATCGTCAAGATTCATTTCGCAAAACCCCTATCTGCGCGAGCAGGTAGGGGTTTTGTCTTTGCGCGATCGAAACGCAAGCCCCCTGTAGGCGCCGGCTTGCCGGCGAACATCGGCACCGCCGCGAGTCCTTCGCCAGCAACGCCGGCGCCTACAGGCAAATGTGTTTTGCTCGTCGGCCCGGTCACCGTCAAGCGTCAGAGGTGCGACAATATTGTCGCCAAATGACGTGACTTCCCCGTACCTACCCTGCGTCAAGGCTTAGGTTCGGGGCAAACCTGGCACCCGGACCGAGCGATGCCAGCGTACCGTGCTGCGCATTCCTGGACTTTCACCGTCCTATTACTTGAGGTTAGAAGCAAGATGGCCAAGGCCGCCGATGTCGTTGTGCAATGCCTGGAAAACGAAGGTGTCGAGTATGTGTTCGGCATTCCTGGCGAGGAAAACCTCGACCTGCTCGAGTCCCTGCGCAAGTCGAAGATCAAGCTGGTACTGACCCGCCACGAACAATCCGCGGGCTTCATGGCCGCCACCTACGGCCGCCTGACCGGCAAGACCGGCGTCAGCCTGTCGACCCTCGGCCCTGGCGCGACCAACCTGGTGACCGCCAGCGCCTACGCCTACCTGGGCGGCATGCCGATGATGATGATCACCGGCCAGAAGCCGATCAAGAAGTCCAAGCAAGGCCGTTTCCAGATCATCGACGTGTGCGGCATGATGGACCCCATCACCAAGTACACCCACCAGTTCGCCTCGGCCGACAACATTCCTGCCCGTATGCGTGAAGCCTTCCGCCTGGCGGAAGAAGAGAAGCCGGGCGCCGTGCACCTGGAATTGCCGGAAGACATCGCCGCCGAGCAGACCGACGCCCTGCCGATCCCGCGCAGCCTGCACCGTCGCCCGCTGGCCGAGCACGTGGCCATTGAAGCCGCCGTGCAGAAACTGCAGAACGCCCGCAACCCAATCCTGGTGATTGGCGCCGGCGCCAACCGCAAGATGACCGCCAAGGTCCTCAAGCAACTGATCGACAAGACCGGCATCCCGTTCATCACCACCCAGATGGGTAAAGGTGTGGTCGACGAGCGCCACCCGCGCTTCCTGGGCAACGCCGCGCTGTCCTCCGGTGACTTCGTTCACCGTGCCGTCGAAGCTGCCGACCTGATCGTCAACATCGGCCACGACGTGATCGAGAAGCCACCGTTCTTCATGGTTCGTGGCGGCACCGAAGTGATCCACGTGAGCTTCCGCTCGGCTGAAGTTGATGCCGTGTACTTCCCGCAAGTAGAAGTGATCGGCGACATTGCCAACGCCGTATGGCAGATCAGCGAAGCGCTGACCGATACCAGCCACTGGGACTTCACCCGCCTGATGGCTATCCGCGAAGCGAACGAAGCGCAGATTGCCGAAGGCGCCGATGACGACCGCTTCCCGGTCTACCCGCAGCGCATGGTCGCCGACATCCGCCGTGCCCTGCCGTCCGAAGGCATCGTCGCCCTGGACAACGGCATCTACAAGATCTGGTTCGCCCGTAACTACAAGGCACACAAGCCCAACACCGTGCTGCTGGACAACGCCCTGGCGACCATGGGCGCCGGCCTGCCATCGGCCATGGCTTCGCACCTGGTCTACCCGGACCGCCCGGTGATTTCGGTTTGCGGCGACGGCGGCTTCATGATGAACAGCCAGGAGCTGGAAACTGCCGTGCGCCTGGGCATGCACTTGACCGTGGTGATCCTGCGTGACGACGGCTACGGCATGATCCGCTGGAAGCAGGCCAACATGGGCTTCACCGATTTCGGCCTGGACTACGGCAACCCGGACTTCGTCAAATACGCCGAAGCCTACGGTGCCAATGGCCACCGCGTGGAAAGCGCCGAAGCCTTCCTGCCGCTGCTCGAGCACTGCATCAAGACCCCTGGCGTGCACGTGATCGACTGCCCGGTCGACTACAGCGAGAACGACCGCATCCTCAACAGCGAGCTGCGTGAGCGCGCGCTGGCGGTCTAAACCGTAGCACCCTCTTGCGGGGCAAGCCTGCTCCCACGTTGTGCAAGAACAACGTGGAGCAGGCTTGCCCCGTGATCGTTTTATTGGCGCTGTGAATGCCTGCGCCGCTTTTCCCATGTGTTAGGGTGCACCCATATTTTGTTTCCTCAGGACTCCTACCCATGCTCCCCGCGCTCAGCGAAAAAGAACTCGACCGCCTCGAAGACCTGCTGATCACCTACGGCAACGATTATTCGGTACTCAACCTCGCCGAGCTCAACGGTTTCTTCACTGCTCTGGCCAGCTCCCCCAACAAGGTCAACCCTGAGCAATGGCTGCCTTCTGTCGCCGGTGGCAAGGTGCCCAAGTTCAAGAAGCCTGCCCATGAAGAAGCGTATACCGCGCTGATGCTGCGTTATGCCAGCCAGGTGGCCGAAGAGTTGGCCACGGACCTCGAGGACTTCGAGCCGATGTTCGAAGAGGGCGAGAGCGAAGAGGGCCCGACGATCATTCTCGAGGAGTGGTGCTTCGGCTACATGCGCGGCACGCAAGTGGCCGAGTGGAGCGAGCTGCCGCCGGAGCAGGATCGTCTGCTCAAGGCCATTTCACTGCATGGGCTGGAAGATAACTTCGAGCTGCTCGACTCGATGAGCTTCGATGAGCACCAGGCTTGTGCACCGCTGGTGGTCGAGGCGGCGCGAGGGTTGTACCAGTACCAGAAACAGCACCGGCATTGAGATCGCAACCGCGGGCGCGTGGGAGCGGCGATGCGGCGACCCGACTTGCCCCGCGATTGTAATTATTCCACTTGCCGAAATACTGGATTGCTTCCAGCACGGATTCTGCTGCCAGCCGATCCCGTGCAGCATGTCCTCCAGCAGCGCCACTCCCGGCGCTGATCCGGAGCCCAGAACATGCCAAGCCCGATCAAGCTCTACAACTTCCCCAAGTCCGGCCACGCCCACCGCATCGAGCTGATGCTGTCGCTGCTCGAACTGCCTACCGAACTGATCTTCGTCGACCTGGCCAAGGGTGAGCACAAGCAGCCTGAATTCCTCGCCATCAACCCCTTCGGCCAGGTGCCGGTGATCGATGACAACGGCATCGTCATCGCTGACTCCAACGCCATCCTCGTCTATCTGGCCAAGGCCTATGGCGGCGAGCGTTGGTTGCCCGAAGATCCGGTCGGCGCCGCCCGTGTGCAGCGCTGGTTGTCGGTCGCCGCAGGCCCGCTGGCCTTCGGCCCGGCCGCCGCCCGCCTGGTGACTGTATTCGGCGCCTCGTTCAACACCGACGAAGTGATTGGCCGCGCCCACACCCTGCTCAAGGTGATCGACGCCGAACTGGCCAAGGCCCCGTTCCTGGTCGGTGACCAGGCGACCATCGCCGATATCGCCAATTACTCGTACATCGCCCATGCGCCGGAAGGCAATGTGTCGCTGGAACCGTACCCCAACGTGCGCGCCTGGCTGGCCCGGATCGAGGCGCTGCCGGGCTTCGTGCCGATGCCACGCACCGTTATCGGTTTACAGAGCACGCTTTGAACCCAGAGGAATGCCGCCATGCGATCGCCCTGGCATGCAGGTGAAAAACGGCTGCAGGAGCAAGTCGGTGTTGCAGAGCGCATGGAGGTGTTCGGCCAGAAGGTCATCCGCGACTTCATGCCCGACCAGCATCGCGCGTTCTACCAGCAATTGCCGTTCCTGGTGGCCGGTGCCGTGGATGCTGCTGGCACCCCTTGGGCGACGCTGCTCGAAGGCCCGGAAGGCTTCATCAGCTCGCCCGATCCCCGGCAACTTTTGATCGGTGCCGATCTCGCCTGCGACGATCCGGCCACGCCGGGGCTGGTGGCGGGGGGGGCCATCGGCCTGCTGGGGATCGAGCTGCATACGCGGCGGCGCAATCGCCTCAATGGCCTGATCCGCCGGGCTGGCACCGGCCAGCTGGAGGTGGTGGTCGACCAATCGTTCGGCAACTGCCCGCAGTACATCCAGCTGCGCGAGTACACCCGCGTCGACGAGCCGCCGCAGGCGCGTCGGGATTCATCGGCACTCAATGCCGCGTCCCGCGCCATGATCGAAAACGCCGACACCTTCTTCGTCGCCAGTTACGTCGAGCAGGAAAATGGCCAACGTGCCGTGGACGTGTCCCACCGCGGTGGCCGGCCCGGTTTCGTCAGGGTCGAAGGTAATCGCCTGACCATACCCGACTACGCCGGCAACCTGCATTTCAACACCCTCGGCAACCTGCTGGTCAACCCGGTTGCCGGCCTGTTGTTCATCGACTTCACCACGGGCGATGTGCTGCAGGTTTCAGGGCGAACCGAGGTGATTCTCGACAGCCCGCTGATCAGCGCTTTCGAGGGGGCCGAGCGGCTCTGGACCCTGGACATCGAGCAGGTGGTGGTCCGCCCGGCCGCCGTGTCATTGCGCTGGGCCTTCCAGGAATACGCCCCTACCAGCCTGATGACCGGTACCTGGAGTGAAGCCCAAGAGCGCCTGCAACAGCGTGAGCGCCAGCGCCAATGGCTGACCTGGCGCGTGCTGCGTATCGAGCAGGAAAGCCGCGATATCCGTTCGTTCTACCTGCAACCCGAGGAGGGTACGGCGGTGCCCTTCGTGCCCGGCCAGCATATTCCGGTGCGCTTGCAGGTTGATGGAGAGGCACCGCTGATCCGCACCTACAGCCTGTCCAGTGCGCCGTCCGATGGCCACCTGCGCATCAGCGTCAAGGCGCAGGGGCCGGCGTCACGCTATCTGCACCAGCAACTGAAGGTGGGCGACCCTTTACAGGTGCGCCTGCCCATGGGCAATTTCACCCTGGATCACACCAGCGACCGGCCCCTCGTGCTGGTCGGTGCTGGCGTCGGTATCACCCCGTTGATCGCCATGCTCCGCGAGCAACTGGCCTTGGGGCTGGGGCGGCGCATCTACCTGTTCCACGGTGGCCGTACGCTGGCCGACCTGCCGTTCCAGCACGAGCTTGCCGAACTCCAGCAGCACGCCGGTGGCCTGCTGAGCATTCACCGCGCCCTGAGCCTGCCCGAACCCCAAGCCGTGCAGGGCCGCGACTACGCCTTCGCCAGCCGCCTGGGCATCGAGCAGATCAAGGCCACGCTGTCGCTGGACGACTACGACTTCTACCTCTGTGGCCCGGCCAGTTTCACCCAGGACCTTTACGAAGGCCTGCGCACGGTGCATGTACCGGATGCCCGCATCCATGCCGAAGCCTTCGGCCCTTCGACCCTGCGTCGCCACAACGACGACAACCAGTCCACCCTGCAACAACCACCGCCCGCGAGCGAACCGGTGCCGGTGTACTTCGCCAGCTCCGCCAAGGAGGCACGCTGGACGCCCGGCGGCGGCACCTTGCTGGAACTGGCGGAAAGCCGCGGCCTGTCGCCGGACTTCAGCTGCCGAGGAGGCTCGTGCGGTACCTGCAAGACCAAACTGGTCAGCGGCCAGGTCCACTACCCGAACCCGCCCGCTGAACTGCCCGAAGCCGGTAGCGTGCTGATCTGCTGCGCGATTCCGGCCCAGGCCGAGGAAGGCGTGCAGCCCCTGGTACTGGAGCTCTAGCGTGACCACGGCGATAATCGCTCGACGACAACGCGTGGGGCGCGGCATGGACCAGATCCACCTGATGAAAGTGTTCGTGGCCGTCGGCGAGCTGGAAAGCTTCGCCGCCGCCGCTCGCCGCCTGGCCATCTCGCCGGCGGCGGTGACCCGCGCCGTCAGCGCCCTGGAGGAACAGCTCGGGGTCAAGCTGCTGCTGCGCACCACCCGCAGCGTGCGCCTGACCGAGGCCGGCGGGCGCTATCTGGAAGACACCCGGCATATCCTCGCCAGCATTGTCGAAGCCAACGAAGCCGCCGCCGGCATCAACGCCGCGCCCAAGGGCGACCTGGCGGTGACCGCGCCGATCCTGTTCGGCAAGAAGTTCGTCATGCCGTGCATCGTGCGCTACCTGCAGCAGTACCCCGAGGTGGACGTCTCGGCGTTCTTCCTCGACCGCGTGGTGAACCTGGTGGAGGAGGGCATGGACGTGGCCGTGCGCATCGGCCAGTTGCCCGACTCGGGCCTGAAGGCGCTGCGGGTGGGCAAGATGCGCCGGCTGCTGTGCGCCTCGCCCGAATACCTGGAACGCCATGGCACGCCGCGCCATCCCTCGGAGTTGCAGAAGCACGAAGTCATCGCCGCTGGGACGCTGTCACCTCGCACGGACTGGCGTTTCGGCGCCATCGACGACCCGACGCTGATTCGCATGAAGCCGCGCCTGACCGTGACCAGCAACGACGCCGCCATCGCCGCGGCCAGTGCCGGGCTGGGGATCGCCCGGCTGCTGTCGTACCAGGTGGCGGACGAAGTGGCGGCCGGGCGCTTGCAGGTGATTCTGGCCGAATACGAGGAGGCGCCGTGGCCGATCCATATCCTGCATCGCGAGAGCAAATATGGTTCGACCAAGGTGCGGACCTTTATCGATATGTTGGCTGAGCACTTGCGTAGCCAGGCGCATCTGGCGTGATTCCGGAACCTGGGGCTGCTGCGCAGCGGCCCCAAGTACCTCAAGCTCAATCAAGGCCTTGAAAGGCCAGCACACTCCGCCAGCACCCTCAACCCGCCCATCACCTCCGGCGTAATCACCCGCCCCAGGCACACCCGCAACCCAGTGCCACACTCCCCATCGGCAAAGAACATCCCGCTGGCGCCCACATTGCAGCCACGCTCCGCGGCAAGCCGTTGCAGCGCCAGCATGTCTGTCCCTCCCGGTAATTCGACCCAGTGGATGAAGCCGCCCCGAGGCGCCACATAGCGCGTCCCCGCCGGAAATACCGAACGCACCAGCGCCTCCATCACCCCGGCCTGCGCCGCCAGCCGCCCACGCAGTTTCGCGCAGTGCTCGTCCATGTACCCCCGCCCGATGAATTCATCCAGCACCCGCTGCGCCAGGCTCGATACCGCCAGGTTGCGTGAAAACATCTGGGCCAGGATCGCATCCCGGTACCGTCCGGCCACGCACCAGCCCACCCGATACCCCGGCGCCACGGTCTTGGAGAACGACGAGCAATAGATCGTCTGCCCGGTCACGTCGTAGTGCTTGATCGCCCTGGGCCGCTGCGCCTCGTCCACCAGGTCGAAGAAGATATCGTCCTCGATGATCGGCACATCCGCCGCCTGCGCCAGCTGTGAGAGCCGTGCCCGCGCCGCGTCGGGCATGATGAAGCCCCGGGGGTTCTGCAGCGTCGGGTTGAGGAACACCACATCGACCTTCCCGCGCTTCAGGGCCCACTCCAGGTGCTCGAGGTCCATGCCGCTGTCGGCGTGGGTGTGAATGGGCAGGGCGCGCATCCCCAGGCGTTCGATGGTCTGCAGGATGCCGTAGTAGGTGGGTGTCTCGATGGCCACCGTGGCGCCCGGCCGGGCGACGGCTTCGAGGGCCAGTTCCAGCGCCACGGTGTCGCCTGAGGTCACCAGGATATCGTCCGGCCCGCAGGCCACGCCGCGTTGCAGCATCAGCCCGGCGATACGCCGGCGCAGCGAGGCCAGGCCGGGTGGCGCGATCAGCCCGGCCAGCGCCAGATCGGCCTTGCTCGCCAGCGATGCCAGGCATCTGCTCAGCAGCACCTGTGGGGCAAGTTCGTCATGCAGCACTGCCGAGCTCAGCGAAAGCGTGGTGTTGCTGGCCGCCTGGGCGAGCATGGCGACCACCGCGTGGTCGACGTTGACGGTGACGCTGGCCAGGTCGAACCCCTGCACCTGGGCCGTGCCTTTGGCGACGAAATAGCCTACCCGTGGCCTGGCCTGCACATAGGCATTGGCCTCCAGCTCCGCCAGGGCCCGTTGCACGGTGGCGATGCTGCTGTCGAACAGCCGCGCCAGCTCGCGCACCGAGGGCAATTGCATGCCGCTGGGCCATTCGCCGCTGTCGATCTGGCGCAGCAGCCAGGCGTTGACGGTGTGCCAGCGCTTGTCGGGCTTGGGAATGCGGTCCATGGGGGCTCTTTGTGGCGTCAGGTTCAGGCCCCCGAAAGGTAGAGCAAAACCACGCCGGTTGCAGCCACAATGACAATGTTCAGCACGACCAGGGCAAAACCGAAGCGGATCAGCCCGTGTTCCTCGTCGCGGTTGGCACCGGCCAGCCCGATGATCAGCGCCAGGATCGACAACGAGCCCAGCGCGCCGTGCCCGGCGGCACTGTTGGCCATGGCGGCCAGCCACGCACCATGGCTGTCGGACAATGCCGCGATGGCGGGCATCACCAGGGTGGTACCGCCGACATTGGAACTGGTGACATAGCCGGCCAGCCCTGCCAGCAACGACACCGTCGCGGCCAGCGATACGCCGGACAGCGACTGCAAGGCCCGTTGCGCCTCGACCAGGAAGCCCGCCTTGACCATCACCTGGGAGAGCAGCAGGAACAGGAAGATCGTCGCCACCGGAAACCGTGCGCGGGTGAACAGTGCCCGCCACGGGAAGCCGCCGCCCTGGCGTGCGGCCATCGCCAGCACCACCAGCAGCAGCGCCAGCCCCGGCGAGGCCAGTGGCTTCCACGCCACCTTGGCGCCGTGCACCACCCACCCGCCGTCCCAGCCCGAGACCAGGAACAGCCCACGCGAGGCGACGATCACCCCCAGCAACGCCAGGTACGGCCACGCTGCCCGTGGCCAGTGCACCAAGGTTCCTCGCCGCGCCCAGGACAGCGCCAGGCCCGTGCAGGCCACCGCCAGCCCGGCCAGCACCCCCGAAGCCTCAGGCCCGATCCAGCGGTTGGCCGTATACAGCACTGTGCTGAACAGCAGCGAGATCGCTGCCAGCCCCAGCCATGCCTTGAGGCTGCGGATCCCCGCCAAGGCCAGTGCCACGGCGGCCAGGCAGAGAAACACCGGTGCGCTGACCAGCGCCGAATGGCTGCCCAGTTCCTGCGCCGGTACATGGGCCAGCAGCGCGCCGATCACCGTGGCCAGCCCAAGGGTGCCCCACGGCATCACCGCCATCCCCGCCAACGCCATCTTCATGCCCGTCTGGCGCGAAAACAGCCCCATCAGCAATGGCACGGTAGCGATCAGCGACACCCCGAACCCGGTCATCGCTTCCAGCAGCGGCGCCAGGCCCAGGACGATGAAGATCACCTGCATCGGTGGCGTCCAGCCCAGCTCCCGTACCCAGGCCCCGATAGCCTGCGGGGCGCCGGCGCGCTCGACCAGAATGGCAAAGGCCAGGCCCGGGACGATCACGCCGGCGGTGCTGAGAAACAGGATCAGCGTGTCTTGCAGGATCGCGCCGGACACCGCCGTCGACAGCGGCTGCGCGACGCCCAGGCCCCACAGCAGCAGGACACCGGCCACGCCGGCCAGCGCGGCCTGCACGGGTGGGCGGCGCAGCAGCAGGATCAGGGTGATCACCAGGCCTATGGGGGACATTTGCAGCAGCAGGGCAGCCATGATGCGGGTTCCTTTAGCCATCCGGGGGAGTGTGGGAGGGATGGTGGAGGGAAGGGCGAGACGGCAATAGATACAGGGGGGCTGGGTTTTTCAATACAGCTCTGGCGGCTAGCGAGGAGCGGCACTCGGTCCTGCGTTTGCAGCGTTGGAAATCCGCGCTACGCTTAATTATTAACTCGCCCATGACCACGTTCGACAGGATTTCCTGTCTGGCACTTTAGATGCCGATTTGTGGCGTGGGCGAGCCTACCTGCTTAATGCCTTAAGGGGATCGCAGACGATCTTCGTTCACAGCCCCTCTCCAAGGTACAGGCGATGAACTTCGCCGATCCGCTTACTGGCGGTGGCGGGTACACCGGCCTCTCTGGCAAAACGCGGCCACTGTGCGACGGCTTCACAGACTTCCTTGATGATCCCTCGTGCATCCATCCCCCTGACCTGGCTGGCCACGCTCAGCAAATCGTCGAGGGTGAAGTCGTCGCGTTTGCCGTTCACGGTCATCTGGTGGCTATCGACCCAGAAGCTGCCAGGCAGGTAGGAATAGGACACGTCATACGCCGGGGTGAGGTACCAGGTGCCGTCGGTGTCCATCATGAAGGCCGTGTTCTTGGTGTGGTCGTCCTGGTTACGTGCCACCAGGTTGAACACCATGCGGCGGTAGAACTGTTCGGCGCCGTCGCGGGAAATCCGCAGCGCGCGCATCACCCCGAAGGCCTCGGCATAGGAGTATTGGCCAGGCTTGCGGAAGTCGGCGTGGTCGAGTGCGCACAAGGTCGCGACGTGGATCTTTTCACCTTCGGCCGTGCGGTCGAAGCGTCGGGTCATGAAGTGAGCGCGTCCACCTTCCTCCAGCAATCGGCACTCGGTCATGGTGATGCCGGCCGCCTTGGCCATGAGGTGGTAGGCGTACTCGATGCGCCCGTAGCCTTGTGAGTCAGCCAGCACGGTCGAGTCCTTGGCCACATCGAACTTTAGCAACCAGTACTCGAAGCCCGGCGGCGCGGTGACCTGCCCCGAACGGATCTCGCCTTCGGCATTCATGGCGATCACCGCCTTGGCCCGGGCGCCGCCCGCGCTGGTACCGATCTGGATGAGGTGCTGCAGGGCGCCGTCGTCCAGCGATGGGTCCTTGGCATCCAGGCGCTCGGCGATCGACTCGCGTTCGGACAACACCTCGCTGGCCAGGCGCACCAGTGCATCGATATGGATGCTCTCCCCCTTGTCCCGCTCGGTGGCCATCGCCGGGCGATACTCCAGGGCGCCCATGCCGCGCTTGCCCTGGTACAGCAGGCGCTCGACCGGGGTAAACGTTGCCTTGTCACGCCCCTGCTGGGCCAGCCAGGCATCGATCAGCGCGTTGCCGAAATCATCGGGCAGGGAGTCGGCGAGGATCGAGGGCAGGCCCTTGAAGGTTTCGCGGTCCAGCCCCTGGAACACGTAGGTGTAGTCCTGGCGCAACGGCATATGGACCGGCGAGATCTCAAGGCCCGTCCTGACGAACTCGGGGGTGTATTCGAACTCCCCGGTCTGGGTCTGCGTGTTCCAGTTGAGCGCGCCTACATACACATCCCAGAGATAGATCCGTGCAATCACCAGCTGTCATCCTTGTCGGGTTTCGAGCCACCAATGAGCGTGGGCTTGCCGATAGGCGTCCTGATTCCGTGTTCAGGCGCCGAAGGTGTAGCCCGTGTGACGGTCGCCCGCATCCGCTGCTTGCCCTGCATTTTTGCCAGTTGTACGGGGCTGGTCCTGACGTCCTCGATGAGGGAGGCGAGACGATCTAGCTCTCCCAGCACTCGCAGGACGGCAATCACGTTGACCAGGGTGCCTTTGCCTGCCGTGAGCTTGCGGTAGGTCTCCCGGGAAATCCCGGCTTCATGGGCGACGATGTCCTGGCCAATATTACGCTTCAGGCGGATAGCCTCAATGCGTTGGCCGATCTCGTTGGCGATAGCGTCGTCAGTCATTGATATGGCTTTCATAACGCCTAGGATCCTATGCTTAAAACGCCGTTATTGACCTGAATGCCTCTGATTCTAGGCTTTGTATAGTGCGCTTGAAAGGGCAATTCGCTACTGAATAAAGCCTAATTTTCTAGGCGTTAAGTGTGTATTTTAGGTTTCCCGCCAAGAATTATAGGCGTTGTCCGATCCTGGTGTTCGCGGCGGTTTTCAGCGTTTGGTTTACCACATTTCGTTTCGCGCAGAACTGGCTACCGAATCGAGCGTCCCGAAGTGACCAAACCTGCCAGCACCTGCCCCAGTTTCACCACCGCCTCCCTCATCTCAGCGGGCGTCAGTGCCGCAAACCCCATCAGCAAGCCGGCATCGTTCCTCGGCTGCGCATACAAGCTGCCCAGCCCCAGCAGATCGATCCCCGCCCCGCGTGCCGCCCTGACCACAGCGTCTTCCGCCAAGTCCTGAACGAAATGGCAGGGCATCTGCAGCCCACCCACCGGCACGTGTGGGTGCAGGAACGCCCCCAGGCGCCGCTGCACCAGGTCCGCCAGTACGTCGCGTCGCTCGGCATAGAGGCTGCGCATGGCCCGCACATGGGCGTTGAAGTGGCCGTCTTCCATGAACCGGGCCAGGGTCAGCTGGGCGACGGACGCGTTGTGGCCATCCTGCAACGTTCGCGCGGCGGTCATTGGCGCGACGAGCTGGGGCGGCAGCAGCAGGTAGCCGATGCGCAGCCCGGCGCCCAGCGACTTGGTGAAGGTGCCGATGTACAGCGTGCGCGCGTGCGAATCCAGGCCCTGCACGCAGGCGGTGGGGCGGCCGGCGTAGTGGAATTCGCTGTCGTAGTCGTCCTCGATGATCCACGCCTGCTGCTGGCGCGCCCAGTCGATGGCCCGCAGGCGCCGGTCCAGCGACAGGGTGGCGCCGGTCGGGTATTGGTGCGAAGGCGTGAGGAACAGCGCCCGTGCATCCGGCGCCCGCTGGGCCATGCCATCCACCTGCAGGCCGTGCGCGTCCACCGGCACCGGCACGCCTTGCAGCCCGGCGGCGCTGATGGCCTTGCGGGTGCCCTGGTACAGCGGGTCCTCGACCAGCACCCGGTCGCCTGCGTCCATGAGCACCTGGGCGCACAGGCCCAGGGCCTGCTGCGAGCTGGTGAGGATCAGGATGCGGTCGGCGGATGCCTGCGCGCCGCGTTCTAGGTTGAGGTAGTCGGCGATTGCACTGCGCAAGGCGAGCATGCCCTGTGGCTCGCTGTGTTCCAGGGCACGGGTGCCGTATTCCTTGTACACCTGCCGCTCCAGCTTCTCCCAGGCGGCCAGGGGGAAATGCCGGGTTTCCGCCACGCCCGGGGCGAAGGGGCGGGGTGATTGGAAGTTGTGCACGCCACCGCTGTGCAATAGCGCTTCACCTCGGCGGCTCAACTGCACCGGGGCTTCGCTGTGTGCCGGCCGCTGGCGCTTGCGCGACGGCAGGCAGCGGGCGCGTTGCGACACGAAGCTGCCGCTGCCTACGCGCCGCTCGATAAAGCCCTCGGCGTGCAACTGGCTGTAGGCCGACTCCACGGTATCCCGCGAGACGCCCAGCGAACTGGCCAGCGACCGCGACGCCGGCAGCGGCTTGCCGACCGGCAGGGCACCCTCAAGGATCAATTGGCGGATGGCCCGCTGGATGCGCACGTGCCGCGCCAGTGCGCCATGGGCGGGATCCGTTAGCCAGGCTTTTACCGATTCCAGCTGGGCGTGTTTGAACATTGGCCTGGGTCCTTGGCGGGTAGATTCGACAGATGCCTGCCAATCCTGGGGCCGGATCGCGACCCTAAAAATGGTCTGGTAACTACCGAATAATTGGCAGGCAAAAACCAGCCATTTATCCGCTATAAAACCCAGGTCCGCAAGCAATCACCAAGGAAGGCAAGCGCTACGGACAGGCCGGCCCCCTCACTCATTCAGCTGTGTTGTCCAAAAGGGGTTTGAACAATGACCACCACCCAACTGCCCGTTTTCGTTCGCGAAGTGAAGCAAACCGACCTGCAGCCATGGTCCGACTACTGGGCGCAATACCAGGCCTTCTACCAAGTGGACCTGGGCCCAGCCATCACCGAGCGCACCTGGGCGCGCTTCTTCGACCCGGCCGAGCCCATGCACTGCGCCGTGGCCACGGACGGCGAGCAATTCTTCGGCTTCGTTCACTACGTGTTCCACCGTTCGACCTGGGGGCGCAATGATTTCTGCTATCTGGAAGACCTGTTCGTGTCGCCGAATGCGCGGGGGAGAATGATCGGCAAGCGCCTGATCGAGTTCGTCCAGGACCAGGCCCGGCAGCAGCGGTGCGACCGGTTGTACTGGCATACCCAGGAGACCAACAAGACTGCGCAGCGGTTGTATGACTGGATTGCCGAGAAACCGGGGGTGATCGAGTACCGGATGCCGTTGGAGGTTGCTCACTAAGTCCAATCTGAGCTGATTAGGGCGTGAGAGCAGGCTTGCCCCGCGAAGGATGGCACCGGCTGCGGGGTGTAAGCCCCTGCAGCGCCGCTCCCACGCCCCAGTCATCAGAAATCTTCCTTCGAAATCTGCCCTGCGTCTTAAGGTGCTGTCAGACTATTCAGGAAGAAGAACCCCCTCCCTTGCAGAGGAATTCTTAAACCAATCTCGCACGACAGTCGGGATGGGTTGAAGGGGCAATTACTACGCTGGCTTCATGCTTCCAGTACTTTGCTCACATATGCATCCAGGAACCAATCCGGCATTTCATCCTGATGGAATTCGAGTGCCGTGCCATCGGTTATCTCAGCCAAAAAAATCGATTCGTCACCGGTGTTATCGAAAATGTAGGCTCGGTTGGTGGCCGCAATGGCTTCGGGCAGCAGTGCCAAGGTACGAGCGTAGCGCTGGACGATTTTGTCCTTAGGTACGTCGTGTCCGCCGTCTTCGACCCTGTTAGCCACCCTCAGGATATTGATCTGGGGTGAGTTGGTTGCGACGAAGTACAGGTAGGTTCGATAACCCAGTTGTCGGGCCTCATTCATGAACCTCACCTTTTCGGCCGACGACATGACGGTCTCGAAGGTGAAACTGGCTCTACGCTCAAGTAGCTCATGCCGGATGAAGTCCGCAATGACCGAGGCGTAGTAGGAGTTCATGGTGATAGCGCGAAGGTCTATGCACTGCCCACTAAGCTCTACTGTCGCTACGGTGTGCTGTAGCTGCGCCTTGATCAGCAAGGGGTGATTAGCCAGGAAGGTAGTCAGCTTCTGGAGGGGCGGGCTGATATCGAATTCGGCCAGATTGATGCAGCCGGTTGCACGCGCAGCTTTTTCCAAGTCATCTGCATTGATGTAGGTATTTATCAGGCCTGCCGGGATCTGATCCTTGATGGTGCTTTTGCCGGAGCCGTTGGGCCCGGCAAAAACCCGCAGTTTAGGCGCGCCCATCGATCTTGCGAACAGTAAGGACCTGGCCTTTCTGGACCTTGCGACGTGGCCTGGATTCGACCAACACCTCAACCTGCCCGTCAGCGTGGGTTGCTACGATTCGATCCTGCTCGACGGTGACCACGGTGTGCCCTGCTGCGACAGCGCGGAAGTAGGCAAGGCGCGTCGCAGCAGCTGCCATTTCTGGAATCTGGCTTTCCAAATTTTCGAGGGCTGCGTCGCTGAGCTGCTTTTTCTGAACGGTTGCCATGGGGTCTCCTGGGCCAGTCAGGTGCGAATACGCGATGCGTGCCATTGTAGCGCTGCCAAGCGTTACCAAACAGGGGCGCGAGGTGTCTTCTTGGCAAAAACTATGAGCGCATCGCTCTGCATCGGATCGTTGCAGTTGCGCATGCCTTCGATGTCGCAAGACTCATGATCCGCTCTAAACTCATCAATGGTCTTGCCCTCGACCACGTGACTGGCCTGTTCCAGTCCGGCATATCGATGCCCTTTGTGGCGAGGGCAAGCCCTTCTTCTGCCATTACCGCTGTGTGTGGGAGCGGGTTTACCCGCGAAGGGCCGCAGAGCGGCCCCAGGGATCTTCAATCCCCCACCCCATGCAACCGCAACGCCCGTTGCGCACATGCCTTCCAGCTCAGCTTGCGCCGCTCGGGCACCACCACGGGTACCTCCGCCGCCATCACCACCGGCATATCCCGCATCCGTACCCAAGGCTCACTCTGCCAGTACAACAGACTCGCCGTATGCCCACCCGGCCAGCACATCCTGCCTAGGCGCGGCAGGTCTTCCAGCGCCGAGTCCTGCCCATCGCGCAGCACCGCCACCACCTCATGGGTCAGCCAGTGGCGCAGGTGGCGGTTTTCCGGAATGTGATGATGGGCCAGCAGGGTATAGGCCCCGGACTCGCTGACCATGGTGGTCTCGCCGTACTGGCCGTAGCGCAGCAGCTGCACGGTGCGATGCTGGTCCGGGTCGAGTTTGCGGATGCAGTGTTCGTCGAAGAAGCGCCCGGTCATCCGGCCGAGTTCGTGGGCGCAGAACCAGGCTTGGGATTCGAGCCAGAGGGTGTGGAGGGGGCGGTTGTGGCGGGTGAAGAGGGTGGAGTCGTGGAGGTCAGTCATGGCTGGCCTCCCTGGTCCTGAGGGAGTGGAACAGGCGGGACGCATGTGCGAAAGGCCTGCGAACGCTAGTCTCGATAGGCATTTCCTTTACCTCTGTCTGTGATCAGCTTTCTTAGGGCTGGGTGTCGGGAGCTAAGAAACCTTACACAGAAGGCCGGACATATTCCCCTCGCGGGTCTTGTATTAGCCCACTCCCGACGTAACAGAGTGTTTCATGCGCGCAGTAGTAAACCACAGGCACAAAAATGCCGCATCTGTCGGGAGCGGGTAGACCGCTGTGTAAAGCGTTTCTTAGGCGCCGAGAAAAAATATGACCTCCATGTTGCCATGTCAATGATCAAGAATGTAGGAGGTTTCCTATTTTTAATGAAATTTACGGATTAATGTTCATGAAGAAGGGTGTTGGGTAGGCTCAAGCTGTGAGAGAAAAATATAGCTTCCTGACCTTTCATTTTCTTCGCTGCGCTATAGACCAAGTCGATTTCGGAGATGCGATGATCTGAGTAGATTTCTCTGATTTCGGGATGGTCATCATATGACAAGATCCAAGGCGTTTTTAGGGTCTTTAAGAGCTTGCCTATTCTTTTGTGATCATCGGCCTCATAAAAATTATCATAAAGTCTCTTCCCTTTAACAAAGTATGGAGGGTCTACGTAGGATATTGCCGGATCAAAGTTTCGCCTATCCATTTCAGAAAGAAATACTTCAGCATCTAAATTGTAGAGTGAAATTGATTCTTTGATTTTTGCGATAGATGTAATTCGTTCGATTAGTTCGTCTTTGTTGAAGCGAGCGTCGATTTTGTAGTTGCCAGTTTGATCATAACCACCAATCACTCCAGCATTTATTATTCCGGAGCGATTGGTTCTATTTAAGAAGAAAAATGCAAAGCCAATATCTGTCGTAGAGGCGAAAGAGGGGTTTCTCATGATGTCTCTTTGCGCGTACCATGTTTCCATGGTTATTGGCGTGTCATATATTTTTTTCATTAGGCGCTCCGTGCTGTGCAGTACGGAATGCCAAAAGCTATGAACACCAATATTTAAGTCGTTGATGTGTATGTGTGATACGGTTTTCGTTAAAAGTAGCTCTAATGCTACGGCTGCCCCGCCTGCGAAAGGCTCAATATATTGAGCTCCATCAAGTTTGTTCTCTTTGATGATATCTTTTATAAGCCAAGAGAGCTTGGCTTTTCCTCCGGGATATCGCAGAGGTGTAAAGTACCTGCTTGCCATTTTAATCTTGTAGATCTTTTAGGTGAGACCAAAGTGCCCGAAGGTATTCTTCGTAGCATCGGTCCCAAGCTTCTTTAAGGTTCGTCATGGAACTCTCATATCGACCATGCATGAAGGCGTGCAAAGCTTGCGGGTGTAGGAAGCTTTGAGGGTTAGCCGCATCGCCACTTGAAATTAAGTTATTCAGTTCGCGAGATATCTTTTTTTCATTGTAAAGATGATTTGCGACAATTTTAACCATTTCGCCCAAGGCTATTTGGCCAAATGAGTTCTTCTTGGCTTTGTCACCAATATAAAGGTCTTCAATATAAATTTGCGAGGATATGTCAACTAAGGCTCGTGCGGCGCAGGCCACGACTAAACCATGCTCGCTAAGTTTTAATGAGTCAATTTGCCTATAAAGTTTGCTGCATTTGGTTTTGGCTGGTGGGATCGAGAGGTTGCCTATGAATAATTTATCTCGCTCAGCAGGGTTCGGCTGCTTTCTTGGCTTAGGCTGAGGATATAATGAAGAAACATTTGGAGCTTGGGAGGGGGCATTAATTTTCGGGGGCGTGCTAGAAGGTAACGGGAATTTATCTACGCCATTTGGTGAGGTAGTTATTTCCTCTGATTTGTTGTTTTTTGGGAATGCTGTGTCTAATGCACTTGTTAGAAATTCTGTTTTCTCGTCGGATGTGTAAATTTTAGAAACATTGAAGCTTGGGTTGGATACACGGTCAAGAACTACGGATAGTACTTTATTGTGTGTCTCGCGATCAATTAGCATCTGGACCGAAGAATTTTTGTATGAGACGCCGAGCGCTTTCTTGAATTCGGCGCTTGGAACCAGTCGATCAAGGTTGGATATTCTTTCGTAAAGTCTAACTGCTTGTTGTTCTGTGATTAGTTTTTGATTGATGGCGTACTCAATGAAATAGAGTGAGCGCCAGTATCGGGCCTTGCCAGAATAGTCTTGCTCATGACGGCTTTTTTCCGCTGCGCCCCACTTGAAAGTGCCTGCGCCATTTTGCTGTCCTAAGTGGCGAAGCCCCATCATCCATAAAACTCTGTGCCGATCACTACAGCTAACGCATTTTATGTCGAAACTGAAGCCATTGAATGGTGAGACACTTTCAATTTTTCGTTTAAATAGATCGTCGTCACAGAGAGATGGATCGTGCAAAAGCTTTAGAGCTGCTACTCTCCGATTTCCTTCCTTGACTACGTACATGCTTCCTTGGGGCTGAACAAGTATTTTTTCGATATCGCTGAGCCCATCTTTTGAGATGCTTCGCATTAACTGGATGAGCTTGTCGCCCATGTGCTCTACATGCCAATTAATAATCTCTCGCTGATCCTCTAGAATCTCATGGCGAGGATTTTCGCGGTCCATAAGAATTTTAGTTATATTGACTGTTACGTCTTGTGTGTCGGCCACAGATGTCGTCCTTTTCGTACTGATTCGCAGGCCCCAATCCTGCAAAATTCCCTATTGATATCATGGTGCCTGTATTGGTGCTAGCTTTTTAGTACGTTAAGCAGAAGAGGCTCCATATGGAGCCCCCTCAAAAAAAATCAATCCCAGCTCAGAGCACCACCCGTCTGATACTCAATCACCCGAGTCTCAAAGAAGTTCTTCTCCTTCTTCAAGTCCATGATCTCGCTCATCCATGGGAACGGGTTGGTAGTCCCCGGATACTCTTCCTTCAACCCAATCTGAGTCAGTCGACGGTTGGCAATGAACTTGAGGTAATCCTCCATCATCGCCGCGTTCATGCCCAGCACGCCGCGTGGCATGGTGTCACGGGCGTATTCGATCTCCAGCTGGGTACCCTGCAGGATCATCTGGGTAGCCTCTTCCTTCATCGCGGCATCCCACAGGTGTGGGTTCTCGATCTTGATCTGGTTGATCACGTCGATGCCGAAGTTCAGGTGCATGGACTCGTCACGCAGGATGTACTGGAACTGCTCGGCGACGCCGGTCATCTTGTTGCGGCGGCCCATCGACAGGATCTGGGTGAAACCGCAGTAGAAGAAGATGCCTTCCAGTACGCAGTAGTAGGCGATCAGGTTGCGCAGCAGCTCTTTGTCGGTCTCGACGGTGCCGGTGTTGAACTCCGGGTCCGAGATGGCGCGGGTGTACTTCAGGCCCCAGGCTGCCTTTTTAGCGACCGACGGGATCTCGTGGTACATGTTGAAGATCTCGCCTTCATCCATGCCCAGCGACTCGATGCAGTACTGGTAGGCGTGGGTGTGGATCGCCTCTTCGAAGGCCTGGCGCAGGATGTACTGGCGGCACTCCGGGTTGGTGATCAGGCGGTACACGGCCAGGGCCAGGTTGTTGGCCACCAGGGAGTCGGCGGTGGAGAAGAAGCCGAGGTTGCGCATCACGATGCGGCGCTCGTCTTCGGTCAGGCCGTCCATGCTCTTCCACAGGGCGATGTCGGCGGTCATGTTGACCTCTTGCGGCATCCAGTGGTTGGCGCAGCCGTCGAGGTACTTCTGCCAGGCCCAGTCGTACTTGAACGGGACCAGCTGGTTGAGGTCGGCGCGGCAGTTGATCATACGCTTTTCGTCAACGGCGACGCGGGCCGAGGAGCCTTCCAGCTCGGCCAGGCCTTCGGCGATGTCCAGGGCGTCCAGGGCAGCCTTGGCGCGCTTGACGGCGTCGGAGTCCGAGGCGGTGGCGGCGCGGGCTTCCAGGGCGGCGGCACCGCCGGCGCTGTCGAGCTTGTCGAGGGTGGTGGCAGCGGCGGCTTGCGCGGGGGTGTTGGCCTTGGCGGCGACTTCGCCGTCTTCTTTGTCGAATTCGTCCCAGCTCAGCATGGTCCTGGCTCCTGCTAGAGGGTTGCGCGGGGCAACCGGTTGGATTTTGAAGTGATGCCTGCGCGGCGCGACGCCAAGGGGCGTTACGGCAGGCAGTGAGAGCGTGCTCTCGTCACATTTGAAGGTGTTTGAGTAAGCGGCCGGCCTGTCCTCGAGCGAGGGGCCTGGGCGCCTGAAAACTGTATGGCAACGATAAAACGTGCGGTCTGGCCAAGCGGGGCTTGTGTCACGCAGTCGATCATTGGTTCAACCCTTTTTTGGGGGGCGAAGTATACCGGAATTCATGTCGGATCGGGGTGGTGCAGGGCGCGGCCGGTGGTAATTTTTCGACCGGGATCGTGCGCTTGCGTTCAGCCGAAACGGGTTGTTTTCACTGGGGTGAGAGTCTAGCTCTAAATGCGAGCGGATCCTATATGTTGTGTGGTTTTTTTTATTTGCCACTGTATATGGTGTTTTGATCTGGGGCATGACCCAGGAGGGGGATTGTCTGTACCGGCCTGTTCGCCGGCAAGCCGGCTCCTACAGGAGGAGAGCGGAACGGCTGGCAGCGGGGCAAAAAAATGCCGCCTCAACCACCCGTGAGGGCGGTTGAGGCGGCATGTTCAGCTCAGCGCTGCGAAGGCCTTATTGGCAGGCTTCGCAATCCGGCTCGTCGATGGCGCAGGCCTTCGGTACCGGGGCTGGGCCGGCGGCCTGGACCGGGGCGCTGTCGCCGCCGCTCGACACGGCGTTGAGCTTGCCGGTGTTGATGGTCGACTTCTCGGTGCTGGTCGCGGCCAGGGCACGGAGGTAGTAGGTGGTCTTCAGACCACGGTACCAGGCCATGCGGTAGGTCACGTCGAGCTTCTTGCCCGAAGCGCCGGCGATGTACAGGTTCAGCGACTGGGCCTGGTCGATCCACTTCTGGCGACGGGAGGCGGCATCGACGATCCACTTGGTCTCGACTTCGAACGCGGTGGCGTACAGGTCTTTCAGCTCTTGCGGGATACGCTCGATCTGCTGCACGGAACCGTCGTAGTACTTCAGGTCGTTGATCATCACCGAGTCCCACAGGCCGCGGGCCTTCAGGTCGCGGACCAGGTACGGGTTGATCACGGTGAATTCGCCCGACAGGTTCGATTTCACGTACAGGTTCTGGTAGGTCGGCTCGATGGACTGCGACACGCCGGTGATGTTGGCGATGGTCGCGGTCGGCGCGATGGCCATGATGTTCGAGTTACGAATACCTTTCTTGACGCGCTCGCGCACCGGTGCCCAGTCCAGGCTTTCGGTCAGGTCGACGTCGATGTACTTCTGGCCACGGGCCTCGATCAGGATCTGCTGGCTGTCCAGCGGCAGGATGCCCTTGGACCACAGCGAACCCTGGAAGGTCTCGTAGGCGCCGCGCTCGTCGGCCAGGTCGCAGGACGCCTGGATCGCGTAGTAGCTGACCGCTTCCATCGACTTGTCGGCGAACTCGACGGCAGCATCGGAGCCATACGGGATGTGCTGCAGGTACAGCGCGTCCTGGAAGCCCATGATGCCCAGGCCCACCGGGCGGTGCTTGAAGTTCGAGTTACGCGCTTGCGGCACCGAGTAGTAGTTGATGTCGATCACGTTGTCGAGCATGCGCACGGCGGTGTTCACGGTGCGTTGCAGCTTGGCGGTGTCCAGCTTGCCATCGACGATGTGGTTCGGCAGGTTGATCGAGCCCAGGTTGCAGACCGCGATCTCGTCCTTGTTGGTGTTCAGGGTGATCTCGGTGCACAGGTTCGAGCTGTGGACCACGCCCACGTGCTGCTGCGGGCTGCGCAGGTTGCACGGGTCCTTGAAGGTCAGCCATGGGTGGCCGGTCTCGAACAGCATCGACAGCATCTTGCGCCACAGGTCTTTGGCCTGGATGGTCTTGAACACCTTGATCTTGTTGTACTCGGTCAGGGCTTCGTAGTACTCGTAGCGCTCTTCGAAGGCCTTGCCGGTCAGGTCGTGCAGATCAGGCACTTCCGATGGCGAGAACAGGGTCCACTTGCCGTCATCGAAGACGCGCTTCATGAACAGGTCGGGGATCCAGTTGGCGGTGTTCATGTCGTGGGTACGACGACGGTCATCACCGGTGTTCTTGCGCAGCTCGATGAACTCTTCGATGTCGAGGTGCCAAGTTTCCAGGTAGGCACACACGGCGCCCTTGCGCTTGCCACCCTGGTTCACGGCGACGGCGGTGTCGTTGACCACTTTCAGGAACGGCACGACGCCTTGCGACTTGCCGTTGGTGCCCTTGATGTACGAGCCCAGTGCACGCACCGGAGTCCAGTCGTTGCCCAGGCCACCGGCGAATTTCGACAGCATGGCGTTGTCGTGGATCGCGTGGTAGATGCCCGACAGGTCGTCCGGCACGGTGGTCAGGTAGCAGCTCGACAGCTGCGGGCGCAGGGTGCCGGCGTTGAACAGGGTCGGGGTCGAGGCCATGTAGTCGAAGGACGACAGCAGGTTGTAGAACTCGATCGCACGGGCTTCTTTGTCTTTCTCTTCCAGCGCCAGGCCCATGGCCACACGCATGAAGAACACCTGCGGCAGCTCGAAGCGCACGCCATCCTTGTGGATGAAGTAGCGGTCGTACAGGGTCTGCAGGCCCAGGTAGGTGAACTGCTGGTCGCGCTCGTGGTTGATCGCCTTGCCCATGCGCTCCAGGTCGTAGCCTTTCAGCGCTGGGTCGAGCAGTTCGAACTCGACGCCTTTCTCGACGTAGGCCGGCAGGGCCTTGGCGTACAGGTCGGCCATTTCGTGGTGGGTGGCGCTGTCGGCCACGCCGAGGAAGCCCAGGCCTTCGGCACGCAGGGTGTCCATCAGCAGGCGGGCGGTGACGAACGAGTAGTTCGGCTCGCGCTCGACCAGGGTACGGGCGGTCATCACCAGGGCGGTGTTGACGTCTTTCAGGGCGACGCCGTCGTACAGGTTCTTCAGGGTTTCGCGCTGGATCAGCTCGCCATCGACTTCGGCCAGGCCTTCGCAGGCTTCGCTGATGATGGTGTTCAGGCGCGCCATGTCCAGCGGCGCCAGGCTGCCGTCGGCGAGGGTGATGCGGATGCTTGGGTGCGGCTCGACCACGGCGTCGGCGTTGCTGCGGGTGGCGCGCTCTTTTGCACGCTGGTCGCGGTAGATCACGTAGTCGCGGGCGACTTTCTGCTCGCCGGCGCGCATCAGGGCCAGTTCGACCTGGTCCTGGATTTCTTCGATGTGGATGGTGCCACCCGATGGCATGCGACGCTTGAACGTGGCGGTGACCTGCTCGGTCAGGCGCGCGACGGTGTCGTGGATGCGCGACGAGGCGGCGGCGGTGCCGCCTTCAACTGCGAGGAACGCCTTGGTGATGGCCACGGTGATCTTGTCGTCGGTGTAGGGGACGACAGTGCCGTTGCGCTTGATCACGCGCAGTTGGCCCGGAGCGGTGGCAGCCAGATCCTGGTTGGATTCGGCCTGCGGCGCCAAAGCCTGCGGGTTCTCGCGAGTTGTGTCGGTTTGCATGGGTGGGTGTCTCCACAGTTTCTAGTTTGTTCAGGCGCCTGTTGGGGCGCCCACCGTTCCGTCCACTTGCTCGATGGCCCGGGCGGGGACGCGCGTGATGCACGCGCATCCGCCCGCTCGGGCGTACCGACTTCGGGACAGACTCAGGAATTGGGGGCAATAAGCTGCCGCTCCCTGGCCGAAGTCAAAGGTTCTGGGCGTACCCAAAATCTGTTGCTGATGAGTGCGTGGTGGTGCCTGCAACACTCATACCCGAACAAGGCCGTCTGGGGGCTTGCATCGGTGGCCTCCGCAGGAGCGGTTTGGCTGCTGGAATCACGTTAAGTTCAGTCGGTAAATTCGCTTGAATTTGCCGGTTGACTTGTGTTTGTGATTTTGCTCGAAACCCTATATCTAGTGGTTCGCTGCGATAGGGATACAAGATAATGCGGTCTGGGGGGCTTTGCAAGGCGAGCGCCTGTGGATAAGTTGTGGGTACTTTGTGGGTTTTTGCTGTAGGCCTTGTCCCAAGAGGTTTGCACTATTTTTTACCTGTGCTACGCCTCTGCGCAGAATTTTGCGGGCGCGAACCCTATCACAAAAAACGGTTCAGTCGAGGGCCGTCTTGCGTGGTTGGCAGGGGTGGGGGCGGGACGTAGTATCCGCAGGCGATGTTGCGCTTTGGTGAAAGGGAATTTCCATCGGTTCAGGCCGTTGCCACAGCAGGGCGGGCGCAGACCTGCAGGAGCCGGCCTTGCCGGCGAAGAGGCCGGAACAGCCTGCGCAAGAACAACAATAAAAGACCAACACACAAGGTAAGGCCATGGACCAGCCAGCAAACCGCATCCTCATCGTCGAGGACGACCAGCGCCTCGCCGAACTCACCGCCGAGTACCTCCAGGCCAACGGTTTCGAAGTGGCGGTGGAAGGCGACGGCGGTCGCGCCGCGCGGCGCATCATCGACAGCCAGCCAGACCTGGTGATCCTCGACCTGATGCTGCCCGGCGAGGACGGCCTGAGCATCTGCCGGCGTGTGCGCGGCCAGTACGCCGGCCCGATCCTCATGCTCACCGCCCGCAGCGACGAGCTCGACCAGGTCCAGGGCCTGGACCTGGGCGCCGACGATTACGTGTGCAAGCCGGTGCGCCCACGCCTGCTGCTGGCGCGCATCAATGCCCTGTTGCGCCGCAGCGAGGCCCCGGAGCGGCGCCAGGACCTGACCTTCGGCCCACTGCATATAGACAGCCGCCAGCGCGAGGCGCGCCTGGGCGGCCAGCTCATCGAGCTGACCGGCGCCGAATTCGACCTGCTCTGGCTGCTGGCCAGCAACGCCGGGCGCGTGCTGTCCCGCGAGGAGATCTTCACCTCGCTGCGCGGCGTCGGCTACGACGGCCAGGACCGCTCCATCGATGTGCGCATCTCCAAGATCCGCCCCAAGATCGGCGACGACCCGATCACCCCGCGGCTGATCAAGACCCTGCGTAGCAAGGGCTACCTGTTCGTCGGCGAGGCGCCATGAACTCGATCTTCCTGCGCATCTATGGCGGCATGCTTGGCGTGCTGGTGCTGGTGGCCGTGCTGGGTGTGCTCAGCCTGCACCTGGTCAACGAGATCCGTGCCGGCCAGCACCGTGAGCGCCTGGCCCAGGGCACCTTCAGCCTGATGGCCGACAACCTGGCGCAGCAGAACGCGGTGGAGCGCACCCGTTCGCTGGTGATCTGGGAGCGTCTGCTCGGCGTGCCGCTGTATCTGCAACCGATGTCGGCGTTCACCCTCGATGGCGGGCAGCGTGCGCGCCTGTACCGCGACCTGGTGGTGGTCGAGAAGACCGGCCCCCACGCCGCCCGGGTATTGCGCCGGGTCGGTCACGAGGACCTGCTGCTGGTGGCCGAGGTGAAGCAGATCAGCGAGCAATTGGCTCGTGCCACGCTTTACCTGCTGGCGGACGAACTGGTGCGCTACCCGGTGACCGAGCAGCAGGCGCGCCTGGCGCAGCTCAGGCAGAGCAAGGGCTTCGGTTTCGACATCGCCTTGCAACGCATCGAGCGGGCGGCGCTGGACGACGATCAGCGCCGCCGGGTGGAGGAGGGCGACACGGTGATGGCGCTGGGCAAGGATGGCGACTCGATCCGCGTGTTCTCGGGGCTTGCCGGGTCGCCCTGGGTGCTGGAGATCGGCCCGCTGTACCAGCTCAACCCCTATCCGCCGCAATTGCTGATCTTGATCGCCTTCCTCGGGCTGTGCCTGATCGGGCTGGTGGTCTACCTGCTGGTGCGTCAGTTGGAGCGGCGGGTGTCGGGCCTGGAGGTGGCGGCTTCGCGCATCGCTCAAGGCAGCCTGGATACTCGGGTGCCGGCCGGCGATGCCGACTCGGTCGGGCGCCTGGCTGCGGCCTTCAATGGCATGGCCGAGCACCTGCAGCGTTCGCTGACCATGCAGCGTGAGCTGGTGCGGGCGGTGTCCCACGAGCTGCGCACGCCTGTGGCACGGCTGCGCTTCGGCCTGGAAATGATCGAGAGCGCCAGCACCGAGCAGGCCCGGGCCAAGCACTTGGCCGGCATGGATGGCGATATCCAGGACCTGGACAGGTTGGTCGACGAGATGCTCACCTACGCCCGATTGGAGCAAGGCGCACCGGCCTTGCACTTCCGGGTGGTGGACCTGGATGAACTGCTGGCGCGGGTGATCGAGGAGTTGGCGCCGTTACGGGCCGAGGTGAAGGTGGTACGGGGTGAGTGTCAGGGGCTGGAAGGCGGTGACGCCCGGGTCGAAGCCGAGCCGCGCTACCTGCACCGCGCCCTGCAGAACCTGGTGAGCAATGCCATGCGCCATGCCGAATCCGAGGTGCGCCTGAGCTATCAGATCGGCCAGCAGCGTTGCCGCATCGATGTGGAGGACGACGGGCCAGGGATCCCGGAAGGTTTCTGGGATCGTATCTTCACGCCGTTCACCCGGCTCGATGACAGCCGCACCCGCTCATCCGGCGGGCATGGGCTGGGGTTGTCGATCGTGCGCAGGATCATCTATTGGCATGGTGGCCGCGCCTTGGTCGGGCGCAGCGAGCGGTTGGGCGGCGCCTGCTTCAGCCTGAGCTGGCCGCGTGAGCAGCCTCGGGACTAGACGCTGACCAGGCTGAGCAGGTGGCCATCCTGCACGCAGAACTGGCCATCGAGCTCGACGCCGTTGTGCCATTCGGGCGACAGGTCGGTGAGCAGGCGCAGGCGGGCGCGGCCGTCGGCGGACCAGGTCAGCAGTTCGGCGTGCTCGAAGTAGAAGCGCTGTTGGGTCAGTGGATAGAGCGCCTTGAACAGGCTCTCTTTGAGCGAGAAGGTCAGGGTCACGGCCAGGGCCTGCTGGCTGCGGTCCAGGCGTTGCAGCTCCATGGGCGTGAGGATTTCGCTGGCCAGGCGTTCGGCGCGCTCCTCGCTCAACAGGGTTTCCTGGTCCAGGCCCAGGCCACGGCACTGGCCAGCGGCGGCGACCACCGCCGCTGCCCAGCCTTGGCCGTGGGTGATCGAACCATGGATGCTGGCGGGCCAGATGGGGGAGCGGTCCTCGTGGCTGGCGGGCACATGGTCACGGCCGTCCAGGATTCGCAGGGCCTCGCGGGCGCAGACTCGGCCGGCCAGGTATTCGGCCTGGCGCTTGGCCACCGAGCGTTGCAGGCTGGCGGTCTGGACGATGCCGGCGCGCTGGAAGTCGTCAGGCGCGAGGTTGGCAGGGTCGAAGGCGCAGCTGACCAGTACGGCGCCGGGGACCGGGCGGGGCAGGGGCCAGTGGTGCTGGAGGGGGGCGCAGCAGGTCGGGAGTCTGTTCATGGCGGGTATTGTGCCAGCGCCTGAGCGGGTGGTGGAGCGGAGATTGTGGGGCTGCTTTGCAGCCCATTCGCCGGCAAGGCCGGCTCCTACAGGTTCAGCGCCGCCTTCGTAGGGGCCGGCCTTGCCGGCGAATGGGGCGCGCAGCGCCCCCGACGAGCCTCAGTCGAACGCGGTCTTGAGAAACGCCTGCATATCCTTCCACGAGCTTTCATCCGCCGCCTTGTCATAGCCGATATCCGGCCCGCCATGCTCGCCATGGCTCAGCCGGTCGGCATCGGGGTTGGTGAAGCCGTGCTTGGCCCCGGGGATGCCGACGAACTTGTAGTCGGCCCCGGCCGCATCCATTTCCGCCTTGAACGCCGCCACCTGTTCCGGCGTGACCATGCTGTCGGCCTCGCCATGCTCTACCAGGATCTTCGCCCGGATCACTCCCGGCTTGGCCGGTTTCTGGGTGACCAGTGCGCCATGGAAGCTCACCACGGCGTCGAGTTTCACGCCCCGGCGCGCGGCATCGAGCACCACCTTGCCACCGAAGCAGTAGCCGATAGCGGCCAGTTGATGCTGCCGGGTATTGGGCTGCAGCTTGAGCAACTTCAGCCCCGCATCGAAGCGCTGGGCCGCCGCCTCCGGGTCTTTCAGCGCTGCCGCCATGAACGCCTGGGCTTCGGCAGGATGCTCGGTTTGCTTGCCTTCGCCGTACATATCGATGGCCAGGGCGTTGTAGCCCAGCGCGGCGAGGTCACGGGCGCGGCGCTTGGCATAGTCGTTCAGCCCCCACCATTCATGCACCACCAGCACACCGGGGCGCTTGCCGTCGACGGCGTCGTCATAGGCGTAGTAGCCGATCAGGGCGGCGCCATCGGCAGCCTGATAACGGATCTCGCGGGTCTGCACCGCCGCCTGGGCGAGGGCGGTACTGCACAGCAGGGCCAACGCAAGCAGGTAACGCATGGTCAAAGCTCCTTCTTTCGACATCGGTCGGTTCGTTCAGCCGAGGTTCAGGCTGGGTTCAGCGGCGGTTCAGGGCGTCCTCCCTACTCTAGCCCCCAGACAGCAACAACGCATTCAACGGGAGTACCTGAACCATGAAAACCCTCAATACTTTGATCGCCGCCATGGCCGTTTGCGCCGCCGGCCTCACCACCGTCGCCCAGGCCGACGACAACTTCGCCAGCCTGACTTACGGCCAGACCAGCGACAAGGTGCGCAAGTCCGGCCTGCTGCAACGCAACACCGACCACCTGAACGCCGACGGCATCATCGGCAAGGACGACACCTGGGGCGTGCGTGTGGGCAAGATCAACGACCAGGGTCGCTACTACATGACCTACGACAACGTCTCGGGGGACCACAGCGGCATCAAGCTGCGCCAGGAAAACCTGCTCGGCAGCTACGACCTGTTCCTGCCGATCGGCGATACCACCAAGCTGTTCGGCGGCGGCAGCCTGGGCATGACCAAGCTGACCCAGGACTCGCCCGGCGCCCGCCGCGACACCGACTACGGCTACGCCGTCGGCCTGCAGGCCGGCGTGATCCAGGAAGTGACCGACAACACCTCGGTGGAGCTGGGCTACCGTTACCTGCGCAGCAATGCCAGCACCGAGATCGGCAGCCACGGCGGACCAAAGGATGGCACCCTGCGCCTGACCAGCAGCGCGCAGACGTACCTGGCGGCTACCTACAAGTTCTGAGTCCGCTGTTATCCTGTACCGGCTTCGCCGCAGGTAAACCTATTCCCACAGGTGGTGCACAACCCTGTAGGGGCGGGTTTACCCGCGATGAGGCCGGTAAAGGCATTCCCTATCGAAAGGAGATCCGCATGAAATTGCTGGTGGTCGAGGACGAGGCGCTGCTGCGTCATCACCTGTTCACGCGCCTGGGCGAAGGCGGGCACGTGGTCCAGGCGGTGGCCAACGCGGAGGAAGCCCTGTACCAGGCCGAGCAGTACAACCACGACCTGGCGGTGATCGACCTGGGCCTGCCGGGCATGAGCGGCCTGGACCTGATCCGCCAGCTGCGCAGCCTCGGCCAGACCTTTCCGATCCTGATACTGACCGCTCGCGGCAACTGGCAGGACAAGGTCGAAGGCCTGGCCGCCGGGGCCGACGACTATGTGGTCAAACCCTTCCAGTTCGAAGAGCTCGAGGCGCGCCTGAACGCCTTGCTGCGCCGCTCCAGCGGTTTCACCCAGTCGACCATCGCCGCCGGCCCCCTGGTGCTCGACCTCAACCGCAAGCAGGCCACCCTGGATGATGCGCCGTTGGCGCTGACCGCCTACGAGTACCGCATCCTCGAATACCTCATGCGCCATCACCAGCAGGTGGTGGCCAAGGACCGGCTGATGGAGCAGTTGTACCCGGATGACGAGGAGCGCGACCCCAATGTCATCGAGGTGCTGGTGGGCCGCTTGCGGCGCAAGCTGGAAGGCGACAACGGCTTCAAGCCGATCGACACCGTGCGTGGCCTGGGCTACCTGTTCACCGAGCGCTGCCGATGATCCGCTCGCTGCGCGTGCGCCTGATGCTGGCCGCGGCGGTGCTGGCGCTGCTGTTCATGCTGGCCCTGCTGCCGGCCTTGCAAAAGGCCTTCAGCCTGGCGCTGCAGGAGTCGATCGAGCAACGCCTGGCCTCGGACGTGACCACCCTGATTTCAGCAGCGCGCGTCGAACATGGCCAGTTGCAGATGCCGGCCCTGTTGCCCGACGAGCGCTTCAACCTGCCGTACACCGGCCTGCTGGGCTATATCTTCGATCGCCAGGGCACGCTGGTGTGGCAGTCACGGGCCACGCGCAACCAGAACATCAACTACCAGCCGCGCTACGACGGGCGCGGCAACGAGTTCGCGCGCATTCACCAGACCGATGGCGATGAGTTCTTCGTTTATGACGTGGAGGTCAAGCTGCTGGGAGGCAAGAGCGCGGCATTCAGCATCGTGGCGCTGCAACCGGTGAGTGAATACCACGCCACCCTGAGCGGTTTGCGCGAAAAGTTGTACCTGGGCTTCGGCGCGGCCCTGTTGGCGCTGATGGTGTTGCTGTGGGCAGGGCTGACCTGGGGCCTGCGCTCGTTGCGCCGGCTCAGCCATGAACTCGACGAGGTAGAGGCTGGCGCCCGCGATGGCCTGAGCCGCGAGCACCCGCGCGAACTGTTGCGCCTGACCGGCTCGCTCAACCGCCTGCTGCGCAGCGAGCGTGAGCAACGCCAACGCTATCGCGACTCCCTCGACGACCTGGCCCACAGCCTGAAAACGCCCCTGGCGGTGCTGCAGGGCGTGGGCGAGGGCATGGCTCAGGGCAAGAGCGAGCCTGAGCAGGCGCGGGTGTTGCAAAGCCAGATCGACCGCATGAGCCAGCAGATCGACTACCAGTTGCAGCGCGCCAGCCTGCGCAAGAGCGGCCTGGTGCGACACCAGGTCGAGCTCAAGCCGTTGCTCGACAGCCTGTGCAGCACCTTGGCCAAGGTCTATCGCGACAAACGCGTCGAGGTCAGCTTCGATTTGCCAGCCCAGGCACGGGTACCCATGGAGCAGGGCGCCTTGCTCGAGCTGCTGGGCAACCTGCTGGAGAACGCCTACCGGCTGTGCCTGGGGCAAGTGCGGGTGAGCCTGCGCGAAGTGCCGGGGCGGCTGGATCTGTGGGTCGAGGACGATGGCCCGGGTGTGCCGCCCCACCAGCGTGAGCGCATTCTCGAGCGTGGCGAGCGGCTGGATCGCCAGCACCCGGGGCAAGGGATCGGCCTGGCGGTGGTCAAGGACATCATCGACAGCTATGACGCCGAGTTGAGCCTGGGGGATTCGGTGTTGGGTGGCGCTGCGTTCCGGATTGCCTTCCGTTTGGAATGACCCCGCACGTGTAGGAGCGGCTTCAGCCGCGAACACCGGCGTAGCCGGTGCCAGGCTCCGCGTTGCTTGTTTCGCGGCTGAAGCCGCTCCTACAGAGGGGTGTGCATTCAGAGCAGCAGCATGCACGTCAGGCGGATTCCCGCCAACGCACCTTGTACGATTTCCGCCATCGGGCGGAAATCCGCCATTCCCGCTGTAAGCCATTGCCCCGTCCGAGGGCATACACCCCCTGAAATCACTGGCCGTGCACCTCAAGCGGGCACTTTGGCATCGCCCTTGCTATTCACCTGGCAGAGGCCTGACCAGGCGCTCGACCACAACGACAAATCCCTCCGGGTGCAGGAGGGTTCGCGATTCAGGTGCCCCGACATCCTGGGAAGGATGCGCCGGCACACATGAGGAAAAATGAGCCATGACGAAACGTCAGCCGCTGTACAAATCCCTGTATGTCCAGGTGTTGGTCGCCATCACCATCGGTATCCTGCTCGGCCACTACTACCCGGAGACCGGCGTCGCCCTCAAACCCCTGGGTGACGGCTTCGTCAAACTGATCAAGATGGTCATCGCGCCGATCATCTTCTGCACCGTGGTCAGCGGCATCGCCGGCATGCAGAGCATGAAGTCGGTCGGCAAGACCGGCGGCTACGCGCTGCTGTACTTCGAGATCGTTTCCACCATCGCCCTGATCATCGGCCTGGTCGTGGTCAACGTGGTTCAGCCGGGCGCCGGCATGCACGTCGACGTCAGCACCCTGAACGCCAGCAGCGTGGCCGCCTATGCCGCCGCCGGCGCGCAGCAGACCACCGTGGGCTTCCTGCTCAACGTCATCCCCAACACCGTGGTCGGCGCCTTCGCCAACGGCGATATCCTGCAGGTGCTGATGTTCTCGGTGCTGTTCGGTTTCGCCCTGCATCGCCTGGGTAGCTACGGCAAGCCGGTGCTGGACCTGATCGACCGCTTCGCCCATGTGATGTTCAACATCATCAACATGATCATGAAGCTGGCGCCGATCGGTGCCTTCGGTGCCATGGCCTTCACCATCGGCCAGTACGGCGTGGGCTCGCTGGTGCAATTGGGCTACCTGATGGCCTGCTTCTACATCACTTGCATCCTGTTCGTCCTGGTGGTCCTGGGCGGTATCTGCCGCGCCCATGGTTTCAGCGTGATCAAGCTGATCCGCTATATCCGTGAAGAACTGCTGATCGTGCTGGGCACCTCGTCCTCGGAATCGGCCCTGCCGCGCATGCTGGCCAAGATGGAGCGCCTGGGCGCGAAGAAGTCCGTGGTTGGCCTGGTGATCCCGACCGGTTACTCGTTCAACCTGGACGGTACCTCGATCTACCTGACCATGGCCGCGGTGTTCATCGCCCAGGCCACCGACACCACCATGGACATCACCCACCAGATCACCCTGCTGCTGGTGCTGCTGGTGGCCTCCAAGGGGGCTGCGGGCGTTACGGGATCGGGCTTCATCGTGCTGGCCGCGACCCTGTCGGCTGTCGGCCACCTGCCGGTTGCCGGCCTGGCGCTGATCCTGGGTATCGACCGCTTCATGTCCGAAGCCCGCGCCCTGACCAACCTGATCGGTAACGCCGTGGCCACCGTGGTGGTGGCCAAGTGGGTCAAGGAGCTGGACACCGACACCCTGCAGGCGGAGCTGGCTTCCGGTGGCTCGCCGCTGGTCGACACCCGTCCGACCGACGACCTCGGCGTGGCCGAAGGCCCGGCGCGTTGATAGACGTGTGAAATGCCAAAAGGCGACCTTCGGGTCGCCTTTTTTGTGCCGCTGCCCCGCGATCCGATCCGTAGGAGCCAGTCTTGCTGGCGAACCAGGCGCCGCGATGCATGGCACCGGCTGCGCCGGTGTTCGCCGGCAAGGCCGGCTCCTACAACGATCGTGGTTACTCGACCCGGGTCTGGCCGCTGTACACCAGAATCTCCCGGCATCGCCGGCACAGGTACCGCCGCCCCTGGCGCACCAGCTTGTGCCGCTGCGCGGTGAACGGGAAATCGCTCTCCGGGCACGGGCAACGGTAGATGTAGCGCGTCGCCACTCGCCGTTGCACCTCATAGTTGTGGCAGCGATTCGGCGGCAGCTCGTACACCCCGCGCATGATCAGTTGCCACTCCTCGCCGTGGGCCTGGATCTTGTCACCAAACAACTGGTGGGCCACCAGGTGCGCCACTTCATGGGCCACGGTCTGGCGCAGGAAGTCGTCTTGGTTCTCGCGGTACAGCTGCAGGTTGAAGCGCAGCAGGTTCTCGTGCAGGTGGGCGACGCCGGCCTTCTGGCCGCGCAGCTTGAAGCTGACCTGCGGGCGCGGGAAGGGGCGTTTGAAGAAGGCTTCGGCTTGCTGGTAACAGGTTTCGACGCGTTGTTTGAGCAGCTCGGGCATGGCGGGGCAATTCTCCTGACCGGGCATTATGCCGTAGGCGACGGGCGGCTGCCGAGCCGCCGGTCAGGCACACGAAACGAAGCCGCCTTGCGGCGGCTTCGGGTGATGCCCCAGTGTTGGTTGGATCTGATTTTGATGCGTCAGTTGGTGTAGACGGGCCCCACGCCCAGTCCCCAGATGATCACGGTCGCGGCCATGATCGCCACCAGTACCACCAGGCCCACCGCCAGCACCGAACTGGAGAACAGGAAGCCTTCGTCTGATGGGATGTTCATGAACGTCGGCAAGCCGACATACAGCAGGTACACGGTGTAGCAGATCGCCGCCGTGCCGATCAGCATGCCCAGCCACAGGTGCGGGTACAGCGCCGCGAGGCCGCCGATGAACAGCGGGGTGGCGGTGTAGGTGGCGAAGGCGATGCATTGCGCCATGCTCGGGTTGGCGTCGTAGGTGCGGGCCATCCAGTGGATGAAGGCGCCCATCACCGCCACCCCGGCGAGCATCGCCAGGTAGGACATGATGCTCATCCACAGGGCGCTTTCCATGGTCAGCATCACCGCTGGCCGGTCGCCAATCACCCAGCCGACCTGGGTGGTGCCGATGAACGCCGACACGGCAGGGATCGCCGCGAGGATCAGCGTGTGGGTCAGGTACATGTGGCTGATGCTTTCTTCCTCGCCACGAATCTCCCGCCACTCCTGGTCAGGGTGGGTAAACAGCCCTACAACGTGATGAATCATGCCGGTCACTCCTATCGTCGTTGCCAAACGCCCCCCAGATGGAGCGCTTGTGGCCCGAGGCCCGAACACCGATGCAAGCGGTCGTGTGGCCTTATGTCGCAGTATAGGAAGCGGATCCTGGCACAAACCTGGCTTTTTAGAGCAAATTGCGCTGTCAGGCCTGGTGCTGATTCCCTTGAAGTCTTTATCGGAATGCCCTACTGCACTGCCAGGTTTGTGCGTAAAATAGCCCGCTTTTGTCACACCTCGCGGATCCAAGCGCTATGGGCACCCTTTCGGTCAACCAGAACAAACTGCAAAAACGCCTGCGTCGTCTCGCCGGCGAAGCCATCACCGACTACAACATGATCGAGGATGGCGACAAGGTCATGGTCTGCCTGTCCGGCGGCAAGGACAGCTACACCATGCTCGACGTTCTGTTGCACCTGCAGAAGGTGGCGCCGATCAAGTTCGACATCGTCGCGGTGAACATGGACCAGAAGCAGCCGGGCTTCCCCGAGCACGTGCTGCCCGCTTATCTGAAAGAACTGGGCGTCGAGTACCACATCGTCGAGAAGGATACCTACTCGGTGGTCAAGGAGCTGGTGCCCGAGGGCAAGACCACCTGCTCGCTGTGTTCGCGCCTGCGCCGCGGCACCCTGTACACCTTCGCCGACGAGATCGGCGCGACCAAGATGGCCCTGGGGCATCACCGCGACGACATCGTCGAGACCTTCTTCCTCAACATGTTCTTCAACGGCGCGCTCAAGGGCATGCCACCGAAGCTGCGCGCCGACGACGGCCGCAACGTGGTGATCCGCCCGCTGGCCTACTGCAGCGAGAAGGATATCCAGGCCTACTCGGACATGAAGGAATTCCCGATCATCCCGTGCAACCTGTGCGGTTCACAGGAGAACCTGCAGCGCCAGGTGGTCAAGGATATGCTGGTGGAGTGGGAGCGCAAGCACCCGGGCCGTACCGAGAGCATCTTCCGCGCCCTGCAGAACGTGGCGCCGTCGCAGCTGGCCGACCGTAACCTGTTCGATTTCACCAGCCTGAAGATCGACGAGAGCGCCACCCCGCGCTTCCTCGACGTGCTGAACATCTGACCGCATGCGCGACTATCAGTGGTTGCACGAGTACTGCCTGAACCGCTTCGGTTCGGCCCAGGCGCTGGAAGCCTTCCTGCCGCAGCCGCTTACGGCCGCGCAATTGCGTGATATCCCGGACGATCGCTACCTGTCGACGCTGGCCCTGCGCGTGTTCCGCGCCGGGCTCAAGCACAGCCTGGTGGACGCGAAGTGGCCGGCGTTCGAGCAGGTGTTCTTCGGTTTCGACCCGGAAAAGGTCGTGCTGATGGGCGCCGAGCACCTGGAGCGGCTGATGCATGACGAGCGCATCATCCGCCACCTGGGCAAGCTCAAGAGCGTGCCGCGCAATGCCCAGATGGTGCTGGACGTGGCGAAGGAGAAGGGCAGTTTTGGCGCATTCATCGCCGGCTGGCCCGAGACCGATATCGTCGGGTTGTGGAAGTACCTGGCCAAGCATGGCAACCAGCTGGGCGGGTTGTCGGCACCACGCTTCCTGCGCATGGTCGGCAAGGATACGTTCATTCCCACCGATGACATGGCGGCGGCGTTGATCGCCCAGAAGATCATCGACAAGCCGCCGACCAGCCAACGTGACCTGGCGTTGGTGCAGCAGGCGTTCAACCAGTGGCATGCAGAAAGCGGGCGACCGCTGTGCCAGTTGTCGGTGATGCTGGCGCATACCGTCAATCATTGAGATCAGTTGTAATGCCATCGCGGGGCAAGTCGCATCGGCGCACCGCCGCGATAGCGTTCAGCTTGCTTCGCCCGCCAAGCGCCGCTCCTGCTGGAACTTCCAGCGCACGAACAGCAGCCCGCTGACGAACAACCCCAGGCTCACTAGCAACTCCACCCAGCCGAACACCGCCCGCGCCGGGTCGAACGCAGCCAGCACGCCCTTGATGAAGTAGATGTTGACCACGAAGCAGGTCCAGGCATGCGCCCGGGCGCTGCCCATGAGCATGCCCGGCAGCAACAACAGCAACGGGATCAGCTCGATGGCCATGATCACCTCGACCCGCGCCCCGTGCAGGTCGGCGAACCACAGGTTGTTCACCACCAGCAGGGCGATCAGGCCAAAGAAACAAGCCAGGCTCACGGCGCGGGTGAAACGCACGCGTGGTGCCAGCCAGTCCAGCGGCGGCAGTACCTTGGGCTTCCTAGCCACGTTGCCCCTCCAGGGCCTTGGCGGTGTTCGCCAGGCGTTGGCCGAGGGCACGGCACAGGGTGATCTCGTGCGGGTCCAGCTCGCGCTTGCCATCGGCGCCGGCATGGTGGCTGGCGCCGTAGGGTGTGCCGCCGCCGCGGGTCTCGAGCAGCGCCGATTCGCTGTAGGGCAGGCCCATCACCAGCATGCCGTGGTGCATCAGCGGCAGCATCATCGACAGCAGGGTGGTTTCCTGGCCGCCGTGCAAGCTGGCGGTGGAGGTGAACACGCCGGCCGGCTTGCCCACCAGTTCGCCACCCAGCCACAGGCTGCTGGTGCCGTCGAGGAAGTACTTGAGCGGCGCGGCCATGTTGCCGAAGCGGGTCGGGCTGCCCAGCACCAGGCCTGCGCAGTGGCGTAGGTCGTCGAGGGTGGCGTACAGCGCGCCGCTGGCCGGAATGTCCGGGGCCACGGCTTCGCATTCGGTGGAAATCGCCGGCACGGTGCGCAGGCGTGCCTCCAGCCCGGCCATCTCGACGCCGCGGGCGATATGCCGGGCCATTTCGCTGGTCGAACCGTGGCGGCTGTAATACAGCACCAGGATATAGGGTTCGCTCACGGCAGGATCTCCAGGACTCTTTCCGGTGGGCGACCGACCACGGCTTTGTCACCGACAACGAGGATCGGGCGCTCGATCAGCTTGGGGTGCTTGGCCATGGCGTCGATCAGTTGGGCGTCGGTCAGGGCCGGGTTGGCCAGGTCGAGGGCCTTGTACTCGTCTTCGCCGGTGCGCAGCAGTTGGCGCGCGTCGATGCCCAGCTTGCCGAGCAGTTGCGCGAGCGTGGCGGCGTCGGGTGGGGTCTCGAGGTAGCGCACGATGGTCGGCGCCAGGCCGCGTGCCTCGAGCAGTTCCAGGGCGCCGCGGGATTTCGAGCAGCGCGGGTTATGATAGAGGGTCAGATCGGTCATGACGGGTCGCATCCAGCTGGGTGTGGCGGCTATTCTAACCGCAGCGACCGACTTCAATGCTTGAAAACTTCGAGAAGGATTGACCCATGGCAAGGCGTTTGGCAGCTGCACTGGCCATCACCGCGAGCCTGTTGCTCGGCGGCTGCGGTGCGGACTACGGCGTGGACCAGCACGGCAACACGGTGAAGGCCGAGCAGATCGACGGGCACTGGCTGGTGCTCAATTACTGGGCCGAATGGTGCGGCCCGTGCCGCACGGAAATCCCCGAGCTCAATGCCGCTGCCAAGCAGTGGGAGGCCCAGGGCATCAAGGTGGTGGGGGTGAACTTCGATGGCCTGCAAGGGCCGGACCTCAAGAGCGCCGCCGACACGCTGGGCATCGGTTTCACCGTGCTCGCCCAGGACCCGGCCGAACGCTACGAGCTGCCACGCAGCGAGGCGTTGCCGGTGACCTACATTATCGACGACAAGGGCAAGGTGCGTGAGCAACTGATGGGCGAGCAGACGCTCGAAGGGCTGCAGGCCAAGATCAAGGCGCTCAAAGGCGGCGCCTGAAAGTTCGCCAGCAAGCGGTCTCCCACGGTTCCTGTAGGAGGCCGCTTGCTGGCGAACAGGCGTTGAAGCTCAGCTTTCCTCAGGCCAGAAGCGCAAAGGCTTGCCCTCAACCGGCCAGAAGCGGATCTGCTCGATTGGCGACACATCCCAGCGCTGCACCGTTTCCAGCGCCTGCAAGAAGCGCTTCTCCTGGTCCATCAACGCCGGCGCACACAGCTTGCGGGTCTTGCCGACCTTGCCGAAGCTGATGCGCTCGCCCTCCAGTGTGTAGGGGGCGAACCAGTGGTTGCAGCCAGCGTTACCGTAGGCGCGACCGTCGTTGGCCAGGGTCAGTGTCAGGTGGCTGTAGTCGATCAGTGGGCGTTCACCGATCCACTCCAGCACATAGCTCTGCTCCTGTTGCAGCTTCGAAGGCTCCGACGCGCAGCCGGCCAGGGCTGCGGCAATCAGCGCGGTGGTCAGCAGCTGTTTCACTCAGGCACGCTCCCGGCACTGCGGGCACAGGTGTTTGTCACCCTGGCTGGCCCAACCCAGCTCCGCCACGCGGGCACTGGCGGCCGGAGCATGGCCTTTCTTGCCCAGCTTGGCGTCGACGGCGAATTCGAAGTCCAGTACCGCTTCGCAGCTGTCGCACTTGACCTGCCAGTTGAGGATCTCCAGCTCGTTGAACACTGGGCCCTTGGCCACGGCGACCCACTGGCCGCGCGGGTTGATCAAGTGGCGCACGGTCTCGACGGTCAGGCGCATGGACAAGTCCTTGCTGCCTTTGAGGGTGACCAGGAGCACGTCGTCCTTCTGGATCGAGCCGCCGTTGCCGGTGACCTGGTAGCGGCCTGGCACCAGTGCGCGGCACTCGATCAGGGTGTGTTGCGGGTTGAAAAGGGTGTAGCGGAAATCGTGTTCGACCATGGGTCCTCCAGAATTGCCGCGTATCCTAGCATCAACTTTCGACGATGTTCTGCGGATTGCCTGCCGCCCAGCGGCTGATGTTGTCGAGCGTGGTGGTGGCGATGGCGTCCAGCGCCTCACGGGTCAGGAACGCCTGGTGCGCGGTGACGATCACGTTGGGGAAGGTCAGCAGGCGCGCCAGCACGTCGTCCTGCAGCGGCAGGTCGGAGCGGTCCTCGAAGAACAGCTGCGCCTCTTCTTCATACACATCCAGCCCCAGATGGCCGAGCTGGCCGCTCTTGAGCGCGTCGACCAGCGCCGGCGTGTCGACCAGCGCGCCGCGGCCGGTGTTGATCAGCATGGCGCCGGGTTGCAGTTGGGCCAGGCTTTGGGCGTTGATCAGGTGGCGGGTGTGCTCGGTCAGCGGGCAGTGCAGGCTGACGATCCGCGACGCGCGCAGCAGCTCGGGCAACGCCAGGTAACGGGCGCCCAGGGCCAGCAGTTCGGGGTTGGGGTAGGGGTCATAGGCCAGCAGTTGGCAGCCGAAACCGGCCATGATGCGCGCGAACGCGGCGCCAATCTGGCCGGTGCCGATCACGCCGACGGTCTTGCCGTGCAGGTCGAAGCCGGTCAGCCCGTGCAGGGTGAAGTCGCCCTCGCGGGTGCGATTGTAGGCGCGGTGCAGACGGCGGTTGAGGGCCAGGATCAGTGCCACGGCGTGTTCGGCGACGGCATGGGGCGAGTAGGCCGGCACTCGCGCCACGGCCAGGCCCAGGCGTTTGGCGGCGGCCAGGTCGACGTGGTTGTAGCCGGCCGAGCGCAGGGCGACCAGGCGCGTGCCGCCAGCGGCCAGGCGCTCGAGAACCTGGGCGTCGAGCGCGTCATTGATGAAGGCGCAGACTACTTCGAAGCCCTGGGCCAGGGGGGCGGTGTCGAGGGTCAGGCGGGTGGGTTGGAAGTGCAGGTCGAAGGCGCCGCTGGCGGCGCGGGTGAAACTTTCCTGATCGTAGTGCTGGCTGCTGAACAACAGGGTGCGCATGGCGGGGCTCCTTGAAATGGCGGGGGCGGCTGTTCGCCGGCAAGCCGGCTCCTACATGATTTGAGGTGCAGGAGCCGGCTTGCCGGCGAATATCAGGCGCTTTGGCGCGCGTGTTCCGCAAGCCGGTCGATGGCTCGGTCCAGTTCGTCCAGCGCTACTTGCGCTTGGGGGCTGTCCTGCTTGAGCAGGGTCTCGCTACGTTGGCAGGCCGCGCGCAGCTGTGGCACGCCGCAATAACGCGAGGCGCCGTTGAGGCGATGCACGCGCTCGATCATCGCGGTGCGGTCGGCCGCCTCACGGGCCGCGCGGATAGCGTCGCGGTCCGACTCCAGTGACGCCAGCAGCATGGCCAGCATGTCCGCCGCCAGGTCCGGTTTGCCGGCGGCCAGGCGCAGGCCTTCCTCCGGGTCGAGGACCTTCAGTTCCGTACTGTCGGCTGGGCGCTCGCTGGTGCGTTCCGGTGGTGGCGCGCCCAGGCTCAGGCCCGTCCACTTCATCACCACTTGGGCCAGCTGCCGCTCGCTGATCGGCTTGGTCAGGTAGTCGTCCATCCCGCTGTGCAGCAGGGCGCGCTTTTCATTGGCCATGGCGTGGGCGGTGAGCGCGACGATCGGCAGTGGCTGGCCGCGCTGGCTGCTTTCCCATTGGCGGATCTGCTCGGTGCAGGCGCGGCCATCCATGCCGGGCATCTGCACGTCCATCAGCACCAGGTCGAAGGGCTCGTCCTGCACCGCTTGTACCGCGGCATAGCCGTTGTCCACCGCCAGCACCTCGGCGCCCATGCCTTCGAGCAAGGTCTGCACCAGCAGCAGGTTGGCGGGGTTGTCGTCGACGCAGAGGATCTTCGGTACGCGCTGGCCATTGCCGGGGCGTTGTTCGCTGGCGGGACGGCGCGGTTGGATCAGCTCGACCAACAGCCTGCGCAGCTTGCGGGTGCAGGTCGGCTTGGCCAGCAACTGGCCGTGGGCGTTGGGCAGGTAGGGGTGGTAGAGCGGCTGTTCGGTGGTGGGGCAGAGCACCACGCACTGGCAACCCAGGCGCTCGAGCTGCTGGTGATACTGGCCGAGCTGTTCCGGCGCCAGGTTGCCCAGGTTGGCGCCGAGCACGGCGAACTCGAATGGCTGGCCGGCCTGCGCGGCAGCCTGCACGCCCTGCAGCATCTGGTCGTAGGAGGCGAACAGGCTGACCGCCAGGCCACAATCCTCGAGTTGGTGCTCCAGGGCCTGGCGGGCCAGGTCATGGCCATCGACGATCGCCACCCGGCGCCCCACCAGCACCTGCACAGGTTGCTCTTCGGCGTCGTCATGCGCCCGTGGCAGGTTGAGGCTGATCCAGAATTGCGAGCCTTCGCCGGGGGTGCTGTCGACCCCGATCTCACCGCCCATCTGCTCGATCAGGCGCTTGGAGATCACCAGCCCCAGGCCAGTGCCGCCCGGTTGGCGCGACAGCGAGTTGTCGGCCTGGCTGAAGGCCTGGAACAGGGTGCGCACATCCTGGGGCGAGAGGCCGATGCCGGTGTCCTGCACGCTGATGCGCAGTTGCACGGTGTCTTCCTGGTCGTCCTCGAGCATGGCGCGCACGACGATGGTGCCTTCGCGGGTGAACTTGATGGCGTTGCTCACCAGGTTGGTGAGGATCTGCTTGAGCCGCAGCGGGTCGCCGACCAGCGACAGCGGGGTGTCGCGGTACACCAGGCTGAGCAGTTCCAGCTGTTTGGCGTGGGCGGCCGGGGCGAGGATGGTCAGGGTGTCCTGGATCAGGTCGCGCAGGTTGAACGGGATGCTGTCGAGCACCAGCTTGCCGGCCTCGATCTTGGAGAAGTCGAGGATCTCGTTGATGATCCCCAGCAGGTTGTCGGCGGATTTTTCGATGGTGCCGAGGTAGTCAAGCTGGCGAGGGGTGAGCTCGCTCTTCTGCAGCAGGTGGGTGAAGCCGAGGATGCCGTTCAACGGCGTGCGGATCTCATGGCTCATGTTGGCCAGGAACTCGGACTTGATGCGGCTGGCCTCCAGGGCTTCCTTGCGCGCCATGTCCAGCTCGATGTTCTGGATTTCGATGGTCTCCAGGTTCTGGCGCACGTCCTCGGTGGCCTGGTCGATGCTGTGCTGCAACTCTTCATGGGCGCTGTGCAGGGTTTCGGCCATGCGGTTGATGCCGGCGGCCAGTTCGTCGAGCTCATGGCTACCCATGGCGGGCAGGCGTTCTTCGAGGTGGCCGTCCTTGAGCTGGTTGACCGTGTGCTTGATGCGGTTGATCGGGCCGTTGATGGTGCGGCTCATGCGCACGGCGAGCAGCGCCGTCAGGCTCAGGCAGACGATGATCAGCAGCAGGCTGGTGAACAGGTTGCGGTAGCCGCGCAGCAAGGTGCCGTCGTGGGACAGCTCGATCTCGACCCAGCCCAGCAGGCGCTCGGCTTCGGCGGGGATGGCGTCGGTGGCCAGGTCGCGGTGGTGGCCGAATACCGGCATCAGGTAGCGGGTGGCATCGTTGCCCGTGCGTTGCAGCAGCTGCGTACCGGTGCCGCCGCTGGGGGGCTGGTTGAGCATGCTCGGGCCGGCATGGGCCAGGCGCGTCCGGTCGGCGGCCAGGAAAGCCACGGCGCGCACATCGGTCTGTTCCAGTGCCTGGGCGGCGATGCGCTCCAGTTGCGCGGGCGCCTGGCGGGCCAGGGCCGGTGCCGCCAGTGGCGCCAGCTGTTCGGCGATCATCTTGCCGCGTTGCAGCAGCTGCGTGCGCAATTCATTCTGCTGCAGCCAGGTGAAATAGCTGCCCAGCACCAGGGCCATCAAGCTGGCGGGCAGCAGGGCGAGCAACAGCACGCGGCTGCGGATTCCCAAACGGTCGAGCACACCTATCTCCTGTCATGTGCCTAAATGCGCGATTGCGCTTCAGCGGGGAACGTTACTCCGGGCTTGATGGCAATGCACTTATTTGTCTGTGTTTTTGTTTTCGGCGGCACTCGCCGTTTGCGTAGGCGCCAGCTGGCTGGCGAACCCATTCCCTGCGTATTCAAAGGCTATGCCTTGCATCGTCAGCAAGCATGCGCCTACAGCAGAGGTCGGCTGCGCTGGTCGTGGCACGGTTGCCTTGGCCGGGCGGCATGCTCAATAATCGCGCAACTGAGAATTTATGACAGTTGCCAATGAATCCCGTAGCTATTCATGCGACCAGTATCCTCGCCATCGAAGACGACCCTGTGCTCGGTGCCTACCTGCACGAGGAGCTGCAACGTGGCGGTTTCCAGGTGACCTGGTGCCGTAATGGCCTCGAAGGGCTAGAGGCGGCGGGGCAACAGGTGTTCGACCTGGTGCTGATGGATATTCTGTTGCCGGGGCTTAACGGCCTCGATGCGCTCGCCCGCCTGCGCCGGCACAGCGCCACGCCGGTCATCCTGATGTCGGCGCTGGGCGCGGAGGCGGACCGCATCTGCGGTTTCCAGCGTGGCGCCGATGATTACCTGCCCAAGCCTTTCAGCTTTACCGAGCTGCGTGTGCGTATCGAGGCGATCCTGCGGCGGGTGGCCATCGAGCGCCGTCACCACGCGCCGCGCGAGTGGAGTAGCGACACACTGCATTTCGACGAGCAACTCACCGACGTCAGCCTGGCCGGCGCCTCGGCGGGGTTGACGCCCAGTGAGTTCCGCCTGCTCGACCTGCTCCACCGCAGCCAGGACGAAGTGCTGAGCAAGCCCTTCCTCTATCAACAGGTCCTGCAGCGCGGCTATTCGCGCCATGACCGCAGCCTGGACATGCATGTCAGCCAGATCCGTCGCAAGCTCAAAGCCATCGGTTATCACGAGCGGCAGATTCGTACGGTGTGGGGCAAAGGCTATGTATTCGGCACGGGCGAGGCGGACTGAAGCGTGCTCGACCGCCATTCGCTGTTCTGGAGGCTGGCCATCCTGCTGGTGGGTTTCTGCCTGTTGATGATCGGCCTGAGCTACACCTGGGGCCGGCACATGGAAACCCGGAATGCCTTTCTCTCCGAACCCGCTCGGCAGGTGTTGCGCGGCTATGCCGGCGAGGCCGAGCAGGCCTGGCGCGCACGTGGTCGCGAGGGCGTGGACCGTTGGCTGGCGGGCATGCGCCAGCGTGAATCCACCTGGGTAGGCGTGCTTGATGGCGACCTCCAGCCGCTGGGCAGTGCGGCGCTGACGGGGAGCGAGGTGCAGCACCTGACCCGTCTGCGAGGGGTTGATTGGCCCATGAGCCGTCGCACCCTCGGCCAGCCTTGGCTGCGCCTGCCTTTCCCGCAGGCGCCGGAGCAAGGGATGCTGGTGATCGAATTACCCGAGCGCTTCAGCCCGGGGCAGTACCGTCTGTTCTGGCGGGTGATCACCAACGGCATCATTCCCGGGCTTTTCACCTTGCTGCTGTGTGTGGGCCTCTACCGCATGCTGATCGTACCGCTCAACCAACTGCGCGAGCAGGCCAACGCCTGGCGCGCCGACCAGCTTTCGGCGCGCCTCGACCCCCGTACCACCCAGCGTCAGGACGAGCTTGGCGAGCTGGCTCGGGCCTTCGACCAGATGGCCGAGCGCCTGCAGGGGACCGTGGCGCTGCAACAGCAACTGCTGCGCGACCTCTCCCACGAAATGCGCACCCCGCTCAGCCGCCTGCGCGTGGCCTGTGACGGCGAAGCCGACTTGCAACGCCTTCGCGAGCGTCTGCACCGAGAAGTGGATGGCATGCAGCAACTGGTCGAGGACACCCTGCAACTGGCCTGGCAGGATGCCGAGCGGGCGCCGATGAACCTGGAGCCGATCCAGCTCCAGGCGTTGTGGGAGATGCTCAGCGAGAACGCCTGCTACGAAAGCGGCTGGGCGCCGGAGCGGCTGTGTTGCGCGTTGCCAGCCAATTGCTGGGTGCAGGGCAACCTCAATCACCTGGCCCAGGCGTTGGAGAACATGTTGCGCAATGCTATCCGCCATTCGCCAGTGGGTGGCGTGGTGCGCTTGAGTGGGCGGCGTGAAGGTGGTTACTGGCGGCTCGACTTGGAAGATGAAGGTGGCGGCGTGGCCGAAGACGATCTGGAGCGCATTTTCGCGCCGTTTACCCGGCTTGATGGCTCCAGGCCCGGCGATGGTGGTTTCGGCCTGGGGTTGAGCATCGCCCGCAGCGCGATCCAGCGCCAGGGCGGCAGGGTGTGGGCGGTCAATGGTGAGCGCGGGTTGCGGGTCTGCATGCGCCTATCGGCGGTGATGGATCGCGCAGCGCAGCCTTCTGTGGGGGCGGCTTAAGCCGCGATGCAAGCAGCGCCGTAGCGTGCACCCGCTTTGCGGGTGATCGCGGCTGAAGCCGCTCCTACAGAAGCTTCGTCAGGCTGACGCTACTGCTTATAGCGTCTCGCTATATCTTCCGACGATTGCGTGATATGGCCGCGCAGGGTTTGCCGGTATGATAGTTGCCCCTGCCGTCCGGATTGCGAAAACGCCCATGACCCTGCAGTACCCAACCATCGCCGACTGCGTCGGCCACACGCCTCTGGTTCGCCTGCAGCGCATGGCCGGGGCCACCAGCAACACCTTGCTGCTCAAGCTCGAAGGCAACAACCCGGCCGGCTCCGTCAAGGACCGCCCGGCGCTGTCGATGATCACCCGCGCCGAACTGCGCGGCCAGATCAAACCTGGCGACACGCTGATCGAAGCCACGTCCGGCAACACTGGCATTGCCCTGGCGATGGCGGCGGCGATCAAGGGCTACCAGATGATCCTGATCATGCCTGACAACTCCACCGCCGAACGCAAGGCGGCGATGACCGCCTACGGTGCCGAGCTGATCCTGGTCACCAAGGAAGAGGGCATGGAGGGCGCGCGCGACCTCGCCGAGAAAATGCAGGCCGAAGGCCGCGGCCTGGTCCTCGACCAGTTCGCCAACGGCGACAACCCGATCGCCCACTACAACAGCACCGGCCCGGAAATCTGGCAACAGACCCAGGGCACCATCACCCACTTCGTCAGCTCCATGGGTACCACCGGCACCATCATGGGCTGCTCGCAGTACTTGAAGGAGCAAAATCCGGCGGTGCAGATCGTCGGCTTGCAACCCATGGAAGGTTCGGCCATTCCGGGGATTCGCCGCTGGCCCCATGAGTATCTGCCGAAGATCTTCGACGCAGCCCGCGTCGACCGCGTGATGGACATGTCCCAGCAGGAAGCCGAGGAAACCACTCGCCGCCTGGCCCGTGAAGAGGGCATTTTCTGCGGCGTGTCGTCCGGCGGTGCGGTGGCGGCCATGCTGCGCCTGTCCCGTGAAGTCGAGAATGCAGTGATGGTCGCCATCATCTGCGACCGCGGCGATCGCTACCTGTCCACCGGCCTGTTCGACCCGACCTGATGTCCAGAAAGAAAAGCAACGGTGGTCTGCGTTTCCAGCCGACCGGTGGCAACCGTGCCACACAAATTCCGCTAGGCAAGAAGCAGCGCCTGTTGATCGAGCGCGTGTCTGGCGACGGCCGCGGCATCGCCTTCATCGAGGGGCGCACCTGGTTCGTCAGTGGCGCGCTGGGTGGCGAAGAGGTCGAGGCGCGGGTGTTGGGCGCCCGTGGCAAGGTGGTCGAGGCGCGGTTGGAGCGGGTGTTCCAGGCCAGCCCCGAGCGGCGCGAGGCGCCGTGCCGGCACTACGCGCGCTGCGGTGGCTGCAACCTCCAGCACCTGCCCCATGACGGCCAACTGGCGCTCAAGCAGCGCCTGCTCGCCGAGCAGTTGCAGCGCGTCGCCGGCGTGCAGCCGGACGAATGGGCCGCGCCGCTGTGTGGGCCAGAGTTCGGCTATCGGCGGCGAGCACGGGTGGCGGTACGTTGGGACGTGAAGCAGCGCCAGCTCGATGTGGGTTTTCGCGCCGAGGCCAGCCAGGACATCATCGCCATCGACGACTGCCCGGTGCTGGTACAGCCCTTGCAGGCCATCATGCGCCACCTGCCGACCGTGCTGCGCAGCTTGAGCAAGCCGCAGGCGCTGGGGCATGTGGAGTTGTTCAGCGGCACGGCTGAAGCGGTACTGGTCCGGCACGTGGCAGCATTGCCGGCTGCAGACCTGGCGCGCCTGGAGGCATTCTGCCGGGAAGCCGGCGCTCAGCTTTGGTTGCAGGGCGAAGGCGAACCGGCGCCCGTGGACGCTGCGCAGAGGCTGGGCTTTGCCCTGGAACCCTGGGGCATGGAGCTGGCCTGGCGGCCGGGCGACTTCGTCCAGGTCAACGCCCAGGTCAACACCCTGATGATCCAGCAGGCCCTGGCCTGGCTGGCGCCACAGGCCCATGAGCGGGTGCTGGACCTGTTCTGCGGCCTGGGCAACTTCGCCCTGCCGCTGGCCCGGCAGGCGCGCGAAGTGGTGGCGGTGGAAGGCGTGCAGGCGATGGTCGAGCGTGCCGAAGCCAATGCCCAGGGCAACAATGTGCATAATGCACGGTTTTTTCAGGCCGATTTATCGCAGCCTTTGGCGGGCGCCGGATGGGTCGCCGAAGGCTTTTCTGCGGTACTCTTGGATCCACCGCGTGACGGGGCCTATGAGGTGGTGCAAGGCATCGCCCGGCTCGGCGCGAAGCGGCTGGTCTATGTATCGTGCAACCCGGCCACGCTGGCGCGAGACACGCAGGTGCTGGTCGGGCAGGGGTACCGGTTAAAAAGGGCCGGGATTCTCGACATGTTTCCTCAGACGGCGCATGTCGAGGCCATGGCGTTATTCGAGGCGGGCTAGCCAGGCTGGCCCTCTTGGTGTCGCGTCCAGGGAGTGGAGGCGGCACAGGTGAAAGCCAGCGCACCTGCGTGGTGCGCTGTATGGGAAGGTAAAGCAAAGATGGTACAGGTGAGAGTGCACCAGCCGGTCAACAACGACGGCAGTATCAATCTCGAAGCATGGCTCGATCATGTGGTGAGCGTCGATTCGCAGCTCGATCGCGCGGCATTGAAGGACGCTTGCGAATTCGCCCATGAGGTCGAGAAAAAGGGCAACCCGGCCAAGCATTCCTGGGCGGATGGGACGTCCAGTTTCCAGGCGGGCCTGGAAATCGCCGAGATCCTCGCGGACCTCAAGCTCGACCAGGATTCGCTGGTGGCCGCGGTCATCTACCGCTCGGTGCGTGAAGGCAAGGTGACCCTTGCCGAAGTCGGCCAGCGTTTCGGGCCGGTCGTCTCCAAACTGATCGACGGCGTGCTGCGCATGGCTGCCATCAGCGCCAGCCTCAGCCCGCGCCAGTCGCTGGTGCTGGGCTCCCAGGCGCAGGTCGAGAACCTGCGCAAGATGCTGGTGGCGATGGTCGACGACGTGCGCGTGGCGCTGATCAAGCTCGCCGAACGCACCTGTGCCATCCGTGCGGTGAAGGCCGCCGATGACGAGAAGCGCCTGCGCGTGGCTCGCGAAGTCTTCGATATCTATGCGCCGCTGGCGCACCGACTGGGTATTGGCCATATCAAGTGGGAACTCGAGGACCTGTCGTTCCGCTACCTCGAGCCCGACCAGTACAAGCAGATCGCCAAGCTGCTGCACGAACGGCGGCTGGACCGCGAGCGCTTCATCAGCGATGTGATGAACCAATTGCAGAACGAGTTGCTGGCCACCGGCGTCAATGCCGACATCAGCGGCCGGGCGAAACACATCTATTCGATCTGGCGCAAGATGCAGCGCAAGGGCCTGGAGTTCAGCCAGATCTACGACGTGCGCGCAGTGCGCGTGCTGGTACCTGAGGTGCGTGACTGTTACACCGCGCTGGGCATCGTGCACACCCTCTGGCGGCACATCCCCAAGGAGTTCGATGACTACATCGCCAACCCCAAGGAGAATGGCTACCGCTCGCTGCACACGGCAGTGATCGGCCCCGAGGGCAAGGTGTTGGAGGTGCAGATTCGCACCCACTCGATGCACGAGGAAGCCGAGCTGGGCGTCTGCGCCCACTGGCGCTACAAGGGCACCGACGTCAAGCCCAGCTCCAACCACTACGAGGAGAAGATCTCCTGGTTGCGGCAGGTGCTCGAGTGGCATGAAGAGCTGGGCGATATTGGCGGGTTGGCTGAACAGCTGCGGGTCGATATCGAACCGGACCGGGTCTATGTATTCACCCCGGACGGCCATGCCATCGACCTGCCCAAAGGTGCCACGCCGTTGGATTTCGCCTACCGCGTGCACACCGAGATCGGCCACAACTGCCGTGGCGCCAAGATCAATGGGCGCATCGTGCCGCTCAACTACAGCCTGCAAACCGGCGAGCAAGTGGAGATCATCACCAGCAAGCACGGTAGCCCGAGCCGTGACTGGCTGAACTCCAACCTTGGCTATGTCACCACCTCGCGGGCGCGGGCCAAGATCGTTCACTGGTTCAAGCTGCAGGCCCGCGACCAGAACGTCGCCGCCGGCAAGACCCTGATCGAGCGCGAGCTGAGCCGCCTGGGCCTGCCCCAGGTGGACTTCGAGCGCCTGGCGGAGAAGGCCAACGTCAAGACTGCCGAGGATATGTTCGCCGCCCTGGGCGCGGGCGACCTGCGTCTGGCGCACATGGTCAATGCCGCCCAGCAGTTGCTCGAGCCCGAGCGCATCGAGCCGGTCGAGCTGATTCCGCGCCAGGCCCGGGGTATCCGCGCCGGCAAGCGCAGCGATATCCAGATCCAGGGCGTCGGCAACTTGCTCACGCAGATGGCCGGCTGCTGCCAGCCGCTGCCGGGCGACGCCATCGTCGGTTATATCACCCAGGGTCGCGGCGTGAGCATTCACCGCCAGGACTGCGCCTCGGTGTTGCAACTGGCGGGCAAGGAGCCGGAGCGGATGATCCAGGTCAGCTGGGGGCCGATCCCGGTGCAAACGTATCCAGTGGACATCGTCATCCGCGCCTACGACCGCCCGGGCCTACTGCGCGACGTGTCGCAGGTGCTGCTCAACGAAAAGATCAACGTGCTGGCGGTCAACACCCGCTCGAACAAGGAAGACAACACCGCACTGATGTCGCTGACCATCGAGATCCCTGGCCTGGATGCCCTTGGGCGCTTGCTCGGGCGGATCTCGCAGTTGCCGAACATCATCGAGACGCGGCGTAACCGCACCCCTTGAGACCGAGGTGGCCTCTTCGCGGGTAAACCCGCTCCTACAGGATTGCGCGCTACCTGTAGGAACGGGTTTACCTGCGAAGAAGCCTCTGCCGAAGGACCTGCCCAACAATGACCTACACACTTGAAGACCTGCTGCACCTCATGGCCCGCCTGCGCGACCCGCAGCACGGCTGCCCGTGGGACCTGAAGCAGGACTACGCCAGCATCGTCCAGCACACCCTCGAAGAGGCCTACGAAGTCGCCGACACCATCGAGCGCGGTGACTTCGAGCATTTACAGGGTGAGCTGGGCGACTTGCTGTTCCAGGTGGTCTACTACAGCCAGCTGGCACGGGAAGAGGGGCGTTTCGAGTTCACTGGCGTGGTCGATGCGATCACCCGCAAGCTGATCCGTCGCCACCCCCATGTCTTCCCCACGGGCGATCTCTACGCGCCCTTGGATACCCCCGCGCTGAGCGAGGCCCAGGTCAAGTCGCGCTGGGAGGAAATCAAGGCCGAGGAGCGCGCCGAAAAGAGCGAGCCCGAGCAGCTGTCTCTGCTTGATGATGTTCCCGCCGCGCTGCCGGCCCTGTCCCGCGCCGCCAAGCTGCAGAAGCGCGCGGCCACGGTCGGTTTCGACTGGCCCGAGGCGCTGCCGGTGCTGGACAAGGTGCGCGAGGAGCTCGATGAAGTCCTGCAAGCCATGGCCGATGGCGACAGCGACGCCCTGGAAGATGAGCTGGGCGACCTGCTGTTCGCCACCGTCAACCTCGCCCGGCACCTCAAGCACGACCCGGAAAACACCCTGCGCCGGGCCAATCGAAAGTTCGAGCGGCGTTTTCGTTTTATCGAACAGGCATTGCGTGAGCAGGGCCTGTCCATCCAAGATCGTACCCTCGACGAGTTGGACGCCCTCTGGGGCGAGGCCAAGCGTCAGGAAAAGAACCTGCCCAGCTGCGGCTGAGCTGATGCATAAGTGAGTGAACCCCGATGAGCCTTTCCCTTCGCGACCAATTGCTCAAAGCCGGTCTGGTCAACCAGAAACAGGTTTCTCAGACCAACAAGGCTGAGAAAAAACAGAAACGCCTGGAGCACAAAGGCCAGGTCGAGGTGGACGACAGCCAGCAGCGCTTGGCCAAGGAAGCCATGGCCGAGAAGGCTAAAAAGGATCAGGAACTGAACCGCCAGGTCCAGGAAAAGGCCGAGCAGAAAGCCCGCGCCGCACAGGTCAAGCAACTGATCGAAGCGACCCGCCTGCCCAAGCTGACCACCGAGGACTACTACAACTTCGTCGATGACAAGAAGGTCAAGCGCATCGCCGTCAACGCCCTGATGCGCAGCAAGTTGAGCAATGGCGCGCTGGCGATCGTCGCCCATGGCGGTGGCTACGAGGTGATCCCGCGCGAGGCGGCGGTGAAGATCCAGGAGCGCGACCCTAACCGCATCCTGCTGCTTAACACTCATGTCGAGGAAGCGGACGAGGACGACCCGTACGCGGCCTACAAGATCCCTGATGATCTGATGTGGTAAGCACGAAAAACCCCGCCTTGGCGGGGTTTTTTAGTTAAAGGCCGGGTCATTGCGCCGGGCGTTGGCGCTCGAGGTATTCCAGCTCCATGCGGTACTGGTGAGCCTGTTGCTCGTCGTGGAACATGCCGACCAGTTGGCCTTGCTGATGCACGTCCCAGATCCGCAGGCCGGCGGCCTGGCCTTCGTGGGACATTTTCGATTCGTCGCGTTCGGTTACTTGGACTGTCATCGTCAAACTCCACTGCTTGATTGGCTGCGACACGCTGTCGCAGGCCTTCTTTATAGAATTTGTTAGCAGGCTAAGTAAATAAAACGGCGATGAAACAAGTTTCATGAAGCATGAATACGCTGGCGCGCACCTTGTAGGAGCGGCTTCAGCCGCGATGCAGGCGCTGCAGTGGGTGGCACCTGCTTTGCGGGTGATCGCGGCTGAAGCCGCTCCTGCAGGCGGTGGTGTTGGCCGGAAAAAAGAAACCCCGCACTAGGCGGGGTTTCGGGTATTGCCGGCAACGGTATCAGTTGCCCTTGACCGCCTTGCCATCGACCGTGCCATCCTGCAGCACGATCACGTATTCCTTGCCATCGGTCTCGACCTGGCGCAATTGCACCAGCAGGTAGTCCCAGTCCTTGGCGAACCACAGCTCGGTGATGCGCTTGCTCTGGCTCGGGTCGCGCACGCGCTCGACCTTGATCGCCTCGACCTGGCCGGTCTTGGTGGTCACTTTCTCGGTGCCCAGCACGCGGAAGTCGTAGGTGTCGATCTCGTCACCGTCGACCACCTGGTAGGTCATGCTCTTCTTGCCCGCCGCCACATCGTGCTGCAGGGCCAGTTGATACGACGACTTGTCCAGCACGCCGCGGTTGAGTGGCAGGTTTATAGCATCGCCACGGTCCTTGCCGGTGACTTTCTTGCTGTCCCAGTCAAAGCTCAGGTCGACTTGCTTCGCTTTGCCCAGGCCTCCGCGCTCGAAGTGGTACTTCTGCGGCAGCAAGGTGTCGTTGTCGAGCTTGAGGGTGCTTCGCTCGGTCAGGCTGGCGATCATCATGGAGGCCTTGAAGTTCAGGTCCCATGTGCCGTTGGCGTTCTTGACCAGGCTGCGTTCGGCGGTACCGCTCATGGGCAACTGCTTCCAGTCGGCGGTGTAGCTGGCCGAGAACGGCTTCAGGTCAGCTGCCTGGAGCGGCAGGGCAAGCACGGCGAGAGCCAAGAGCAGGGCGCGACGCATAAAATCTCCTAATTTCGAATCAAGTGACCGCTGGCCGCCAGCGGCTGGCCATCCAGTAATGCACCCTGTTCGCCCAGACGCAAGCGTCCTTCGGCGAACCAGCGTACCGCCAGCGGGTAGATCTGGTGTTCCTGCACATGTACCCGCTGGGCCAGTGTCTGCGGCGTGTCGCCCGCAACCACTGGAACCACAGCCTGTACGACCAGAGGCCCGCCATCGAGTTCCTCGGTGACGAAGTGCACGCTGCAGCCATGTTCCCGGTCGCCAGCCTCCAGCGCGCGCTGGTGAGTGTGCAGGCCTTTGTACAACGGCAGCAATGACGGATGTATGTTGAGCAGGCGGCCTTGATAGTGACGCACGAAACCGCCGCTGAGAATGCGCATGAAGCCGGCCAGCACCACCAGGTCGGGAGCGAAACCGTCGATCAGCGCAATCAGCGCCGCGTCGAAGGCCTCGCGGCCGTCGAAGCCGGTGTGTTCGAGCACGGCCGTGTCGATGCCGGCGGCCTTGGCGCGTTCGAGGCCGTAGGCATCGGCGCGGTTGGAGATCACCGCGCGGATGCGGGCCGGGCTGTCACTGGCGCTGGTACTGTCGATCAGCGCCTGCAGGTTGCTGCCGGAGCCCGACAGCAACACCACCACGTTACAGGTCTTGCCCGGCATCAGTGTGCCTTGAGGTTGTGCAGCTCGACCTGTGCGGCGCCTTCGGCGGCCACGTCGATACGGCCGATCACCCACGGTTGCTCGCCTTCGGCGCGCAGCACGTTCAGGGCGTTTTCGACCTGGTCCTGGGCCACGCAGATGACCATGCCCACGCCGCAGTTCAGCACGCGGTGCATTTCATGCTCGTCGACGTTGCCCTTTTCCTGCAGGAAGTCGAATACCGCCGGGCGCTGCCAGCTGGCTACGTCGACCACGGCCTGGGCGCCTTTTGGCAGCACGCGCGGGATGTTGTCCAGCAGGCCGCCGCCAGTGATGTGGGCCATGGCCTTGACCGCGCCGGTTTGCTTGATCAGTTGCAGCAAGGGCTTGACGTAGATGCGGGTCGGGGCCATCAGCAGGTCGGCCAGCGGCTTGCCATCGAGCTGGGTGTTGTCGATGTCGGTACCGGACACTTCGAGAATCTTGCGGATCAGCGAGTAGCCGTTGGAGTGCGGGCCGGAGGATGGCAGGGCGATCAGGGCGTCGCCGGTGACCACTTTCGAGCCGTCGATGATGTCGGCCTTTTCCACCACGCCGACGCAGAAGCCGGCCAGGTCGTAATCCTCGCCTTCGTACATGCCTGGCATTTCAGCGGTTTCACCACCGACCAGCGAGCAACCGGCCAGTTCGCAACCGGCGCCGATGCCGGTGACCACAGTGGCGGCCACGTCGACGTTGAGCTTGCCAGTGGCGTAGTAGTCGAGGAAGAACAGCGGCTCTGCGCCGCACACCACCAGGTCGTTGACGCACATGGCGACCAGGTCCTGGCCGATGCTGTCGTGTTTGTTCAGGTTCAGTGCCAGGCGCAGTTTGGTGCCGACGCCGTCGGTGCCGGAGACCAGCACCGGCTGCTTGTAGCCGGCCGGGATCTCGCAGAGGGCGCCGAAGCCGCCCAGGCCACCCAGGACTTCAGGGCGTGCGGTGCGCTTGGCGACGCCCTTGATGCGTTCGACCAGTGCTTCGCCGGCGTCGATGTCTACACCGGCGTCCTTGTAGCTCAGGGAGGGTTGCTTGCTCATTGATCCAGGCCTTTAAGAGGGAGGGATTCGTGGAAAACGACCGGGACGGCCAAGGCCGGCTGCAAGGTGCGGCGGCTGCCTGTTCGTCTCTGGTCTGCGAAGGCGCGCGATTTTATCAGGGTTGCCCCTCAGCGGCCATCCTCAGGCCGACGGGCTGGCCGGAAAATGTAGGTAGAAACAGTGTTTCACGGTGTGCGACTGGTTGCCGCGCCAGTGCCTGTATAAGGTATACCCATGGCGGCGGGTGGAAATGGCCGGGATCATGAAGCATTTTTCGGCCCGGCACGGTCAGAGTCGAACGGCCGGCGCGCGTCGCCCCATGGTTATCTGGACAGGAATCCTCAATGCGTCTTCTCAACTACCTCGCCACAGGTTGCCTGGCGTTCGTCGCTGTCGCGGCGCAAGCCGATACGGTTTCCGGCCTTTACCAGGTGCGTGAGCCGCTCGAAGGGCAGGGCGGCGAGGCCCGCGCCCAGGCCACCAGCAAGGCTCTGGACACGCTGGTGCTGCGCCTGACCGGCGACCCCAAGGCACCTCAGAACCCTGCGCTGGCTGCCTTGCGCAAGGACCCTCGGCAGATCATCAACCAGGTCGGCACCGAGGCCGGGCCGCCCGAATCGGTGCTGGTCGAGTTCGACCCGGGCAGTACCGACCGCGCCTTGCGCCAGGCAGGCCTGGCCTTGTGGGGCAATAATCGGCCGTCGATTCTGGTCTGGTGGTTGAACGACAATGTCGACGGCAGCAACCTGGTCGGTGACGGCCAGGGCAGCGCCGACCCCCTGCGCCGGGCCGCGCAGCACCGCGGCCTGCCGCTGCGCCTGCCGTTGGCCGATCTGCAGGAGCAGTTGGTTGCCAACGCCAAGCAGCTTGAGGGTAACGACCCGGCGCCCTTGCGCGAAGCATCCGAGCGCTACGGCGCCAACGCCCTGCTGGCGGTGCATGCCCATGAGGCCGATGGCAAGTGGCAGGGTAAATGGCAGCTGTGGCTGGGCGACCAACGCGAACAGGGCAGCGCCGAAGGCACAGACCAGGCCGCCCTGGCCGACGCGCTGATGCTGGCGGTGAGCAATCGACTGGCGCCACGCTACGTCACCCGTCCGGGGGCCAGCAGTGACCTGCAAGTCCAGGTGCAGGGCATGAACCTGCAGCGCTACGCCGAGCTTGCCCGCGTGCTCGAGCCTTACGGCGCGCGGCTGCTGAGGGTCGAGGGCGCGACCCTGACCTACGCCGTCACCGGCAATCGTGATCAATTGCGCGCTCAGTTGAGCCTGGCCAAGTTGCAGGAGCTGCCTGCCGAGCAGGTGCCTGCCACGCCGGCAGCGGCGTCTCAGCCTGAGCCTGGCGTGGCGTTGCCCACGCCACCCAGGCCGTTCGACGGCCTGCGTTTTCGCTGGTAAGGAGTAACCTGCATGATCGAACTGCGTCGCTGGATCTGGCTGGGCGCTGCCCTGCTGATCGCTGTGTTGCTGTATTTGCTGCACAACATTCTTTCACCGTTCCTGGTGGGCATTCTTCTCGCCTACCTGGCGGATCCACTGGTCGACCGCCTGGAGCGGGCAGGGCTGTCGCGAACCTGGGGCGTGGTGGTGGTGTTCAGCCTGTTCACCCTGATTTTCCTGGCCCTGTTGCTGGTGTTGATCCCCATGTTGGCCAAGCAGTTGCTGCGTTTGTACGAACTGGCGCCACAGATGCTCGACTGGCTGCAGCACGTGGCCTTGCCTTGGGCGCAGAGCCGGCTGGGCCTGGCCGACGGTTTCTGGAAGTTCGACAAGATCAAGGCCGCCATCGGCGAGCACATGGGCCAGACCACCGATATCGTCGGTGTGCTGCTGTCCCAGGCCACCGCCTCCAGCCTGGCGCTGATCGGTTGGCTGGCCAACCTGGTGCTGATCCCGGTGGTGGGCTTCTATCTGCTGCGTGACTGGGACCTGATGATGGCCAAGCTACGCAGTTTGCTGCCGCGTCAGCGCGAGCCGCAGGTGGTGGGGCTGGCAGGAGAGTGCCATGAAGTGCTCGGGGCATTCGTGCGTGGCCAACTGCTGGTGATGCTCGCCCTGGGCGTCATCTATTCCACTGGCCTGATGCTGGTGGGCCTGGAGCTTGGGCTGCTGATCGGCATGCTGGCAGGGCTGGCGGCGATCGTGCCGTACATGGGCTTCATTATCGGAATTGGCGCGGCGCTGGTGGCCGGATTATTCCAGTTCGGTGGCGAGCTGTACCCTATGCTGGGCATCGTTGCGGTGTTCATGGTCGGGCAGGCGCTCGAAGGCATGGTACTGACGCCGCTGCTGGTGGGGGATCGCATCGGCCTGCACCCGGTGGCGGTGATCTTCGCCATCCTGGCCGGTGGCGAGCTGTTCGGCTTCACTGGCGTACTGTTGGCCCTGCCGGTGGCGGCGGTGATCATGGTGCTGCTGCGGCATGTGCATGACCTGTACAAGGAGTCGGACATGTATGCCGGGGAGATTGACCCGGACCTTTAGCGATTGTTCGCCGGTAAGCCGGCTCCGATGGGGAGCGCACCGCGTGCGAACTATGGGAGCCGGCTTGCCAGTGATGGGCTGGCGGGCGGCTCCAGGCGGGTTGAAATCATGCAACTTCTTGATTTTCCATGCGCTATTCCCCTCGCCGATTGTGCCGCCCGCGTTGCGGGTATAGACTTTGCACACTGTTCACCAAAGGCCCCCTGCGGTCCCCGCGACCGCCCGCGAGCATGAAACCGATCCAGTTGCCCCTGGGTGTGCGTCTGCGCGATGACGCCACCTTCATCAACTACTACCCGGGCGCCAATGCCGCGGCATTGGGCTACGTCGAGCGGTTGTGCGAAGCCGACGCCGGCTGGACCGAGAGCCTCATCTATCTGTGGGGCAAGCAAGGCGTTGGTCGTACCCACCTGCTGCAGGCCGCCACCCACCGTTTCCAGCAGTTGGGCGAGCCCGCTGTCTATCTGCCGCTCGCGCAATTGCTCGACCGTGGCGTCGAGCTGCTCGACCATCTTGAGCAGTACGAACTGGTGTGCATCGACGACCTGCATGTGATCGCGGGCAAGGCGGACTGGGAAGAGGCCATGTTCCACCTGTTCAACCGCTTGCGTGACAGCGGTCGACGCCTGCTGCTGGCCGCGTCCAGTTCGCCTCGCGAACTGCCGATCAAGCTGGCGGACCTCAAGTCCCGGCTCACCCTCGCGCTGATTTTCCAGATGCGCGGCATGTCCGATGAAGACAAACTGCGCGCCTTGCAGTTGCGCGCCTCGCGCCGCGGCCTGCACCTGACCGACGAGGTCGGCCACTTCATCCTGACCCGCGGTACGCGCAGCATGAGCGCCCTGTTCGACTTGCTCGAGCGCCTCGACCAGGCTTCGCTGCAAGCCCAGCGCAAGCTGACGATCCCGTTCCTCAAGGAAACCCTGGGCTGGTAAGCCCTTCAAACAGGGGCTTGCAGCTTCGAATCAGAAAAGTCACATGTTTTTCGATAAAATTTGCAAATGGTCCCGATAGAAGGCATAGTTTCCCCCTTCTAAAGGATTACAGACACGGTCGTGCCCATGCTAAAGCGCTTCGCACCCCTCGTGCCACTTGCACTTGTGACCCTGTTGTTCGGTTGCGCCTCCCAAGGCCCGGTTTCGCAGCAGCAGGATCAACATCACATCACCGCCCAGTCGATCAGTTCGAAGGCCTCCGCTTCTTCCGTATTCGGTGAGGAAGAACTGGCAACCGAAGAAGACATGGGCGCATTCTCCAGCAATGGCAAGCCCTACCAGTTGCCTGTGCTGGCCGACAGCATTCTCGAGCGCGGCATGTCGTTGATCGGCACCCGCTACCGCTTTGGCGGCACTTCGGAGCAGTCGGGTTTTGATTGCAGCGGTTTCATTGGCTATCTCTTCCGCGAGGAAGCGGGTATGAACCTGCCGCGCTCGACCCGCGAGATGATCAACGTCGACGCCCCCAAGGTGGCTCGCAACAAGCTCAAGCCAGGCGACCTGCTGTTCTTCAGCACCAACGGCCGTGGCCGTGTGAGCCATGCCGGCATCTACTTGGGTGACAACCAGTTCATCCACTCCAGCAGCCGCCGCAGCGGTGGCGTGCGTATCGACAGCCTGGGCGATCGCTACTGGAGCAAGACCTTCATCGAGGCCAAGCGCGCGCTCGCCATGGCGCCGACCACGATCTCGCGCAATTGATTTGATATCAAAATGCTGTACTCTCGCACGGCGGCGGAGCTGAAAAGCTCGCCGCCGTGCGCATTTATAGAAAGCGTCTAATCTAAATTCTCAACTCTTTTTACCTTCGGTCACGGCCGGAGGGTTCTGACAGGACGTTCACATCATGGCGATGTTGGCGCGCTTCGCACTGCTTTCCTTCCTGGCCCTGCTCGCGGCCTGTTCCAGCCGTGCGCCGGGTCCAGCGCCCATGGCCAAGCCTCCCGTGGTGTTCAATCAGTCGGCCTCGTCGCCAGCGGCGGAGGATGTATTGTTCCGGGCCATCGGCCTGGTGGGCACGCCCTACCGCTGGGGCGGCAATACACCGGATTCCGGATTTGATTGCAGTGGGTTGATCGGCTATGTCTACCGTGATGCGGCGGGGGTCAGCCTGCCGCGCTCGACCCGCGAGATGATTGTCATGCGCGCGCCAAACGTCGACATCAACGCGCTGCAGTCCGGGGACCTGGTGTTCTTCGCCACCAGTGGCGGCTCGCAGGTCAGCCATGCCGGCATCTATGTCGGTGAGGGGCGTTTCGTGCACGCGCCTTCGACTGGTGGGACCGTGCGCTTGGACTACCTCTCCAGCCGTTACTGGGCCAAGGCCTACCTGCAAGCCAAGCGGGTACTGCCGCCAGGGCATCTGGCCCAGAACCCCTGATAGCCGAAACCGAGCCAGTAGGGGCGACTTCTGCCGCGATGAAGTATCGCGGTGTCTGGTCCCCTTTTACGGGGGGGGCGCGGCTAAAGCGCTCCTACACAGGTTGTGTCAGGTCAATGGATTGAGTTTCGCTCCATGGGAGCGGCTCAATCCATACAAACATCTACCGCTTGTTTTGCTGCTCATGTGGCCAGGATGTCCGTTCGATAACGACATCCCGGGAGTGGGCCATGAGCACTATCAAAGACCGAGTGGAGCGTAGCTTCGACGCATTGGAAGCAGGGCGACCGCTGGTTCGTCTGGTGGATGAGATCATCCGCGAGTACCCCGATCCCTATGTGCTGGCTACCCGGCATGCGCAGCGCATCGTGCTCAAGCACACGGGCAAGGCGATCGATCCGCGTTTCATCTGGTGGCACCAGTTCGCATCGGCCAGCACCAGCCATCTCAGCTTCACCGGCTGGCAGCACAGCGGCCCGCCGGTGAAATCGTTGCGGCTGGTCGAGTTGGTGATCAAGCGTTTCGATGTCAGGTTTCAGGAGGCGCCGGATGAGCTTGACTTGTATGGCGGTTTCTATCGCCAAGGGCGGCAAGCCAGTTATTTCGACGAGCGTAACGAAGTGGCCATGCTTGGCAGCAAAGTCCAGGAGGACCTGTGGGCGTTGGACTTCGCGGTGGCCTACCGCACCGAAATCACCCGTTTCTGGAGGAAGTACGCGCAACATTTTCGCGTGCTGGCCAAGGTCAACCTGTTAGGGCAGGCGGTGCTGGCAGCCCGTGATGCTCGAATCAGCCGAGGTGATTGGGTGCAATTGCGGGCGATGGTTGCCGATGGCCTGGTCGACGGCACCTTTCCGACACTGGATAAGCTTCGCCAGGACAGTTCAGCAAGCCCATTACCGGTCAGCCGCTACATGCTGGACAAGGGTGACCGAGGTTGTCTCTACTGTTTTGCGTTAACCGGTGATCGGGTACTCCTGTATCGACCATGGGCCACTGAAGTGTTCAAGAGCTTTGCGTCCGAGCTGGCCTTGGCGCAGTGGCTGCGAACGCAACTGCAAGATGCCGACACCCTGGCCAGCTATGTCAAGGCAGCCCATACCGATGCCCGAGACCCTTCCCGTGCCCATTCGGTCAAGACTCACCTGCGAAGCATCGCCAACAGCGACTCCGGGCAGGCCGCGCTGGTCCTGCTCGACGACCTCAAAAGGCCAATCAACGCAGACATCTTCACCTACCTGACCAACCAGGCCACCACCGAGATGAACGACAACGCCACGGCGATTTTGGGCAACGCCGAATTGCGCAAGGCGATGTGGAGCGGCTATCTCTCAGCGTTCCTCAAGGTCTTTGGCGGCTTCGCCCCTATCGGGTGGCCAATGACGCTGATGCTGCTGGGGGCTAGCCTGGGTAAGTTGGGGCTGGATATCGACGCGGCCCTGCATACCATGGACGAGCAGACTCGCAAGAGCGCGTTGCGCGATGCCATGCTCGATAGTCTGTTCGCCGCCTTGAACATGACCGACCTGGGGTTCCAGTCGAGCTTTGCCTCGTTGGCCTACGAGGCGCCGGCCAACGAGGTGGATGCCAACCTGAGCCAATGGGAGGTGTCCAGCGCTGCCACGCAAACGCTAGATGGGCGTGAGAGTAACCTGGTCATCAATGGTGAGCTGGTCAGCGCCGGGCGCCTGCGGGGCATCCGAATCGGCTCTGATGGCAGTTGCTGGATAGCCTTGCATGGTTTGTCGTACCGGGTTCGCTACAACTATGGCTTGCAGGTCTGGCAGATTGTGCCGACACATAATCCATTTGCCTTCGGTCCCTTGTATCCGGTACGCCTGAGCGAATCGGGCGAGTGGGAACTGCTGGTGCCGCCAGGGCTGCTCGGTGGCGCGCCACCGGAAGTGGAAGGTATGCCCAGCACCACGTCGCAGTTCTGGAATCGTCATCTTGCCACCGACGTGGCACGCAGCGGAAAGTCTTCCGCCGCAGCGTTGCACCGTCAGAAAGCGTTGCTGCAGTCCAGCCAGATTCCGCAACTGACTCGTGACCAGGTGCCCGATGTGGACGCGCACGGCCTGGACTGCATACTTGTCGATGGCGTGGCGTATTACTCGTATCGCTATGATCGGGAGTACTTCAATTCCTTGATCGAGTACTACACCAGCGACGAGTCGAAGGTTAACGATGTGTTCCGTTCTGGCACATATCGCTACGATGACGAGGATATCTACATCCGCGAACTTGCCGATAACCTCGACGAGCTGCCACGCAGCAACGAGGTGAGCTTGTATCGAGGCGGGCACAGCTCACGGGGTACCAGTGGCGAAAACTATCGAAACGGACGGTTGCGTGTCGGTGATGTGCTGGTCAATACCGACCTGACCTCGTTTACCGAAAACCCTTACAAGGTGGCGGAATTCGCTTCTCGACCTTCCGTAAACGCGCCGGGCAATCTGCCGGGTGTGTTCGACGACAGCTCAGTGGTGTTCGAGTTGCCAGCCAATCACTACCAGGGGGGCACGCCGATCAGCGCGTTTTCCCTCTATTGGGATGAGGGCGAGACACTGTTTCTGCCAGGCCACTATTTCCGGATCGACCATCTGGAGCAGGTCTATGGTGAGCATTACCGTTTCATACATGTCACGCTCCGCCAGGTCCCCAAGCCAACTTCGGGGTCGGTCTACGATCTGCGTACAGGCCTGCTGTTTGACCGTGACGCCTACAAGGCACGCTTCAAGACGGCGGCGCTGGTGGAGCGTTTCTTCCCTGCCGACACGCAGGTTGTCACCACCGGCGCCAACTGAGGTGGCGATTCTCAGGCCTGTTTGAGCAGTAACGCTACCCCTGGGAAGTACTGCCCCAGCTCGTTGTGCAGCTTGCGATAGGCATAAGGGAAGTACCAGGCCAGGGCGCAGGCCGTGTGCTTCTGCAGGTCGTCTACCAGGTCTTGCAGTTCCTCGGGGCTGGCGTGCTGGCCGGCCTTCCAGGGGGTGACGAATAGCGCGCCGGCCTTGAGCTGGCTGGCATAGGCAATCGGCTTGGCCAGGGTGGCGGTCTCCTGCAGGGCCGCCGCCAGGTCCAGGCGGGCGATGCGTGGCCAGCGCTGGCTGGCGCGCAGGTGCACGGTCGCTTCGGCGCTGCTGATCGACAGGTCGCAGCGCCCCTCGCGTTCACCCTCGTCGCGCTGTTTCTTGCTCGCGTATTGTTCCAGCGTCACCAGCTCGCCTTGCCAGGCAGCCGCCGCAAGCACGCCGACGTTGGCGGCCGCGCCATGCCAGTAGGGCGCTTCGTTGTCACCCTGGATCTGGTTGAAGCGATCGATGCAGTCGACCCAGCGCTCGAGGGCCGGGCGCAGGAACTCCAGGCTCGGGTTGTTGATGATCAGGCCTTGCATGCTGCGCTCTCCTTGTCATTGTGATCGAGGTCAGCCGAAATGGTGGCTATGTGATATCACTGCTTTGATTGTGGCACAAGCTGGCGGATCGGCCATTGATCCAGGCCAGATCGGCCCTCGTTCGATTGACGCTCCCGGTGCAACCCTCTAACCTTCGCGGCGTGTTTCAGGTGCCCTGCGAATCTATGTTCGGCAGGGTGAAACTGGGAAGCCGGTGGGCGCCAGCAAGGTGCGATTCCGGCGCTGCCCCCGCAACGGTAGATGAGTCGACGGCTGCGCATGGCCACTGGATTTCGCGATCCGGGAAGGCGCGTGGCCTGGGCATGGCCCCACTCATGAGCCCGGAGACCGGCCTGTCACTGCCAACGGCATCACGGAGGGTGATGCGCGGTGCGATGTGGCCTGCGCCACGGTCCCTGCGTGTTCTCCGTCTGCCCGCCTATTACCTGTCACCCGCCGGTGGCAGCCTGCGGAGAACCCTGATGAGCGAATCCACCGACCGCGACGAACGCCACCTGGCGCGCATGCAGCGCAAGAAGGCGATCATCGACGAACGCATCGCCAATTCCCCCAACGAGTGTGGCCTGCTGCTGGTGCTGACCGGCAATGGCAAGGGCAAAAGCAGCTCGGCCTTCGGCATGCTCGCCCGCGCGTTGGGGCATGGCATGCACTGCGGCGTGGTGCAGTTCATCAAGGGCCGCAACAGCACTGGCGAAGAGTTGTTCTTCCGGCGTTTTCCCGAGCAGGTGCGCTATCACGTGATGGGCGAGGGGTTCACTTGGGAGACCCAGGACCGTCAGCGCGACATCGCCGCCGCCGAGGCCGCCTGGGCCGTGTCGCGCCAGTTGCTGCAGGACCCGTCGATCCAGTTCGTCGTGCTCGATGAGCTGAACATCGCCCTCAAGCACGGCTACCTCGACCTCGACCAGGTGCTTTCGGACATCCAGGCCCGTCCGCCGATGCAACATGTAATCGTCACTGGCCGTGCAGCCAAGCCCGAGATGATCGAGCTGGCTGACACCGTGACCGAGATGGGCATGCTCAAGCATGCGTTCCAGGCCGGTATCCGCGCGCAGAAGGGCGTTGAACTGTGAGTGACGCTCGCCATTGCCCGGCGGTACTCATTGCCGCCCCGGCCTCCGGCCAGGGCAAGACCACGGTCACCGCTGCCCTGGCCCGCCTGCACCGTAACCTCGGGCGCAAGGTGCGGGTGTTCAAGTGTGGGCCGGATTTCCTCGACCCGATGATTCTCGAGCGCGCCAGCGGTGCGCCGGTCTACCAGCTGGACCTGTGGATGATCGGTGCAGAGGAGAGCCGCCGCCTGCTGTGGGAGGCGGCGGGCGTAGCCGACCTGATCCTGATCGAGGGGGTAATGGGGCTGTTCGACGGCACACCGTCGAGCGCCGACCTGGCGCGCCATTTTGGCGTGCCGGTGCTGGCGGTGATCGATGGCACGGCCATGGCTCAGACCTTTGGCGCCCTGGCCCTGGGCCTGGCGCGCTACCAGCCCGACCTGCCGTTCGCCGGCGTGCTGGCCAACCGGGTCGGCAGCCTGCGCCATGCGCAGTTGCTCGAAGGCAGCCTGACCGAGGGGTTGCGCTGGTACGGCGGGCTGTCCCGCGAGCGTGGCATCGAGTTGCCCAGCCGGCATCTCGGGTTGGTGCAGGCAAGTGAATTGAATGATCTGGATGCGCGTCTGGATGCCGCCGCCGAGGCACTGGCAGCCAGTTGCGATGCGGCCCTGCCGCCGCCGGTGACGTTTGCCGCGCCGGAACGCTGCGACACCGGGACTTCGTTGGCCGGTGTGCGTATCGGCGTGGCTCGCGACGAAGCCTTCGCCTTTACCTATGGCGCCAACCTTGAGCTACTGCGCAATCTCGGTGCACGGATCGAACTCTTCTCGCCGCTGCATGACCGTGAGCTGCCGGTGATCGACAGCCTGTACCTGCCAGGCGGCTACCCGGAGCTGCATCATCATGCCCTGGCGGCCAATGCGCCAATGCTCGAGGCGATCCGCAACCACCATGCCCAAGGCAAGCCCCTGTTGGCCGAGTGCGGTGGCATGCTTTACTTGCTCGATGCGCTGACCGACGTGGCTGGCGAGCGTGCCGCGCTGCTCGGCCTGCTGCCGGGCGAGGCGACCATGCAGAAGCGCCTGGCAGCGCTGGCCCTGCAAGCAGTCGAGCTGCCGGAAGGCACCCTGCGCGGTCATACCTACCACCACTCGCTGACCGAGACGGTGCTCGAGCCGATTGCCCGAGGCCTGAGCCCCAATGGTGGGCGCGGCAACGAAGCGGTCTACCGTCTGGGCCGGCTGACTGCGTCCTACGTGCATTTCTACTTCCCCTCCAACCCCGACGCGGCGGCGGCGCTGCTGCGACCATGAACCAACATGCCTACAGCGAGGCCGAGCGCGCAGCCATCTACCGTGCCATCGGCGAGCGTCGCGACATGCGCCATTTCGCCGGTGGCGAAGTCGCCCCGGCATTGCTCGCCCGGCTGCTGGCTGCCGCGCACCAGGCCCCCAGTGTCGGGCTGATGCAACCGTGGCGCTTCATCCGTATCAGCCAGCGTGAGCTGCGCGCGCGCATCCAGGTGCTGGTGGAAGAGGAGCGGGTGCGTACCGCCGAGGCGCTGGGCGAGCGCACCGATGAATTCATGAAGCTCAAGGTCGAGGGCATCAGCGATTGCGCCGAGGTACTGGTAGCCGCGTTGATGGACAACCGCGAGCCGCATATCTTCGGGCGCCGCACCTTGCCCGAGATGGACCTGGCCTCGCTCGCCTGCGCCATCCAGAACCTGTGGCTGGCGGCCCGGGCCGAAGGTTTGGGCATGGGCTGGGTGTCACTGTTCGACCCGCTGGCTCTGGCTGAGCTACTGGGCATGCCTGCAGGCGCCAAGCCGGTGGCAGTGCTGTGCCTGGGGCCTGTAACCGCGTTTTATCCCGCACCGATGCTGGTGCTGGAAGACTGGGCCGAGCAACGGCCGTTGCATGAAATGCTCTACGAGAACCAATGGGGAGAGCGGCCATGAGCGTGGCCCTGCTGACTGTCGCGGGCGTGGCCCTGGATGCCTTGCTCGGCGAGCCGAAACGATGGCATCCACTGGTGGGTTTCGGCAACCTGGCCAAGAGCCTGGAGCGGCGTTTCAATGCCGCAGGCCGCGGTTGGCGCAGCCATGGCGTCAGTGCCTGGTTCCTGGCCGTGGTGCCGCTGACCTTGGTGGCGTTGATCCTGTCCTGGTTGCCCTGTATCGGCTGGATCGTCGATGTGCTGGCCCTGTACTGCGCGCTTGGCCTGCGCAGCCTGGGCGAGCATGTGCTGCCGGTGGCCCAGGCATTGCGCCAGGGTGACCTCGAAGAGGCGCGGCGGCGGGTCGGCTACCTGGTCAGCCGGGAAACCCGCGAGCTGGACGAGCCGGCAGTAGCCCGGGCGGCCACCGAATCCGTGCTGGAAAACGGTAGCGATGCTGTGTTCGCCGCGCTGTTCTGGTTCGTGATCGCCGGCGCGCCAGGTGTGGTGCTTTATCGCCTGAGCAACACCCTGGATGCCATGTGGGGTTATCGCAATGAACGCTTCGAGCGTTTCGGCTGGTGCGCGGCGCGTATCGACGATGGGCTCAACTACATACCTGCCCGGTTGGTGGCGCTAACCTACGCGCTGCTGGGCAAGACCCGGCTGGCCATGAATTGCTGGCGCCGGCAGGGGCCGCAATGGGACAGCCCCAATGCCGGCCCGGTCATGGCTGCCGGCGCGGGGGCGCTGGGTGTGGAGCTGGGTGGCCCTGCGGTTTATCACGGCCAGTTGCATGAGCGTCCACGCCTGGGTGACGGGCCGATGGCCGATGCCGACGCCATCGAGCGCGGCTGGAACCTGGTGCAGCGTGGTGTGTGGCTGTGGTTGCTGGTGATTTGCCTGGGAGGCTACTGGAATGCTTGAGCACGGTGGGCGCCTGCTGCGTGCGGTAGAACACTACGGGATCGCCCGTGAGCACTGGCTCGATCTGTCCAGCGGCATCGCGCCGTGGAGCTACCCGATCCCCGCGATCCCACAGGATGCCTGGGCGCGCTTGCCGGAAACCGAGGACGGCCTGGAACAGGCGGCGCGGCAGTACTATGGCGTGCGCCAGTTGCTGGCGGTGGCCGGCTCCCAGGCGGCTATCCAGGCGTTGCCGCATTTGCGTGTGGCGGGTCGGGTCGGTGTTCTGTCGCCGTGTTATGCCGAGCATCCGCATGCCTGGCAGCGCGCCGGGCACACGCTCGTTGAGCTGGACGAGGCCCAGCTGGAGGGCGCACTCGACAGCCTCGATGTGCTGCTGTTGGTCAACCCCAACAACCCCACTGGGCGCCGTTTCCCCCGCGATCAATTGCTGGCCTGGCACGCGCGTCTGGCCGCGCGGGGCGGCTGGTTGCTGGTCGATGAAGCGTTCATGGACAACACGCCTGAACACAGCATCGTCGACTGCGCCGAGTGCCCAGGGCTGATCGTGCTGCGCTCGTTCGGTAAGTTTTTCGGGCTCGCTGGCGTAAGGCTTGGCTTCGTGGTCGCAGAAAAATCACTGCTGCAACAGCTGGCCGACCTGCTGGGGCCCTGGACGGTCAGCGGGCCGACGCGGATGATCGGCCAGGCCTGCTTCGCCGACATCGTCGCGCATCAAGGGCAGATCGAACGTTGCGCGCGGGCCAGCCAGCGTCTGGTGGTAACGCTGCAAAACGCCGGCCTGGCGCCGAGCGGTGGCTGCGACCTGTTCCAGTACGTGCGCGGCGAACACGCCGCGCACCTGCATGATTTTCTTGCCCGGCGCGGCATCCTGGTGCGCCTGTTTGCACAACCGCCCGCCGTGCGCCTGGGGCTGCCTGCCAACGCGGCAGATGAACAACGCCTGGCACAGGCCCTGGCGGATTACCAGAAGGATTCGGCATGACCACCCTCATGGTGCAAGGCACCACTTCCGATGCCGGCAAGAGCACATTGGTCACCGCCCTGTGTCGCTGGCTGCTGCGCCAGGGCGTCGCCGTGGTGCCGTTCAAGCCGCAGAACATGGCGCTCAACAGCGCAGTCACCGCCGACGGCGGCGAGATTGGCCGGGCCCAGGCGGTGCAGGCCCAGGCCTGCCGGCTGGCAGCGCACACCGACATGAACCCGGTGCTGCTCAAGCCCAACAGCGATACTGGCGCCCAGGTGATCGTGCATGGGCGTGCGGTCACCAGCATGAACGCCGTGGCCTATCACGACTACAAGGTCATTGCCATGCAGGCGGTACTGGCCTCCCATGAGCGCCTGCGCCAGGCCTATCAGGTGGTGATGGTGGAGGGTGCCGGCTCGCCCGCCGAAATCAATCTGCGCGCCGGTGATATCGCCAACATGGGTTTCGCCGAGGCAGTCGACTGCCCGGTGATCCTGGTCGCCGACATCAACCGGGGTGGTGTGTTCGCCCACCTGGTCGGCACTTTGGAGCTGCTGTCACCGAGTGAGCAGGCGCGGGTCAAGGGCTTTGTCATCAACCGTTTTCGCGGCGACATCGCCTTGCTGCAACCGGGCCTCGACTGGTTGGAGCAGCGCACCGGCAAGCCGGTGCTGGGCGTGCTGCCCTATGTCACCGACCTGCACCTGGAGGCCGAGGATGCCATCGACGTACGCCAGGCGGTCAAAGGCGAGCGCGTGCTCAAGGTGATCGTCCCGGTGTTGCCGCGCATCAGCAATCACACCGATTTCGACCCTCTGCGCCTGCACCCGCAGGTGGACCTGCAGTTCATCGGTCCGGGCCAGCCGATCCCGCCCGCCGACCTGATCATTCTGCCCGGCTCAAAGAGCGTGCGCGCCGACCTGGCGCAATTGCGCGATCGGGGTTGGGACAGTGCCATCGCCCGGCACCTGCGTTATGGCGGCAAGGTAATCGGTATCTGCGGCGGCTTGCAGATGCTCGGCCATGAAGTGCACGACCCGCTGGGCCTGGAAGGGCCGGCGGGCTCCAGCGCCGGGCTCGGCTTGCTGGACTACAGCACCGTGCTGGACGCTGAAAAGCAGCTGCGTAATGTCGCCGGTACCCTCGACCTGGAGCAGGCGGCGGTGTCCGGCTATGAGATCCATGCGGGTGTGACCCACGGTCCGGGCCTTGAGCATCCGGCCGTCCAGTTGGACGATGGCCGCATCGATGGCGCCATCAGCGCCGACGGCCAGATCCTCGCCACCTACCTGCACGGGCTGTTCGAAGGCAGCCAGTCGTGCGCCGCGCTGCTGCGCTGGGCCGGGCTTGCGGATGCACAGACCATCGACTACGAGGCCCTGCGCGAGCACGATATCGAGCGCCTGGCCGACCTGGTGGAGCAGCACCTGGATACCGTGCGCCTACGCCAACTGTGTGGGGTGACCGCCAATGCGTAATCTGATCCTGGGCGGTGCCCGCTCCGGCAAGAGCCGCCTGGCCGAACAGTTGGCCACGGGCAGCAGCCTGCCGGTAACCTATATCGCCACCAGCGAACCCCAGGACGGTGAGATGAGCGAGCGCGTGCGCTTGCACCGTGAACGCCGCCCGGCCGACTGGGGGTTGATCGAAGAACCCCTGGCCCTGGCCGCCGTGCTGCGCGCCGAGGCGGCTGAAGGGCGCTGCCTGCTGGTGGACTGCCTCACCTTGTGGTTGACCAACCTGTTGATGCTCGAAGATGACCTGCGCATCGTCCAGGAGCGCGATGCGCTGCTCGATTGCCTGGAGCAACTGCCCGGCACGATCATCCTGGTCAGCAACGAAACCGGCCTGGGCGTGGTGCCCATGGGCGAACTGACCCGGCGCTACGTCGACCTTTCCGGCCTGCTGCACCAGGCCGTGGCCGCGCGCTGCCAGCGCGTGGTGCTCACCGTGGCCGGCCTACCTCTCATGCTCAAAGGACCTGCTCTATGACCCAGACGTGGTGGCGCGACGCCTGCCAACCCCTCGATACCGCCGCCATGGACCAGGCCCGCGCTCGTCAGCAACAGCTGACCAAACCCACCGGTTCCCTCGGCCAGCTCGAAGGCCTGGCGATTCGCCTGGCCGGTTTGCAAGGGCGGGAGCGCCCCACCTTGGGGCAGGTGGCGATCACGATATTCGCCGGTGACCATGGTGTGGTGGAGGAGGGTATCTCTGCGTATCCACAGGCCGTCACCGGGCAGATGTTGCGCAACTTCGTTTCGGGCGGCGCGGCGATCAGCGTGCTGGCACGGCAGCTGGAGGCGAGCCTGGAAGTGGTCGACCTCGGTACGGTCGACCCGTCGCTGGAGCTGCCGGGCGTGCGCCATCTGCGCCTGGGTGCGGGCACCGGCAACTTCGCCCGTCAGGCGGCAATGACCGACGCCCAGTTGGCTGGTGCCTTGCAAGCTGGCCGCGACAGCGCCCTGCGCGCGCTCGAACAGGGTGCCCAACTGTTCATCGGCGGTGAGATGGGGATTGGTAACACCACGGCCGCCGCCGCCCTGGCCTGCACGCTGATGGGGTGCCCGGCGCGTGAGTTGAGTGGGCCGGGTACCGGCCTGGATAGCGCCGGTGTGCGGCACAAGGCCGAGGTGATCGAGCGTGCCCTGGTGCTGCATGGGCTGCGTGCCGACGAGCCGCTACGTGCGTTGGGGCATGTCGGCGGTTTCGAGATCGCCGCACTGGTGGGCGCCTACCTGGCCTGTGCCCAGCACGGGCTGCCGGTACTGGTCGATGGTTTTATCTGCAGCGTCGCCGCCCTGGTGGCGGTGCGCCTCAATCCGCAGTGCCAGCCTTGGTTGCTGTTCGCCCACCAGGGTGCGGAACCTGGGCACAAGGCTTTGCTTGCCGCCCTGCAAGCCGAGCCGCTGTTGGCCCTGGGGCTGCGCCTCGGCGAGGGCAGTGGCGCTGCCCTGGCCGTGCCGCTGATTCGCCTGGCCTGTGCCCTGCACGGGCAGATGGCAACCTTCGCCGAAGCCGCGGTGGCGGATCGCCCGGCATGATCCTCGACCTGCTGCGCCACGGCGAGACGGCGCTCGGCGGTGGCCTGCGCGGCAGCCTGGACGATGCCCTGACACCGCTTGGCTGGACGCAGATGCGCCAGGCGGTGGCCGAGGCCGGCCCTTGGGATGTGCTGGTCAGCTCGCCGCTGCAACGTTGCGGGTTGTTCGCTGACGAACTGGGCGCACGCCTGGGGCTGGCGGTGCAGCGCGAGGCGGATGTGCGCGAACTGCATTTTGGTGAGTGGGAAGGGCGCAGTGCGGCGCAGATCATGCAAACCGAAGCCGATGCCCTTGGCCTGTTCTGGAATGACCCCTATGCCTTCACGCCGCCCGGCGGCGAGGCGGTGCTGGCATTTGCCACACGGGTACACGCGGCAGTCGCCAGGCTGGCGTGCCAGCACACGGGCAAGCGTGTGTTGCTGGTCACCCACGGTGGTGTGATGCGGCTGCTGTTGGCACAGGCCCGTGGTTTGCCACGGGAGCAGTTGCTGCACGTCGAAGTCGGGCATGGTGCGTTGAAACGGCTGGTCTGCGAAGGCGACCAGTTGCGCGAGTTGGGTTGAGATGCTGCCGTTCTGGATCGCCTTGCAGTTTCTCAGCAGCTTGCCGGTACGCCTGCCGGGCATGCCGACACCGAACGAGATGGGGCGCTCGCTGTTGTTCTATCCCGTGGTCGGGCTGCTATTCGGCCTGCTGCTGTGGCTGGCCAGCCATCTGCTTCAAGGGGCGCCGGCGCCGCTGCATGCGGCGTTGCTGTTGGCGCTGTGGGTGCTGCTCAGTGGCGCCTTGCACCTGGATGGCTTGGCCGACAGCGCCGATGCCTGGCTGGGCGGATTCGGTGATCGCGAGCGCACCTTGCAGATCATGAAGGATCCGCGCAGCGGGCCGATTGCCGTGGTCACCCTGGTGCTGGTGCTGTTGCTGAAATTCTGTGCGCTATGGGTGCTGGTCGAGTGTGGCACCGCTGGCTGGCTGGTGCTGGCGCCCGTGGTCGGGCGGGCGGCGATGCTCGGGCTGTTCATCACCACGCCCTATGTCCGAGCGGGCGGCTTGGGCGCTGCCCTGGCCGAACATCTGCCGCGCAAGGCCGCAGGTTGGGTTTTGCTCGGGAGCGTGCTGGCTTGCAGCGTACTGGGGGGCTTGCCTGTGCTTTGGATGCTGCTGCTGTCGCTTGGGGTATTCCTCTGGTTGCGGCGGTTGATGTGTGTTCGGTTGGGGGGGGGCACCGGCGATACGGCAGGCGCGATGGTGGAGCTGCTGGAGCTGGCGGTGGTGGTTGGGCTGGCTTTGATGGTTTGATTGTTCCGGCCCTTTCGCCGGTCAGCCGGCGCCCACTGGGCGGGGAGTGCCTGGCGTCGTGCTCACGTAGGAGCCGGCTTGCCGGTGGAAGGGAAGTTGCCTGCTGACGCTTCGGAGGCTTGCACGGGAAACCTGACGTATCCTCGAACGCCTCTTCTTTTTGCCAGGAGCACTGCATGCGCCACTGGATCTTCGTCTGCCTGCTGACCTTTGCGGCCTCCCCACTCAATGCCGCCGATCTCATCGGCTTCTGGAACACGCCACGCCACGGCGGCAACAGCTTCAACCGCCTGCCCCCGGAGCAAGCCTATTTCAACGCGCTCGATGGATACGGCGCCAGCTGGGTGCGGCTCTCCTACGACAAGTGGCACCCGGCGCGCCGCGACTTTCTGCTCGGCGATGCCGACGATTACAAGGGGCTGGTCGAGGCCGACCTGAAGCAACTGCTCGCTGTGCTCGACCGCGCCCATGCAGCCGGCCTCAAGGTTGTGATCACGCCACTGTCGTTGCCCGGCATGCGCTGGGCGCAGAACAACCAGGGCCGGTTCGACGATCGCCTGTGGCAGGAGAAGCGCTACTGGGAGCAGTCGGCTCGCTTCTGGCGTGACCTGGCCCGGGCACTGAAAGACCATCCAGCCATCGCCGCCTACAACCTGATCAACGAACCGGCTCCGGAAAAGCAGGGTGGCCTGGCCGAGCATGCCGATCCTGGGCAGATGAAACGGTGGTATGCCCAGCAGAAGGGCAGCGCGCGTGACCTGCCAGCCTTGTACAGGCAACTGCTGGCGGCTGTTCGTGAAGTCGACAGCGAAACACCGGTGATGCTCGATGCTGGCTGGTACGCCGCCGCCGATGCCTTCGGTTACTGGCCCGAAGCGCTGGACGACCCGCGCGTGCTATACAGCGTGCACATGTATGAGCCCTATGCCGCCACCAGTGCGCCGAACCTGGCCCGTGAACACCCCTACCCGTATCCCGGCCAAGTACCCTTTGCCGGCCAGGTGCAGCAGTGGGATGCGAAACGGGTCGCCGATTACCTGCGTCAGCCCCTGGCCTGGGCTGATGGAATCAAGCTGCCGCGCTCAAGGCTGGTGGTCGGTGAGTTCGGTTGCATGCGACGGCTTGCCGGTTGTCGGCAGTACCTGGAGGATGTCCTCACGGTGCTTGACCGTGAACAATTGCACTGGGCGTTCTACAGCTTCCGTGAGGACAGCTGGGATGGCATGGACTATGAGCTGGGCACGACGAAGGTACCGTGGGGCTATTGGCAGGCTGCCGAGCAGGGCACTCCTGACCCCGTTGAACGCGCGGCGACAGCGGCATTCGAACCGATTGCCCGACGTTTGCGGCCTTGAGTGTTACTTTGAAACGTCTTGCAACATCCATATCGCGGGTATATACACGTATCTATGTTGACCAGTGAATGCATCTGTACCCATCTACGTCGTGCCGCCCGCGGGGTGAGCCGCCGCTACGACGAAGCCCTTGCCGGTTTCGGCATCAACGTTGCCCAGTTTTCGCTGCTGCGACACCTGCAGCGGCTCGACCGCCCCAGTATCACCAGCCTGGCCGAGGCCATGGGGTTGGAACGCAGCACGCTTGGGCGCAACTTGCGGGTGCTGGAGGCGGACGGCCTGGTACAGCTGGCCGAAGGTGACGACCAGCGTAACCGTGTGGTCTTGCTGAGCGAGGCGGGCAGGGCGCGGCTGGAGGCCGCATGCCCGGCCTGGGAGCAGGCACAGGCACAGCTGGTCGAGCAACTGGGCGAAGGGCAGCGTGAGGTGCTGGTGCGGATGCTGGAGCACCTGGCGTGATGCGGTATGACTAAAAGCGGGTATATACCCGTATAAACCTTGCGATGTGCTGGAGAGAACGACAATGACTTCCGTGTGGCGGACCAGCGGGTGGGTGTTACTGGGGGCGGCGCTGATCCTGGCGTTGTCATTGGGTGTGCGGCATGGATTCGGCCTGTTCCTGGCGCCGATGAGCGCCGACTTCGGCTGGGGGCGGGGGGTGTTCGCTTTCGCCATCGCCTTGCAGAACCTGATCTGGGGGCTTGCGCAGCCGTTCTCCGGCGCTCTCGCCGACCGCCTTGGCGCGGCGAAGGTGGTGATCATCGGTGGCATTCTCTACGCCGCCGGGCTGTTGCTGATGGCCGTGTCCGATTCCCCCTGGTCGCTGTCGCTCAGTGCCGGCCTGCTGATCGGTATTGGCTTGTCCGGTACTTCGTTCTCGGTGATTCTCGGTGTGGTGGGGCGCGCGGTGGCACCGGAAAAGCGCAGCATGGCCATGGGCATCGCCAGTGCGGCGGGGTCGTTCGGCCAATTCGCCATGTTGCCGGGCACCCAGGGGCTGATTCAGTGGTTGGGTTGGTCGGCGGCTCTGCTGGTGCTGGGCTTACTGGTGGCGCTGATCGTACCGTTTGTCAGCCTGCTGCGTGATCGTCCGCTGCCCAGCCAAGGCGTCGAGCAGACCCTCGGCCAGGCGCTGCGTGAGGCGTGTACGCACTCCGGCTTCTGGTTGCTGGCCCTGGGTTTTTTCGTCTGTGGTTTCCAGGTGGTGTTCATCGGGGTGCACCTGCCGGCCTACCTGGTAGACCAGCACCTGGCCGCGACCACCGGTACCACGGTGCTGGCGCTGGTGGGCTTGTTCAATATCGTCGGTACCTATACGGCGGGCTGGCTTGGCGGGCGCATGTCCAAGCCGCGTCTGCTGACCGGCCTCTATCTGCTGCGTGCGGTGGTGATCGTGCTGTTCCTCTGGGCACCGGTCACTCAGTTCAGCGCCTACCTGTTCGGTATCGCCATGGGCCTGTTGTGGCTGTCCACGGTGCCGTTGACCAATGGCACCGTGGCCACGCTGTTTGGTGTGCGTAACTTGTCCATGCTGGGGGGCATCGTATTCCTGTTCCACCAGTTGGGTGCGTTCCTGGGCGGTTGGTTGGGGGGCGTGGTGTATGACCGGACTGGCAACTACGACCTGGTCTGGCAAATCTCGATCCTGCTTAGCTTGCTGGCAGCCGCTTTGAATTGGCCGGTGCGTGAGCGTCCAGTTGCGCGCTTGCAGGCCCAGGCGGTATGAACCGTTTGCTGGGGCGGGCACTGCTGGCCCTTGCCGCGTTGCTGGTGTTGGCCTTGGTCTGGTGGGGCTGGCAGAAGGGCGGGTTGGCGTTGATGCAGTTGGGCATGAGCCTGTGTTAGGCGCTACCCTGCACTGTCAGGGAATGTCTTGCAGGAGAACTAAACAATGCGTGCATGGTGGCTGACGATACCCGTGCTGGCCTGGGTGGCTGCTACTTCGAGTTGGGCGGCGGATTGCCCGGCACTGCTGCAGGGCAGCCTGCCGGAGTTGCGGGGCAAGGAGCAAATCGACTTGTGCGAGCGTTTTGCCGGCAAGCCGCTGGTGGTGATCAATACCGCCAGCTATTGCGGTTTTGCCCCGCAGTTCGAGGGGCTCGAAGCAACCTACAAGGACTACCACGGCAAGGGGCTGGAGATGCTCGGGGTGCCGTCCAACGATTTCAAGCAGGAAGATGCCGATAGCGACAAGACGGCCAAGGTCTGTTACGCCAATTATGGTGTGACGTTCACCATGACCAAGGCGCAGCCGGTGCGGGGCAAGGATGCGATTCCGTTGTTCGTCGAGCTGGCTCGGCAGAGCAGTGCGCCTAGGTGGAATTTCTACAAGTATGTGGTGGATCGGCGGGGGAAGGTGATCGGGAGTTTTTCGAGTTTGACCAAGCCGGATGATCCGGTGTTCAGGGCGGCTATCGACAAGGCGATCGCTTCGCCGCTTTGATTGTTTGGTTGTTTGGGTTTTGGGCTTTTTGAGCATATCCATTGGCGATGGAGACGCTGATTCACCTTTCCGCCCTTACGGCGGGTTACTTTGGTCGTGGCCAAAGTAACCAAAGCCGTGCGCTCCATCATACGGCCCCTACGCTACGCTTCGGGGTCCCTTCGCTCCGGCGCCTTCCGGGCCCGCGCGGCCTACGACTTGCTGCGCAAGTCTACATCTCGCGCCTTCGGCTAACGCCGAAGGGTGCTGCGCACCTGGCCCTCCAGACGCCTGCGCTCAGCCTCCTGAAGTCGCGAAGTTACGGGCGGCGCCTGGGCAGACGCAGCTGTCGCTAGTTTCCAGTTCTTGACCTTGAGTGCGTATTCGCCGGCAAAGCCGGCTCCTACCGGATGGTGTACGCCGCTCCATTGTAGGAGCCGGCTTTGCCGGCGAACCAATGGTGCAAACAATACGTCCATCCAGCATTACACAACTATCAAATTTTCTGCTCTTTGCTCTTTGCTTCTGCGAGCGCGTAGCGCCTCGCACGGCTTTTGATCTTGATGCGCGATAGTCCAGACGCCGCCTATTGCGACTTCAGGAGGCCGAGTGGAGTTCTTGCGTAGTGGGGCGACGGCCATGGATGGCCGTCGAGCGCTGCGGCCCAGGATGGGCCGTTCAGCGCGGTACCCACGGGAGCAAGAACGGAGCGAGGGGACCCCGGAGCGAAGCGCAGGGGCCGGATGATGGAGCAAGCGGCTTTGCCTACTTTGGCCAAGACCAAAGTAGGCCGCCGTAAGGGCGGAAAGGTGAATCAGCGTCACCATCGCCAATGGATATGCTCACAAACCTCCAAACCCAAACTCTGAAAGCCGAAGCCGAAGCCGAAGCCGAAGCCGAAGCCGAAGCCGAAGCCGAAGCCGAAGCCGAAGCCGAAGCCGAAGCCAATCCCCCTCAGCGCAAATCCACCGTAAACGCCACCAACCGAACCACCACCGGCCGCACCACCAGCACACAGACAAACGCCACCGGCATCGCCAACTGATAAGCCTTGAGCACACGCCCCATATAATCGCCATCGACCCCGCCGTTGGCCGCCGTGATCACAAAGCACATCAGCATCGCCATGATCGCCGACATGTAGAAGGCGAAGACATAGGGCATGGCCCCCGGCCGCAGCTTGCGCCGGCTACGTGGTGCAGACAGTTCGTTCATGGGAACCCCGTTCGATTGAGTGGAGGCGCAGGTTAGCAATGGCCGCCCGGCCCGCTGTAGACCTCGTTCGATGAGTTCTTTATAAAGAAAATCTTACGAATGCTCAGGGAACATCGATGGACCTGCTCAACGCTATCCGTAGTTTCATCAAGGTAGTCGAGGCCGGCAGCATCGCAGGTGGTGCCCGTGCGCTAGGGATCAGCCCGGCGGCGGTCAGCCAGACTCTGGCCCGGCTCGAGTCGCACCTGCAGGTCCGTCTGCTGACGCGCACCACCCGCAGCATGGCCTTGACCGCCGCAGGCAGCCTCTACTATGAGCGCGTCCGTGAGATCGATCGCGACCTCGCAAGGGCCGAACAGGCATTGAGCGCGCCCGATAGCGAACCCCAAGGGCGCCTGTGCATCGCATCGACTTCGGCTTTCGGCCGACACATATTGGCGCCCATGATCCCGGCCTTTGCCGCGCGCTATCCGCAGCTTTCAATAGAGTTGGTAACGACTGATCGCAAGGTCAACCACGCCCGAGAGGATGTCGATGTCAGCCTGCGCATCACCCCGCAGCTGGAGGATAACCTGCTGGCCCGGCACATTGCGCGGATTCCCTTCATCTGCTGCGCATCGCCCGGCTACCTGGCCAACGCTGGTTGGCCGGACAGCCCCGAGGCCTTGCGCGATCACCGATGCCTGGTATTCCGCTACCCCGTGGACGGGCGCTTCCTGCCCTGGGGCTTCGTTCGCGATGGGCTGCGCTTCGAAGCGCCCTTCGGTCCGGTGCTGATCAGCGATGACATCGATGCCCTGACCCAGATGGCCTTGAATGATGGCGGTATCACCCGCCTGGCCGAGTTCATCGTTCGCCCGCACCTGGATGCCGGTCGCTTGGTGCCGTTGTTCGAATTCAGTGCGCATGGCCAGCAGGCCTACGCCCAGACTGAACCCATGGACGTGTACCTGTGCCTGGCTGATCGCTTCGCGATGACCACCAAGGTCCGTGCGTTCATGGCGTACCTGGAACAACAGCTTGGCGATAGCTGGCGCGTGCAGGCATGAAAAAACCGCCCGAAGGCGGTTTTTTCATGCAGCGCGAGCGAATCAGAAGCGGTAGGTGAGGGAAGCACCGAGGCCGTGAGCGCTGTTTTCGTACTTGGCCTGGTAAGTACCCTTGGTCGGGCTTGCCAGGTTGACCTTGGTGTCTTCTTCCCACAGGTAGGAGTATGCCACGTCGATGGTCATGTCGTCGTTCGGGCTCCAGCCGGCACCCAGGCTGAAGATCTTGCGATCGCCAGTGGGGATGCGTGGCGAACGGTCCTGGTTGTTGGTCGGCGACTGGTCGACGGAGAAGCCAGTGCGCAGGGTCCACTCCTTGTTCACTTTGTACGAAGCACCAATGGCGCCTGCCCAGGTGTCGTGCCAGTTCTGCTCTTCGCTGATGGTGCCGAACTGCGCACGCAGCGCTGCCGGAACATCGTTGTTCACCGTGATGTCCTTCAGGCGGCTCCAGCGCGTCCAGGTGGTGCCTGCGTACAGGGTCCACTGGTCGTCGAGCTCGTGGGTGACCGAGAAGTCCACCGACTCAGGGGTCTTGATCTTCAGGTCGGCATCGAACTTGCTGCCGCTGTAGGGGCCGATGAGTGCGTTGTTGATCTTGGTCTTGCCTTCGAGCTTGTAGTCCACCATCGAGTGGTAGGTCAGGCCGAGGCGGGTGTGATCGGTGGCCTGGACCAGGATACCGATGTTGTAGCCGACCGCGGTGTCGTCGCCCTTGATCTTCACTTCACCATCGTTGCGACCAGGGGTGCGCGGGTTGATGGTGTTCGAGCCCAGCTCGCCCTTGATGCGGTTGATGGTCGGACCGAAGCCGATCGAAACCTTGTCGTTGAAGGCGTAGCTGACGGTAGGCTGGAAGGTTACCACTTCGACGTGGCTCTTCTTGCCCCAGTAACGTGCGGCGTCTCCACTGCCATAGTCGGTCACCAGGCCGAACGGAACGTACACACCGAAGCCGACGCTCCAGTTGTTGTCCAGCGGCTTGACGTAGTAGCCCATTGGCACACCGACGAACGGCACCATGTCACCATCGGTTTCCCCCCCGAGGTTGCTTCCACGGCCCGAAATATCGGATTTTGCGATGACGGCTGCGCCACCCACGGTAATTTGCTCGCGCTTCAGGCGCGACATGCCCGCCGGGTTTCCAAAGACCGTACTGGCATCTTCGGCAGATGAAGAACGACCCGCGAAACCTGTCCCCATGCCGCTGACACTTTGTTCGTTCAGCGCGAAACCGCTGGCGAGCAAGTGGCTGGAAGCGAGGGCAACGGCAATACCGAGGGAGGTTTTGAGCATTGCTTTTTTCATTATTAGAAACTCCTTGGGATCTCCGGGGCGAAAAGCTACCAACAAATCTCGCTCCACGCTATAGCCTGTAACGCAGGAGATAGAGCGGTTTTGTAGGACAATCCGACCAAAATTCCTTTTTTTCCGGTCTTCCAGGGAGATGGCGCTCAGGAAGTCTGGGCCAGCATCGGGGTGATGCAGTGGTGCCAGGCGAGGGTGAAGTCGCGTAGCCGCCCTTGAGGGTTGAAGGTCTGTCGCCAGATTCTCGCCAATCCCAACAAGTCGTCGGCGGGCGGCAAGGGGGAGGCCTGTTCTTCGATCAGCATCCAGGCGATAGCCGTGGCGTAGCGCAGGTTGACGGTCAGTTCCAGGTGCGGGCCGCCGAGGAAGGCGTGCTGGCTTGCCAGGCCTCGGACCAGGCTGGCGAGTTCGGGGTCGCGGGCGAGAAAGTCGTCCCACACCGATTGGTGACGCTGTTCACCGATGCGGTACAGGCCATGGCCACGGCGATCATGCAGTGCCGAACCCAGCGCCGACTGGCTTGCGGCAACGCCCAGTAACAAAGCTTCGGCGCTTTCAGAGTGGCGGTTCAGGTAGATCAGGGTTGGCCGGATCACATATCGGCTCAACTCAGTCGCAGCGATGCCCATGATGCCCTCGCCCAGGATGCCCTTGTTATGGAAAGGGCCGACGGGCGCTGGAGCTTGGCAGCTGGTGATTGGTCAGGCCCGCCGGAAGCGACCAAGGCCGCTCGAGTTGAAGTGTAGTGTGATAATCGTGGTGTAAAGGGCTGTTTTTAAATCGATTGCTGCCTGAGGGGGCGGGGCATATGCCCGCAGGCAATTAAGCCGGGAACCTTCAGGCAGTTTGGCGGGGCATGCATTCATGGTGTGAATCTGCCGCCATTCGTTCATGCAGTCAGCGATTGGCGGGTGCGCTCGATCACGGCCTGGAGCGGTTCAGCCCGGGTGTACTGGTCCGGGTAGAGGCGCTCGGAGTGGCAGGCGATGCCATGTTCGTCGACCAGGGTGAAGCTGAAGCTGCCCTTGCGTGGGGCAACGATAAGGCACTTCAGTGGAGCGAAGGCTTTGGAAAGGGTGCCGAAGGCAACCTGGATCTGTTGATGGTTACTCATATTGTTGGATGTTCCTGCGTAAGACACGGCTTTTGATCCGTGCACAATAGAAACGTTCCAGTGACATCTTTATTAAGGAGATGCAGAACCTGACCGGAACAGGGCAGCCAGAGGGGCGCATGCAATAGGTGGCGCTGGGCTGACTGGTAGGTACGACAGAAGGCAGGCAGCACACCGGGGCCAGGGTTCGAGGCGCCGGGGAAGATCCTGATCAATCTGAAACGTGATTCGTGCTTGAGCAGCGTGAGCCGCCGAGTGAATCATCGAATGGGCCGGTCCTGATGGGGCAGCGCTGTGCTGCAAGGACTGAGTGGCCAGAATTGACTTTCAGCTGGGTACTAACAGGGCGCAACCCTACACGAATGATTCAGGGGTTGCAAGTTTTTGGTGTTTGTTACGCGAAGCCGAGCATTATGGCGCTTCCATAGGCGGCTGTGAAGAGGGGCGAATGCCCCGGTAATCCCTCGAATGTACCGATTTCGTGCATGGACGTGCCGTTTGATGGTGCACTTGTACACATTCGGGCGAGGACTTGTAACCCCCTTGCAACAGGTTGTGGATGACTCGCCAATGCCTTGACTAGGGGCTTAAGTCAATGAAAAAAAACGCTAATTTTTGCTGGTGAAAAAATCGACAGTTTGACTGAAACCCCGATTTCACAGGGGTTTGCGGGCTGTGTAGGGTGGTTGTCCACCGAGTTATCCACAGCTTCTGTGGATTGTCCCATGCGCTTGCTCTAGTACGGGCGTGCCAGCAGTTTCATGAACTGTCCGACAATTGGGTTCCATGCTGGAAGTCACACGCGGGCAGCTGTAAAACGTCAAGAAAAAAACATTGAATATTTTTTTGCGTGGCCAAAAGTCGAGCACGTCACGAACGCGAAAAAGGAGTAGAGTGGCGCGCCTTACGAGTCACCATCGCTGTCGGTCATGAAGCTTCGCGGTAAACACCTCGCCAGTCCTGTTGCATCCCCTGTGCTGCCATCGCCAAAACAGTTTTCCCTGAAAGTGGCCCTGTGGCTGCTCGACAACCCGCGTCTAGGTGACAAACCCAGCGTCAAGCACCTGGCCGGGCGCATGCTCAAGCAACCGGCGCGCCAGGGCGTGGTGGTGGCCCAGAGCCGTCTGGGGCAGATGCTTTGCCGTGACTGTGGCAACGCCCGGGACCGGCGCATCGGCCATGAACTGTTGCGCCAGGCCGCGCGTGCCGGTGACTGCCGTGCGCAACTGGAATACGGCCGGTTGTGCCAGGCGCAGGCGCCAGAGCAGGCCCGTTACTGGCTGGAACTGGCGGCGGGGCAGGGGTCGCAGGAAGCCCGGCGGTTGTTGCTGTAGGAGCGGATTCATCCGCGATGCGCACGGCCATGCCTGGTGACAGGCAGCTTCGCAACCGGGCTGATAAGCTGAGCGGCAATCGTCAACGTTAGATCGGGGTAAGCATGACAGTGGATCTGACCAGCATTCTGCTGGGCTTGGTGGCCGGCGCGGTGCCCTGCCTGGGCTGGGTCATGCAGGTGCAGCGTGGTCAGGGCGCGCGCAGGGCTGAGCAGGCGCTGCTTGAGGAGCGCCTCAATGCCGCGCAGTTGGCCCAGGCGGGGTTGCAGGCGCAACTGGAGGCCGGGCGCGACGAGATCAGCGACCTCAGTGAGGCCAACACCGTCAAGCAGACCCAGCTCGCAGCTCAGGGCCGTGAACTCGAACTGCTGCAGATCGACCGTGACAACGCTCGCGACGCCGCCCACGCCTGGAGCCTGGAGCGCGCCAACCGTGAAGCCGAGCTGCGTCGCCTGGAGGCACAGGCCGCGCGCCTGGAGGCCGAATTGCGCGAGCAGCAGGAGAGCCACCAACAGCGCCTCGAAGACCTGCAAGAGGCGCGTGACACCCTGCGTGCCCAGTTCGCCGAGATGGCGACGAAGATCTTCGACGAGCGCGAGCAACGTTTCGCCCAGACCAGCCAGCAGCACCTGGGGCAATTGCTCGATCCGCTCAAGGAGCGTATCCAGGCGTTCGAGAAGCGCGTCGAGGAAAGCTACCAGCAGGAGGCGCGCGAGCGCTTCTCCCTGGGTAAGGAGCTCGAGCGCCTGCAGCAGCTCAACCTGCGCCTGTCCGACGAAGCCACCAACCTCACCCAGGCGCTCAAGGGGCAGAAGACCCAGGGCAACTGGGGCGAGTTGATCCTCGAGCGGGTGCTGGAGCACGCCGGGCTGGAGAAGGGGCGCGAGTACCAGACACAAGTCAGCCTCAAGAGCGCCGACGGCGAGCGCTTCCAGCCCGACGTGCTGATCATGCTGCCCGGCGACAAGCAGGTGGTGGTCGACGCCAAGGTCAGCCTCACCGCCTACCAGCAGTTCGTCGGCAACAACGACGAGGCTGCGCTCAAACAGCACGTGCAGTCCCTGCGCAGCCATGTCAAAGGCTTGTCGAGCAAGGACTACAACCGTCTGGACGGGTTGCACAGCCTGGATTTCGTCTTGCTCTTCGTACCGATCGAGGCGGCGTTCTCGGCGGCCTTGCAGGCCGAGCCCAACCTGTTCCAGGAAGCCTTCGACCGGCAGATCGTGATCGTCAGCCCGACCACGCTGCTGGCCACCCTGCGGGTCATCGACAGTTTGTGGAAGCAAGAGCGCCAGAGCCAGAACGCCCGCGAAATCGCCGAGCGTGCCGGCTGGCTGTATGACAAGTTCGTGCTGTTCATCCAGGACCTGGACGAACTGGGCGCTCGTCTCACCCAGGTGGACAAGGCCTATGCCGCGGCGCGGAACAAACTCTGCGAAGGGCGCGGCAACCTGGTCAGCCGCAGCGAGCAGCTCAAGCTGCTCGGTGCCAGGGCCAGCAAGAGCCTGCCCAGCGAGCTGATCGAACGGGCACTGGCGGACGAAGCGGTTACTGAACCAGGCTCAGATGCCGATTGAGCAGGGCGCGCAGGGCGGCCGGCTTGACCGGTTTGGCGAGGTAGTCGAGGCCGGCGGCGTGGACCATGGCGATGGTTTCATTGCGCCCGTCGGCACTGATCACCACGCCCGGCACCGGCTCGCCCAGGCGCGCGCGTAGCCAGCCCATCAAGCCGGTACCGGTCTCGCCATCGTCCAGGTGATAGTCCACCAGGGCCAGATGCGGGCGTAGCCCTTCGGCCAGCAGCGCCTCGCATTCAGCCTGGTTGCGCGCGGTCCACACCTGGCAACCCCAGCGCCCGAGCAGGCTGTTCATGCCGATCAGGATGCTATCCTCGTTGTCGACACACAGCACCTGCAACCCGGCCAGGGGCTGGCCGGCCTGCTCCACGGGGGCCACGACCGCGGGCGCCGGGCTGCGGGCGATCGGCACGCTGACGCGGAACACGCTGCCTTTGCCTGGCCATGAGCGCACTTCCAGCTGATGCCCCAGTACCCGGCACAGGCCATCGGCAATCGCCAGGCCCAGCCCCAGGCCTTTCTCGGCGCGGGTCTGGTGGCTGTCCAGGCGCTTGAACTCCTGGAAGATCACCTGCAGCTTGTCGTCGGCGATGCCCGGGCCTCGGTCCCACACTTCCAGCCACAAGCGCTCACCCTGGCGTCGTACGCCGAGCAGCAGCGGGCTCTTGCCGTAGCGCAGGGCGTTGGTGAGGAAGTTCTGCAGGATCCGGCGCAGCAGCTTCATGTCGCTGTCGACCCGCAGCCGGCTGCCGCGCAGGCGGAATTCCAGGCCTTTCTCGGCGGCCAGCACCTTGAACTCGGCGCCCAGGGTGTCGAACAGTTCGTTGAGGGCGAAGGGCTTGACGTCCGGAGTGACCTTGCCGTTTTCCAGGCGCGAGATGTCCAGCAGGTCGCTGATCAGCTCTTCGGCCGAGCGCAGCGAGCTGTCCATGTGCTGCACCAGTTGCTGGGCTTCGTCGTTCATGCCCTCGGCCTGCTGTGACAGGGCCGCGGAGAACAGCCGTGCGGCATTGAGCGGCTGCATCAGGTCATGGCTTACGGCGGCCAGGAAGCGGGTCTTCGACTGGCTGACCGCTTCGGCGCGGCTCTTGGCTTCGGTCAGCGCCTGGTTGAGCTGCGACAGTTCGTGGGTGCGCTCGGCGACCCGCTGCTCCAGGCTTTCGTTGGAGTCGCGCAGGGCCTGTTCGGCTTCGCGGAACGGGGTGATGTCGGTGAAGCTCATGACGAAGCCGCCACCGGGCATTGGGTTGCCGATCAGCTCGATCACCCGGCCATTGGGGAACAGCCGTTCGGAGGAGTGGGCGCGGCCCTGGCGCATCCAGTGCAGGCGCCGGGCCACATGGACCTGGGCCTCGCCCGGGCCGCACAGGCCGCGTTCGGCGTTGTAGCGGATGATGTCGGCGATCGGCCGGCCGACGCTGATCAGGCCGTCGGGGTAGTTGAACAGCTCCAGGTAGCGGCGGTTCCAGGCCACCAGGCGCAAGTTCTGGTCGACCACGCTGATGCCCTGGTTGATGTTCTCGATGGCGCCTTGCAGCAGTGCGCGGTTGAACTGCAGCACCTCGCTGGCCTCGTCGGCGATGCGCACCACGTCCTCGAGCTGCATCTCGCGGCCTTCAATGGCGGCCTTGACCACCGCACGGGTGGAGGAGGTGCCAAGCACGCCGGCGAGCAGGCGCTCGGTGTGTTCGATCCAGTCGCCATCGGCGTTCTGGTTGGGGTTGAAGCCCTTGCCCTGGCGGTAGGCGAAGCGGATGAAGCTCTGCCGTGCGCGCTCTTCGCCGACGAAGCGTGCTGCAAGTTTGAGCAGGTCGTCGATCTGCACCGCCAGCAGTGGTTTGCTGGAAGGGCGGGCGCTGGTCTGCTGGCCGATGAAGCGGCCGGCCTGCCAGTGCTCGGAGACCCGCGTGCGCGACAGGATCGAGACCCAGGCGAACAGGGTGAAGTTGCCCGCCAGCGACAGCACCACGCCTTGGGTCAAGGGGGTGATCGGCAGGTTCAGCGGGTTGCCGTGCAGCCAGGCCAGGCCCGGGAACAGTGACAGCGACCAACCCAGGCTGTGGGCGGTGATGGGCAGGACCAGGGTGTAGAACCACAGGAAGATGCCGGCGGCGAGGCCGGCGAACACGCCGCGGCGGTTGGCCTGTTTCCAGTACAGCGCGCCGAGCATCGCGGGGGTCAGTTGGGTGACCGCGGCGAAGGCGATCTGGCCGATGGTCGCCAGGCTTGCGGTGGAACCCAGCAGGCGGTAGCTGACGTAGGCCAGCAGCAGGATCACCACGATGGTCACCCGGCGCACCGAGAGCATCCAGTGGCGGAACGCTTCAAATGGCCGTTCGGCGTTGTTGCGCCGCAGCAGCCAGGGCAGCAGCATGTCGTTGGAGACCATGGTCGACAGCGCCACCGCCTCGACGATGACCATGCCAGTGGCCGCCGAGGCGCCGCCGATGAAGGCCAGCAGCGCCAGGCTCGGATGCGCCTCGGCCAGCGGCAGGCTGATGACGAACGAGTCGGAGATCACCGTGCCCGGCAGCAGCATCTGCCCGGCCAGGGCAATGGGCACCACGAACAGTGCGGCCAGCGCCAGGTACAGTGGGAACACCCAGCGCGCCAGGCGCATGTCCTGGGGCTCGATGTTCTCCACCACGGTGACGTGGAACTGCCGTGGCAGGCAGATGATCGCCATCATCGCGACGGCGGTCTGCACCACCATCGAAGGCCAGTTGATGGTCTCCTGCCAGTAGCTTTCCAGATGCACGGACTGGCGCGCCTGGGTGAACAGGTCGTCGAAGCCGTCGTACAGGTTGAACACCACGAACGCGCCCACGGCGAGGAACGCTAGCAGCTTGACCAGTGACTCGAAGGCAATGGCCAGGACCATGCCCCGGTGGTGCTCGGTGACGTCCAGGCTGCGGGTGCCGAAAACGATGGCGAACAGCGCCAGTACCAGCGAGATCACCAGCGCGGTGTCCTGTACCCGGCTGCCGGTGGCGTCGGCGTTGGCGCCGATCAGCAGGTTCACCCCGAGCACGATACCCTTGAGTTGCAGGGCGATGTAGGGCAACACGCCGACCAGGCAGATCAGCGCCACCACCACCGCAAGCGTCTGCGACTTGCCATAGCGGGCGGCGATGAAGTCGGCGATGGAGGTGATGTTCTGCTGCTTGCTGATCAGCACCATCTTCTGCACCACCCAGGGAGCGAAGATCAGCAACAGCATTGGCCCGAGGTAGATGGGCAGGAACGCCCACAACTGTTCGGCGGCCTGGCCGACCGCGCCGAAGAAGGTCCAGCTGGTGCAGTACACCGCCAATGACAGGCTGTACACCCAGGCACGCAGGCGCGGCGGCAACGGCGTGCTGCGGCGGTCGCCGTAGAAGGCGATGGCGAACATGATGGCCATATAGGCCAGGGCGACCACGGCGATCAGCCCACTGGACAACGACATGCAAACTCCGGAGCAAAAAATAGAACGCGGTCCCGATCAATCAGTCTGGCACGCGAGCGTGGGTTCGTCAGCGCAGACCATGGTCGCAGTGGCAGGAGGTCGCAGGGGGAGGGCACGGCACATCCTGCAGGCGCGGGTTTACCCGCGATCACCGGCGCAGCCGGTGCCATGCCCCGTGGAGACTGCATCGCGGGTAAACCCGCGCCTGCAAGGTCCGTGCTGCAGTCGCTAGCGCCTATTGCACCACGCTTCGCGTACCCAACCAGTAGAACACCGCCGCCAGTATCACCGAGCCGATCAACAGATAGAACACCGCCCCCGGCACCAGATAGCCCAACGCCGCCCCCACCAGCACCGGCCCCAGCGCGGCGCCAAGGTTGCCCAGGTTCTGCGCCCCGTAATAAACACCCCGCAGGTGCTCCGGCGCAATCAGGTCGATGAACATGTATTCGGCCGGGATGACGATGATCTCGCCCAGGGTGAACACCAACATGGCGACGCACCAGGCCAGTACCGAACCGGCCAGGGAGAAGCCCAGCAAGCCGGCGACGAACATCGCCATGCCGGCCATCAGCCAGGGCATCAGGCGGCGCCGGTTGATGCGTCGGCCGATCAGGTACTGCAGGGCGATCACCGTCACGGCGTTGGTGGTCACCAGGTACCCGACCAGTCGCGCCGCCTCCTCGGGGCTGCTGGTGACCACCAGGTACTGCGACAGGTAGGCGGTGAACTGGCCGAACACCACGGCGCTGAGCACGCCACCCAGGGTGAAGCACACCAGGCGCCGGTCGCGGGCCAGGCCTAGGGCCACCTGGGAAAAACCGGCGCTGGGTTGGGTTTCGGCGCGGGCCTCCAGGCCACGGGCGCCTAGGCGCTGGTAGGTCAGGCACATGCCCAGGCCGATCAGCGCGGAGGCCACGAATGGAAGATGGCCGTCCACCTCGATCATGGCAACCCCGAGCATCGGGCCGACGGCGTAGCCGATGTTGCTCAGGGTGTACTTGATTGCGAATACTTCCGCGCGCGCGTCCACCGGCAGCAGCGCGCAGAACCCCGCCTTGGCGGCGATGTCGACCATGGCCAGGGTCAGGTTGATCAGCACCAGGCAAAGGAAGAATAGCGCCGCCGAGGGGCTGGCGATGGCACCGGCGAAGGCCAGCGCGAAGATCAGCAGGCTGGCGATGACCAGCGTATGGTTGCGCACGGTATCGACCAGGTGCCCGCCGTACAGGCTTAGTAACGACGCGACGATCAGCGCGCCGCCGATCAGCAGGCCGATGCGTCCGACCGTGAGCTGGAAATTGTCGGCCAGGTAGACCACCAGGTAAGGCAGGGTGATGGCTCGGGCGACTGTCAGGGTGAAGGTGGTGAGCAACAGCAGGCGTACCGGCTTCGGGTAGCCTTTGAGAGCGGCAAGCATTGCGACGTCCTGGTCTGGGTGGGGCGGTCGCCAAGCATATTCCAAGCGATATGGCGTGCGCTATATCTGCAAAATAGATAACAGATAGAGAAATTACCCGTTATATGGATATTCTTTCCGGGCATAAGATAATTCCACCTTACACAAGGCCAGGAGACATCCCATGCCATGCCCCCAGACTCGCGCACCGTCGTGGCGCCCCTTCAGCCAGTTGGCCCATCCCCGCGAGGTGATCCGCCAGTTCACCCCCAACTGGTTTGCCGCGACCATGGGGACTGGCGTGCTGGCGCTGGCCCTGCATCAAGTCCAGGTGCCAATGCTCGATGCCGTGGCCGAGGGCCTGTGGTGGTCGACCATCGGCCTGTTCGTCCTATTCTGTGTCCTGTATGGCGCACGCTGGCTGCTGTTCTTCGACGAGGCACGGCGAATCTTCGCCCACTCCACCGTGTCGATGTTCTTCGGCACCATCCCCATGGGCCTGGCCACCATCCTCAACGGTGCGCTGGTATTCGGCCTGGCACACTGGGGCGAGGCCGTAGTGCCGTGGGTCGAAATGCTCTGGTGGCTGGACGTGGGCCTGGCGTTGCTGTGCGGCGTGGCCATTCCCTACCTGATGTTCACCCGCCAGGAACACAGCATCGACCAGATGACCGCGGTGTGGCTGTTGCCGGTGGTGGCGGCGGAGGTCGCCGCAGCCAGTGGCGGGCTGCTGGCGCCACACCTGATGGATGTGCACCGACAGTTCCTGGTGGTGATCACCAGCTACGTGATGTGGGCCGTGTCGTTGCCGGTGGCCTTCAGTATCCTCACCATCCTCATGCTGCGCATGGCCCTGCACAAGCTGCCACCGGCCAACATGGCGGCGTCGAGCTGGCTGGCGCTGGGGCCGATCGGCACCGGCGCGCTGGGCATGCTGGTGCTGGGGGGGGATGCGCCGGCGGTGTTCGCCGCCAATGGTCTTGGCAGCTTGGGTGAAGTGGCCCGGGGCCTCGGCCTGGTGGCCGGCATCGTGCTCTGGGGCGCCGGTTTGTGGTGGCTGCTGACGGCGGTGTTGATCACCCTGCGCTACATGCGCCAGGGCATGCCGTTCAACCTGGGCTGGTGGGGCTTCACCTTCCCGCTGGGGGTGTACTGCCTGGCAACCCTGAAGCTGGCGGCCTGGCTGGGGCTTGGGTTCTTCACTGTGTTCGGCCTGGTACTGGTGGTGGCGCTGGCACTGCTGTGGCTGCTGGTGGCCAGCCGGACTGTGCGTGGGGCCTGGCGAGGCGAGTTGTTCGTGTCGCCCTGCATCGCGCAGGCTTGAATGTGCCCTGCCCCTCGCAGGTGCTGGCTTGCTGCCTCTCGTAGCAGCGGCTTCAGCCGCGATGCAGGCGTCCCGGTACGTGGCACCCGCTTTGCGGGTGATCGCGGCTGAAGCCGCTCCTACAGAGGGCTGTGACAATGCAGTCCCAGGGCAATTTCCTGCAAAGTCTCTACCTGCCCTGGCGGTGTACCGATCTTGTGCCGGCACGCAATCCCGTGCAGATTTGTGGCTTCGCGCGCCCGGCGTGCCTCCAATGACAAAGCCCAACCAGGTACAAGGACGATGAGTCACCCCTCGCAATTCACCCTGCTCGGCAAGCGGCGCTTCCTGCCGTTCTTCATCACCCAGTCGCTGGGTGCCTTCAACGACAACCTGTTCAAGCAGTCGTTGATCCTGGCCATCCTCTACAAGCTGAGCCTGGAAGGTGACCGCTCGATCTGGGTCAACCTCTGCGCGCTGCTGTTCATCCTGCCGTTCTTCCTGTTCTCGGCACTGGCCGGGCAGTTTGGCGAGAAATTCGCCAAGGACCGCTTGATCCGCGCGATCAAGCTGGCCGAGATCGTCATCATGGCCATCGGTGCCACCGGTTTCGTCACCCACCACCTGGAGCTGATGCTGGTGGCCTTGTTCGCCATGGGCACCCACTCGGCGCTGTTCGGCCCGGTCAAGTATTCGATCCTGCCCCAGGCCCTGCGTGAAGAGGAGCTGGTGGGGGGTAATGGCCTGGTGGAGATGGGCACGTTCCTGGCGATCCTGGCCGGCACCATTGGTGCCGGTGTGATGATGTCGTCTTCGAACTACGCCACCGTCGCTGCCATAGGCGTGGTGGGCACTGCGGTGCTCGGTTACCTGGCCAGTCGCTGGATCCCCCGCGCCGCCGCTGCGGCGCCGCAGATGAAACTGGACTGGAACATCTTCCGCCAGTCGTGGGCCACCTTGCGCATGGGGCTGGGGCAGACCCCGGCGGTGTCGCGCTCGATCGTCGGTAACTCGTGGTTCTGGTTCGTCGGTGCCATCTACCTCACGCAGATCCCGGCCTATGCCAAGGACTGGCTGCACGGTGATGAAACCGTGGTGACCCTGGTGCTGACCCTGTTCTCGGTGGGCATCGCCATCGGTTCGCTGCTGTGTGAGCGGCTCAGCGGGCGCAAGGTGGAGATCGGCCTGGTGCCCTTCGGTTCCTTTGGCCTGACCCTGTTCGGTTTGCTCTGGTGGTGGCATTCGGGCGATGTACCGGCCGGCGCCGTGCCCCACGACTGGCTGGCGTTGCTGGGCATGAGCCAGGCCTGGTGGATTGTGCTGTCCATCGTCGGGCTGGGCATCTTCGGTGGTTTCTACATCGTGCCGCTGTACGCGCTGATCCAGGCGCGTACCCCGGAAGATCAGCGGGCTCGGGTGATCGCCGCCAACAACATCCTCAATGCACTGTTCATGGTGGTCTCGGCGGTCGTCACCATCGTCCTGCTGAGCGTTGCAGAACTGAGCATTCCGCAGCTGTTCCTGGTGGTGTCGCTGCTCAACATCGCGGTGAACGCCTACATCTTCAGGATCGTGCCCGAGTTCACCATGCGCTTCCTGATCTGGCTGCTCAGCCATTCGATGTACCGGGTCGAGCACCGTGAGCTGGAGCGCATCCCCGACGAGGGCGCAGCCTTGCTGGTGTGCAACCATGTGTCGTTCGTCGATGCATTGTTGATCGGCGGCGCCATTCGCCGGCCGGTGCGTTTCGTCATGTACTACAAGATCTACAACTTGCCGGTGCTCAACTTCGTGTTCCGTACCGCTGGCGCGATCCCCATCGCCGGGCGCGGTGAAGACGAGGCGACCTACGCGCGCGCTTTCGCCCGCATTGCCCAGTACCTGGCCGACGGCGAACTGGTGTGCATCTTCCCCGAAGGCAAGCTCAGTGCCGACGGTGAGATCGATGTGTTCAAGGGGGGCGTGAACCGCATCCTGCAGGAAACGCCGGTGCCGGTGATTCCGCTGGCGTTGCAGGGGCTGTGGGGCAGCTTCTTCAGTCGCGACCCGAACAAGGGCTTCTTCAAGCGCTTGTGGTCGCGGGTGACCATCGTGGCCGGCGCCGCCATCCCGGTGGAGGCGGCGCAGCCCGAGGCGCTACGCGAGCAGGTCAGCCTGTTGCGCGGCGATAGTCGTTGAGGGGCAGGGAAGTGGAGGTCAGCTGGCGCTGACCTTCAGGCCAACCAGGCCGGTGATGATCAGCGCGACGCTGGCCAGGCGCACCAACGCCATCGATTCGCCGAACAGGATGATCCCGGCGATCACCGTGCCAACCGCACCGACGCCGGTCCAGATGGCATAGGCGGTACCCAGCGGCAGCTCTTTCATGGCCAGGCCTAGCAGGCCGAGGCTGATGACCATGGCGCCGACCGTGAGAAGGGTGGGGAGTGGGCGAGTGAAGCCGTCGGTGTACTTGAGGCCGACAGCCCAGCCGACTTCGAACAGGCCGGCGAAGAACAGGATGATCCAGGACATGGTGAGTCTCCATCGTTATCAATGATGGGGCCGTCCCCGGAGCGATCACGCACTGCGTCGTGAGGTCGTCCTCACAGTGCGCACTATAGTGCACATAATTCGAAGGTGGGGCAAGCCAGGGGGATCAGTGGTGCAGGGTGGTTCGCCGGCAAGCCGGCTCCTACAGGTACAGCATGCTTCGTAGGAGCCGGCTTGCCGGCGAACGGGGCGGCGCTCGGAGCGACTCAGACCCCTTGCGGAATCTCCTCGCCCCCCAGCGCCTCGAACAGCGCCGGCAGGAACTCGGTGAAGGTCATCATCATCAGGGTGAAGCTGGCGTCGAATTGCTGCTGGGCTTCATCGCCGCCGTCCTGCTCGGCTTGTTCCTGCAGCAGTTCCTCGAACTTCAGGCGCTTGATCACGGTCTTGTCGTCGAGCACGAACGACAGCTTGTCCTGCCAGGCCAAGGCCAGCTGCGTGACGACCTTGCCGGTGCTCAGGTGCAGCTGGATCTCTTCACCGGTCAGGTCCTGGCGCTTGCAGCGCACGATGCCGCCGTCTTCACCGGTGTCGCGCAGCTCGCACTCGTCCAGCACATAGAAGCCTTCGGCGGCTTGTTGCGACTTGACCCAGTCGGTCATGGTCGCGGCCGGGGCGATCTTCACGGTCACCGGCCGCACCGGCAGCGAGCCCATGACTTCGCGCAGGGTCGACAGCAGGTCCTCGGCACGCTTGGCGCTGGCCGAATTGACCAGGATCAGGCCCAGGCGCGGGGCGATGGCGGCGAAGATCATCGAGCGGCGGATGAACGCCCGCGGCAGGAAGGCCTGGATGATCTCGTCCTTGATCTGGTCGCGCTCCTTCTTATAGACCTTGCGCATCTGCTCGGTCTCGATTTCCTCGACCTTCTCCTTGACCGCGTCGTTGACCACGCTGCTGGGCAGGATACGTTCTTCTTTGCGCGCGGCGATCAGCAGGAATTCACCGCTGACGTGCACCAGGGGAGCATCGGCGCCCTTGCCGAACGGGGCGACGAAACCGTAGGTGGTCAGCTCCTGGCTGGCGCAGGGGCGGGCCGGCTTGCTGGCCAGGGCGGCTTCCAGCGCTTCGGGCTCGAACGGGACATCCTGGGTCAGGCGGTAGGTCAGCAGGTTCTTGAACCACATGAGGGGGAATCTCTCCTTAATGCATAAGGCGGGCATTATTCTCCGAGCGGTGGTTCGAGGCCAGCCCTGTCAGAGGGCCAGCAAGCATATATAAGGAGGGAAAAGCCCGGCGCAGCTAGGTCTTTGAAAGGCCTGGCATTTTTTTTTGATTTTTTTGAAAAAAGTGCTTGCCAGGGTAAAGGGTCCTCCGTAGAATGCGCGCCACACCGAGACGAAGGGTGATTAGCTCAGCCGGGAGAGCATCTGCCTTACAAGCAGAGGGTCGGCGGTTCGATCCCGTCATCACCCACCACTCGATGTATAGCGCGGCGGTAGTTCAGTCGGTTAGAATACCGGCCTGTCACGCCGGGGGTCGCGGGTTCGAGTCCCGTCCGCCGCGCCATATTCAGCTTCAAGGGCCCACTGAACACCCTGAAGCTACAGAGAAAGCGACCTTAGGGTCGCTTTTTTTGTTTCTGGCATTGCGCCAGAATGCCCCCTGTCCGCCGCACGTGGCCAGCAGGCCCTGCGCCGGTTCTTATCGCAAGCAAGAGACCGACCATGCAGGATGCCAGCCTCTCTCCTTCCTCTACACAACCCACTCCGCTCCTGGGCATCGACCTGGGGACCACCAACAGCCTGATCGCAGTCTGGCAGGATGGCGAAGCGCGTCTGATCGCCAACGCCCTGGGCGAAGTGCTGACCCCCTCGGTGGTCAGTGTCGATGACGATGGCAGCATCCTGGTGGGCCAGGCTGCCCGGGCCCGGTTGACCACTCACCCGCAGCGCACGGCGGGCGCTTTCAAGCGCTTCATGGGCAGTGACAAGCGCTACGCGCTGGGTGAGCACTGTTTCACGCCTGAAGAGCTGTCGGCCCTGGTGCTGGGTGCATTGAAGCAGGACGCCGAGGCCCATCTGGGCTGCTCGGTGAGTGAAGCGGTGATTTCGGTACCTGCCTATTTCAGCGACGAGCAGCGCAAGCGCACGGTGTTTGCCGCCGAGCTGGCCGGGCTCAAGGTGCAGCGGCTGATCAACGAACCCACGGCCGCCGCCATGGCCTATGGCCTACATGAGCAGAAGTTCGAACGCACCCTGGTCTTCGACCTGGGGGGCGGTACCTTCGACGTCACGGTGCTCGAGTACGCCTTGCCGCTGATCGAGGTGCATGCCTCCACCGGTGACAACTACCTGGGTGGCGAAGATTTCACCGAGGCGTTGCTGCAGGCCTGCCTGCACGACTGGAAGCTCAAGGTCGAAGACCTCGAGCCCCAGGCTCTGGCCAGCCTTCACGACGCCGTCGAGCAGCTCAAGCGCGAGGCGGGCGAGGGTAGCCGCACATTGAACTGGAGTGGCGATGGCCAGGCCCGTGAATGGGTAGTCGACGACCTGAAGCTGCAAGCGATCTGGGCGCCGTTGCTGGCACGGGTGCGCACGCCCATCGAACAGGCCCTGCGCGATGCCCGGCTCAGCCCGCGGGAGTTGGACAGCCTGGTGCTGGTCGGTGGCGCCACGCGCATGCCGCAGGTGCAGCAACTGGTGGCCAAGCTGTTCGGTCGCCTGCCGTACCGGCACCTTGATCCGGACACCATCGTCGCCCTGGGCGCCGCCAGCCAGGCGGCTTGCAAGGCGCGCGACGCGGCGATCGACGAGCTGATCCTGACCGATGTCTGCCCCTACACCCTGGGCATTGCCTCCTCGCGTGGCGAAGACGTCACCGGGGCCTTCTCGCCGATCATCGAGCGCAACACGGTGATTCCGACCTCAAAAGTCCAGCGCTTCTACAGCAGCCACCCCGAGCAGGAATCCATTCGCATTGCCGTGTACCAGGGCGAGCGCCCCTGGGTGCGTGACAATATCCTGGTCGACAGCTTCGTGGTGCCGTTGCAGCAGACCGGTGCGGTCCAGTCGCTGGATGTGCGTTTCAGCTACGACATCAACGGCCTGCTGGAAGTGGACGTGACCTTCCTCGAAAGTGGCCAGAAACACAGCCACAGTATCGACCGCAGCCCTACCGGGCTGGATGCCGAGGCACGCCAGGCCAGCCAGGAGCGCCTGGCGCGGCTGAAGATTCACCCACGCGACACCCTGCCCAATCGCACCCTGCTGGCCCGACTGGAGCGGGCCTGGATGCAGAGCCTGGGCGATGAGCGCGAGTTGATCGGCAGCTGGCTGGATGCGTTCAACGCGGTGCTGGCCAGGCAGCAGTCCAGTGAGATCGGCCGCGAGCGCCTGGCCTTGAGCCAAGCGCTCGATGAGCTGCGTTACTGACCGTTCAGGCGCCGCAAGGTGGCCTGCAGGCCACCGTCCATCGGCATGCCCTTGCCTGGCGGCGGCCCGTACTGGTTAGGCAACTTGTTGCCGGGCAGGCCCAGCAGCACCAGGGTAACGAACGGCAGCACACGGCTGATCACCAGTAGCAGCAGCAGGGTCGGCACGCCCCGGCCGAGGTCGCGCAAGCGGCGCAGGCTGGCGCTGATCATCAGCACCGCGACCACCGCGAACAGTGCCGGGAACTTCAGGGCCATGGCGCTGCATGGCACAGTGGCCACCAGATGCCAGGCGAAGCCGGTGCGGTTCAGGCGACTGTTGAGCTTCCAGAATGCCCACAGAGGGGCGGGCGGCTGTTTCAGGTCGTTGCCCAGCATGCGTTCGGCCCAGGACAGCACGGCCATGCTTGCGCAGCGCAGGCCGGGGTACTGTTGGGTATCGTCCTTGATTTTCTGCAGGGCGCACAACGCCCGGGGCTTGGGGGGCGTGCAGTCGTTGAGCAGGCTGTTCAGCGCGTCCATCACACCCTTGAACGCCTGGCTGTCGATGCCCTGGTTACGCAGTACGTCGGCCGGCGGCCGTCCGACCTTGCCGTCCACCAGCCCGCGACGCAGCGGCTCGAACCAGGCGCCTTGCAGCGTCATGGCTTCAAGGCGGTTGCGCAGGCGCGTGCGTTGTTCCTCGCCCAGTGAGCGGTCGTGGTACAGCACCGCGCAGAACAGCAGGTAGCTCAGCGGGCTCGCGTCGAACAGGCGGCCATCATCGTTGTCCAGGCAGGCGGCCAACTGCGCGGCGCTGGGCAGGCGCGTGCTGTCGAGGGCCTGCTGCAGGGTCTGCAGGGGCGCGGACAAGACGACCTCTGGCAGGCTGTTGTCGCCTGTGCGGGCATCGAGCGCCTGCAGGAGCTGCGCGTGCTGCTCGGCGAAGGGGTGGTCGGCGGGATACTGCAACTGCCCGGGCAAGGCCGGGTCGATCAGCGCCAGCCAGCGTGATTGCTGCTCCAGCAGGGCGAGCATGAACAGCTGTTGGCGATGCCAGGCCCACAGGGCCTCGCCGTCAGGCATCGCTGGCAGCAGTACGCCGTCCTCGGCCAGGCGGCCCTGCAACGGCAGGGCGAATGGCGTGGTGAACAAGCGGAGCATGTCGAACTGGCTGTTGAGCGCGTTCAGGGCCTGGGCCGAGTAGACGCGCATGCGCCGCAGCCATTCGCGGCACACCGAGCGGATGGCGTCATCGGCCAGTGCTTCGGGCAGTTCGACTGTCGGCGCTTCGCTGGCGCAGAACTGCACCAGGGCCTGCACCACCGGCGATTGCTCGAGCCAGTGCAGGTGTTGCGCGGCCTGACGTTGGAAGCCCTCCAGGATCAGGGCATCGAGCGGGTCTTCGCCGGGCTGGCGTGACAGGATCTGGCGTAACAGGCCAGCTTCGCCGCGTTGCAGGGCCCACGCTTGCCAGTACAGGTGATGCAGTTCGCGGTCGGGCTGCTCCTGCAGCAACCAGGCCAGCAGTGGCAACTCGTCGTCACCGTCCAGGCGCCAATCGACAAAGGTGCCGGCAATCCCGCCAAGCTCCATGCGCGCGGCTTCTGCCCAGCGGGCCAAGGTCTGCGGCGTCTGTGCCGGGCTGCCCCAGGCCTGGGCCGGATCGGCCAGGTCGATGGGCCAGGAGGCGGGCATGTGCAGGTGGTCGAAGGCCTGGATCAACAACGGCAGGCGCTGCGGTTGATGGCGCGCGCACAGGTCGATCAGCCAACGCTCGGCCTGGGGGTGCTGGTGTTCGCGGTACAGTCGCAGCCAGCAGTCCAGGGCTTGCTGTTCGGCGTCCAGGGCATGGGCTTGGCGCGCCAGCAGGTAAAGCAGGTCGATGTCGTTGGGCGCCTGTTGCAGGCGCTCTAGCAGTTGGCCATGGAAGGCGCGGCTGCCGATCCCCGCCTGGCTGAACTGCACCAGCAGGCGCTGCATCAGGGCGGGGTCGTCGGGGATGGCCAGGCAGGTGTGCACGTTGACGAACTGCTTGTATTCGAACAGCGGGTGCTGCTGGTAGCAGTATTCCAGGCTGCGGAAATACCACAGGCTTTCCAGCTGTGCGCTGGGCGGCCAATCGCGCATCAGTGCGGTGTCGTAGGGGTCGGGCTCTTCCAGGCGGTCGAGGAAGGCTTCCACCTCATGAGGGTTTTCCAGGCGCAGCAGCTGTTGCGCCCAACCCAGGCGCTGGGCCAGCAGGCTGGCGCAGCGATGCGAAAGCGGGCCGGCGTCGCGAAGGGTGGCGAGCAGATGCCAGCTCAGGTCCTCCAGTTCGTCCAGTGGCAGAGTGTCCAGTTCGTCGATGTAGCGCTGCCAGGCTGGCGGATCGAAGCGGGTGGCCGGCGCTTCGAGCAGGCTGTGGAAGGCTTGCAGCGCGGGATGCACGGCGGCGTGCTCGGCCGCGGGTTCCAGGTCGTCAGGCGCTGGCGCGGTGTGTTCGCGGGCCAGGCGCTGGGCTTGCTCGTAGGCTTCACGCAGTGCCTTGAAACCTTCCGGGTCGGTCTCGGGGTGGTGCGAGGGCAGCTGGCTGCGGTAAGCCAGGCGGATGGCATCGAGATCCTGGGTCGGTTCGATCCCCAGGCGAATCCAGCAACTCATGACCAGCAGTCCTCTTCCAGCGTTGTGGGGCGTTGTGGCTCGGGCAGGGGCAGGTCCCAGGGCAGTTCGGCGAACAAGGCGTGGGCACCATGGCGCAGGTTGAGCAGGATGCAGCGGTTCCAGTGTTCGTCACCCTGGCGTTCGAGGTTGGCGGCCAGGGTGTCGTCGCTGCTGCCGCTGGCGTTCCACAACGCCTTGCCGAACAGGTAACCGGCCAGGTAGCTGTCCCAGCGGTTGTAGTAATGGCGGGCGCGCAAGGCCAGGCGGTAGTGCAGGTAGAGGCTTTCCTCACGGCTGACCAGGCCTTTCTTGACCCCGGCACGGAGCAGGTAGCTCATGCGGCCCAGGTCCCAGGCGCGGGTGCCGCCCGGGCCGCAATCGGGGAAGGTGCGCGCGGCGTACTGGTGGCGGATGCGTTCACGCGGGGGCAGGGTTTCGAGCAGCGCCTGCCATTGGCTGGGCAGACAGCGCTGGTACTGCCAGTAGGCCTCGCTCAGTTCGGTGGCGTGGCCGTTGTCGGCCATGCTCAGCATGTCCAGCAACTGGGCACGGGTGCTGATGCCCCACCAACGTTCCAGGTCGGCCTGGTCTTCGCCTTCGAAATAGTCGGGGGCGGTGTAGCTGGCGCCGTTCAGGGCGGCCATGGGGGCGGAGAGGGCATGTAGCCAGTGCTGGGCGGGTTCGTCCATGAGGGGTCCTGGGGGGCTTTGGGCTGGCGCGGATTGTAATGCAATAGTCTTGCGGCGCGCTTGAGATCGAGCGCCGCCCGCGCGGCGCATCGCGGATGAATCCGCTCCTACGTTTGTTTCGGGCCAGTTATGCCTGGGAAGGTAGCGGTGACCGCATCGTTCATGGCGCCCTCCTGAAAGGGCTGGCAAAGGGAGGGTGTCCGAATGCCAATCCGTCAGCGCCGAACCTCCTCCCCCCGAAGCGTCAGCACCTCGTACCCGCTCTCGGTCACCGCCACGGTATGCTCCCACTGCGCCGACAGCGTGTGATCCCGGGTAATCACCGTCCAACCATCACGCAGTCCGCGGGTCCCGCGGCCGCCCTGGTTGATCATCGGCTCGATGGTGAACACCATCCCCGCTTGCAGTTTCATGCCCATCCCACGATGGCCGTAATGCAGCACCTCGGGCGCCTCGTGCATCTGCGTGCCGATACCATGCCCGCAGTACTCGCGCACCACGCTATAGCCGGCGGCTTCGGCGTGCACCTGGATGGCGTGGCCGATATCACCGAGGGTGGCGCCGGGGCGTACCTGCTCGATGCCTTTCCACAACGCATCGTAGGTGGTGTCGACCAGCCGCCGGGCCTCTTCGCTGATCTGCCCGATGCAGTACATCTTCGACGAGTCGGCAATGTAACCGCCCTGCTCCAGGGTGATGTCGACATTGACGATAGAGCCTTCGTTCAGCACCTCACCGGCCTTGGGCATGCCATGGCACACCACATGGTCCACGGAAGTGTTCAGCGCATAGGGGAAACCATACTGGCCCTTGCTCGCCGGGCGCGACTTGAGCGTCTCGACGATGAACGTCTCCGCGCGGTCGTTGATCTGCATCGTCGTCACGCCCGGGCGGATGAAACCGTCGAGGTGGGCGAACACCTGGGCCAGCAGTTGCCCGGCGCGGCGCATCAGCGCCAGTTGGGCGGCGTCCTTGAGCATGACCTGGCTCATTGCAGCAGTTCCTTGAGGTTGGCCTGTTCCTGGCGCAGCAACTGGCGCAGCAGGTCCTGGTAGGTGGCTTGCGGATGCAGCTCGGCGAGCATGCCGAGGCGGATCCAGTGTTCGGCCTGTGCGTTGATCGAGCGCGACAGCGCGGCACTGGCCACGCGCAGGTCTTCGTGGAGGTCGTCGGAGATCTTGACGATGCCCATGGTGGGGTACCCGTATATATGAAACGTATACGAAGCATATCGCTTGGCCAGGCCTGAACGCCACCCAATGGTGCAACAGGCCCACTACGGTGCGACAAGACGCGATCCCACGTAGGAGCCGGCCTTGCCGGCGAACACCGGCAAAGCCGGTGCCAAGCGCCACGGTGCCTGATTCGCAGGCAGGCGCCGGTCATGGCCCGGCTTTTGCTGTCGCTCATTCATCAGGTCATCAACGCCGATGGCCGACTTTCATCACGACGAAGGCGCCGTGTTGCCCCCGTTTGCCAGTGCAGGCCGGGGCAGCCGGCGCCTTTGTCGTTTCGTCAGCAGGAGATCGCCGATGAGCAGCAGCGAGGTCCGCAGCGTTTGCCCCTACTGTGGCGTGGGGTGCGGCATCGTCATGAGCGTGACCGACGGCAAGGTGGTCAAGGTCAGTGGTGATAAACAGCACCCGAGCAACTTCGGCCGGCTGTGCACCAAGGGCCTGACGGCTCACATCCCCCTGACCACCGGGCGCATGGCCTACGCCTGGCTGCGCCGCCAGCGCGACCAGGAACCGGTGCGCGGCGCTCTGGACGAGGCCATCGCCGAAACCGCGTCCCGCCTGCGCACGATCATCGACCAGCACGGGGCGGACGCCGTGGCCTTGTACGTGTCGGGGCAGATGTCGCTGGAGGCCCAGTACCTGGCCAACAAGCTGGCCAAGGGGTATATCCGCACCCGCCATATCGAATCCAACTCGCGCCTGTGCATGGCCAGCGCCGGCAGCGGTTACAAACAGTCGCTGGGCGCCGATGGGCCGCCCGGCAGCTACCAGGATTTCGAGCACGCCGAGGTGTTCCTGGTGATCGGCGCGAACATGGCCGACTGCCATCCGATCCTCTTCCTGCGCTTGCTCGAGCGGGCCAAGGCCGGGGCCCGGCTGATCGTCGTCGACCCTCGGCGCACGGCCACCGCCGACAAGGCCGACCTGTTCCTGCAACTGCGCCCGGGCACCGACCTGGCGCTGCTCAATGGCCTGTTGCACCTGCTGCATGCCAACGGCCATACCGACCCCGACTTCATTGCCCGTCACACCGAAGGCTGGGAGGCGCTACCGGCCTTTCTCGCCGACTACACCCCTGAACGCGTCGCCGCCATCACCGGCTTGGCCGAGGCCGATATCCGCCAGGCCGCCACCTGGATCGGCGAGTCCCAAAACTGGATGAGCTGTTGGACCATGGGCCTGAATCAGAGCATCCACGGCACCTGGCACAGCAACGCGCTGTGCAACCTGCACCTGGCCACCGGCGCCATCTGCCGCCTGGGCAGCGGGCCGTTTTCCCTGACTGGCCAGCCCAACGCCATGGGCGGGCGCGAGATGGGCTACATGGGGCCTGGCCTGCCGGGCCAGCGTTCGGCGCAGGTCGAGGCCGACCGCGCCTTCGTCGAGGGGCAATGGCAGTTGGCGCCGGGTACGCTGCGCAGCGACGGCGGTGAGGGCACGGTGGCGCTTTTCGAGCAGATGAAGCAGGGCGAGGTGAAGGCCTGCTGGATCATCTGCAGCAACCCGGTGGCCAGCGTCGCCAACCGCCAGCAGGTGATCGACGGCCTGCGCCAGGCGGAACTGGTGATCAGCCAGGACGCCTTCCACGATACCGAGACCAATCGCCATGCCGACATCCTGTTGCCTGCCGCGCTATGGGCCGAAGGCGAGGGGGTGATGATCAACAGCGAGCGCAACCTCACCCTGATGCCGCGCGCGGTCGACCCGCCCGGTGAAAGCCTCGAGGACTGGCGCCTCATCGCTCGGGTGGCCTGTGCCATGGGGTATGGGCATGCTTTCGACTACCCCAATGCCGAGGCGGTGTATGAGGAAATCCGCCGCTTCTGGAACCCCGCCAGCGGCTACGACCTGCGTGGCATCGGTTACCCCGAGCTGCGTGAGCGCCCGCGGCAGTGGCCCTGCGCGCCAGGCCGGGAAGCCCCCCGCAGCCCGCTGCGCTACCGCAACGACGGGGTCAGCCAGCAGCTGTTGCAGGATGAGCAGGGGGCTCGCCCGGCACTGGATTTTCCCACGCCCAATGGCAAAGCGCGGTTCCTGGCACGGCCCTGGCTGCCAGCGGCCGAGCAGGCGGACGAGGCGTATCCCTTCGTGCTCAACACCGGGCGTGTGCAGCACCAGTGGCACACCCTGACCAAGACCGGCCAGGTGCCCAGCCTGAACAAGCTGGAGCCGGGCCCCTTCGTCGAGATCAACCCCGAGGATGCCCGGCGCCTGGGGATCCGTGACCGCGACACGGTGGCGATCCGCTCGCGGCGCGGCCTGGCGCAGTTGCCCGCGCGGGTCAGTGATCGCGTGCTGCCCGGTGGTTGCTTCGCGCCGTTCCATTGGAACGACCTGTATGGCGAGCAACTGGCGATCAACGCCGTCACGTGCGACGCAGTCGACCCGACCTCCCTGCAACCGGCTTTCAAGTATTGCGCCGTGGCCCTGGAGCGGGTCGCGGGCGAGCGTATCGACGCCATCGACCTTGTTTCGGAGCCCACCCGCATGCCCACCGCCACCCTGTCTCGGCTGCTTGGCCTGGATGCTTTGCCAGCACCGGAGCTGGCAGAGGACGAGCGCCATTACCTGCAAGGTTTCCTGTTCGGCCTGGGCCAGGCCCGTGCCGAAGGGGTTCCGCGCTTGCCGGCCGGGGCGCCCCTGGCCCCCGCCCGACGCCTGTTCGTCGATGGACTGCTGGCAGCCTTGTTCAGCCAACCGGTACCGGCCAGTGAAGTCTCCAGTCATCACGTGGTGTGGGCGTCGCAGACCGGCAACAGCGAAGCCCTGGCCGAACGATGTGCGCAGCACCTGCGCGCAGCAGGGTTGGCGGTGCGCCTCAGTTGCATGGATGCGCTCGGCCCGGCGCAGTTGCAGGGGGCTGCCAGTGTGCTGCTGATCGCCAGCACCTTTGGTGACGGCGACGCCCCGGATTGCGCCACGGCGTTCTGGCAGGCCCTGCAAGGCGAGGAGGGCGGGCACTGCGCCACGTTGCCCTACGCGGTATTGGCCTTGGGCGATTCCAGCTACGACCAGTTCTGTGGTTTCGGGCGCAAGCTCGACCAGCGCCTGGCCGAGCTGGGCGCGCGGCGCCTGCTGGCGCGGGTCGATTGCGAAGGGGATGCCGACGAGGCCTTCAGCGCCTGGCTGGACGCCTTGATGGAACAGTTGGGCAGTGCCAGGCCGACACCCGCCGAGCCCGAGCCGGTCGCGGGCTATGGCAAGCAGCAACCGTGGCTGGCGTCGGTGTTGGAAAACCGCCTGCTCAATACCCCCGGGTCGGCCAAGGAAACCCGTCAGCTGGTGTTTGACCTGCGCGGCAGTGGCTTCACCTATCAACCGGGCGACGCCCTGGGTGTGTGGCCACGCAATTGCCCAGCGCTGGTCGCGGAACTGCTGGCGCTGACGCAGCTCGATGGACAGGCCACGGTCGAGCTCAAGGGGCATGCGCCAATGCCGCTCTCGGTCGCGCTGGAGCGCCACCTGGACATTACCCGGGTCACCCCGCAGCAACTCGAGCGGTTCAGCCAGGGCAGCGACGACTTGCGGCGTCTGCTGCAACCTGAGCGCAAGGCCGAATTGAAGGCCTGGCTGTGGGGGCGGCAACTGGCCGATGTGTTGAGCGCCTTTCCACAGCGGTTGTCGCTGACCGCCTGGTTGGGCTTGCTAAAGCCCTTGCAGCCACGCCTTTACTCGATCAGCTCCAGCCCCAACGCGCATCCCGAACAGGTGCACCTGACGGTCTCGACGGTGCGCTACGGGGAACGCAAAGGTGTCTGCTCGAGCTTTCTCGCCGACCGTGCCGGCGCGCTGGAAGTGGCGATCTTCCCGCAGCCGTCGAAGCACTTCCGCCTACCCGAGGACGACGCCACACCGATCATCATGATTGGCCCTGGCACCGGTATCGCACCGTTTCGCGCCTTTCTCGAGGAGCGCGAGGTACGCGGGGCGAGCGGGCGCAACTGGCTGTTCTTCGGTGAACAGCAGGCGGCCAGCGATTTCTATTACCGCGAGCAGTTGCTGGCTTGGGAGAGCAGTGGGCACTTGCGGCTGAGCACTGCGTTCTCCCGTGATCAGCCGCAGAAGATCTACGTGCAGCAGCGCTTGCTGGAACAGGGCGCCGAGCTGTGGCGGTGGCTGGAGGATGGGGCGTGGGTGTATGTCTGCGGCGACGCCCAGCGCATGGCCAGGGATGTGGATGCGGCGCTGCGCCTGGTGGTGGCGGCGCAGGGCGGGATGAATGATGAGGCAGCGGCTGCCTGGGTCGAGGCGCTGGGCAAGGCTGGGCGCTATCGGCGGGATGTGTATTGAACGCCCCGAGATGGTGAGCCGTGCACCCGTGCGGTGCATTAATTCGGCATGACCTCTGTAGGAGCGGCTTCAGCCGCGATCATCCGCGAAGCGGATACCAGGCACCGCGCCGTCTGCATCGCGGCTGAAGCCGCTCCTACAGAGGGCAAGCAGGGTTACCCGCGAAGCCGTTGCCAGGCACATTGGCACATTCCCTGCTTCGACCATTGCACAAAAGCCCCACTGATCAACGGCGATCATCCCGGGGCCTCACACTGATGAGTACAGGCAAAGGCGCCTGGAGCTTCGGCTCCAGGCGCCTTTTTGTTTTCCGTGATCGAGGATCGGCTATGAAGGCAACAGCGAACGGCGCACCACGTGCGCGACTGGTCATCGTCGGCAACGGCATGGTCGGCCACCACTGTGTCGAGCAACTGCTCGAGCGGGGTGCCCTGGACCGTTTCGAGCTGCATGTGTTCGGCGAGGAACGCCAGCGCGCCTACGACCGGGTGCACCTGTCCGAGTACTTCGCCGGTAGCTGTGCCGAGACCTTGGCCCTGTGCGAGCAGGACTTCTACACGCGCCATGGGGTGCACCTGCACCTGGGCGAAGCGGTGCTGGAGATCGACCGCGAGCGCTGCGAGGTGGTCACTGGCGAAGGCCGCTACGGCTATGACCAACTCATCCTGGCCACCGGCTCCTATCCCTTCGTGCCGCCGATCGAAGGTTCCAGCGGCAATGCCCGGCTGGTCTACCGCACGCTCGATGACCTTGACGCCATCCGCAATGCGGCCGCCGATGCCCGCCGTGGCGTGGTGGTGGGCGGTGGCCTGCTGGGGCTGGAAGCCGCCAACGCGCTGAAGTCGCTGGGCCTGGAAGCGCATGTGGTGGAGTTCGCCCCACGGCTGATGCCGGTGCAGCTCGACGCTGAAGGCGGCGCGGCCCTCAAGGCGCAGATCGAAGCCCTTGGCGTGGGCGTGCACCTGTCCCGCGCCACCCAGTCGATCGGCGCGGGCGAAGACTATCGCTACCGCATGCAGTTCGACGGTGGCGAGTACCTGGAGACCGACTTGATCGTGTTCTCCGCCGGCATCCGCCCCCAAGACGCCTTGGGCCGTGCCTGTGGCCTGGACATCGCCACGCGCGGCGGCGTGGTGATCGACAACGATTGCCGCAGCAGCGACCCGCGAATTTTCGCCATCGGTGAATGCGCCTCGTGGAACGGCAGCGTGTTCGGCCTGGTTGCGCCGGGCTATGCCATGGCGCGCAACCTCGCGGCGCTGCAGGTCGGTGACACGGCGGGCGCGTTCACCGGCGCCGACATGTCGACCAAGCTCAAGCTGCTGGGCGTCGATGTCGGCTCCATCGGCGACGCCCACGGCGCCACGCCGGGCTCGCGCAGCTACCGCTTCATCGACGAGGCCAACGCCGCCTACCGCCGCCTGGTGGTGGATGCCAGCGGCAAGCACGTGCTCGGTGCGGTGCTGGTGGGCGACAACAGCTACTACGACACCTTGCTGCAATACGCCCAGAACGGCCTTGCGCTGCCGGCCGACCCGGCCGCGCTGATCCTGCCGCAAAGCGGCGGCGCACCAGCCCTGGGCGCCGACGCGCTGCCCGACAGCGCGACCATCTGCTCGTGCCACAACGTCAGCAAGGGCGCGGTGTGCGCGGCCATCGACAGCGGTTGCGGCGACCTCGCCGCGGTGAAGGGCTGCACCAAGGCGGCCACCGGCTGCGGTGGCTGCGCGGCGCTGCTCAAGCAGGTGTTCGAGCACGAACTGACCGCCCGTGGCGTGACCGTGGACAAAAGCCTGTGCGAACACTTCGCCTACACCCGCCAGGAGCTCTACGCCCTGGTGCGGGTCGAGGGTATCCGCAGCTTCGACGAACTGCTGGCGCGCCATGGCCAGGGCCATGTCGGCTGTGACATCTGCAAGCCGACGGTGGGCTCGATCCTCGCCTCATGCTGGAACCAGCCGATCATGGACCCGTCGCTGGTGCCGCTGCAGGACACCAACGACACCTTCATGGCCAACATGCAGAAGAACGGCACCTACTCGGTGGTGCCGCGCATCCCCGGTGGCGAGATCACCCCGGACAAGCTGATCGTGATCGGCCAGGTGGCGAAGAAATACGACCTCTACACCAAGATCACCGGTGGCCAGCGCATCGACCTGTTCGGCGCCCAGTTGCACGAGTTGCCGCTGATATGGGGCGAACTGATCGAGGCCGGCTTCGAGACCGGGCACGCCTACGGCAAGTCGACGCGCACGGTGAAATCCTGCGTGGGCAGCACCTGGTGCCGCTACGGTGTGCAGGACAGCGTGGCCATGGCCTTGCGCCTGGAAGACCGCTACAAGGGCCTGCGCTCGCCGCACAAGCTCAAGTTCGCGGTGTCGGGCTGCACCCGCGAATGCGCCGAGGCGCAGAGCAAGGATATCGGCGTGATCGCCACCGACAAGGGCTGGAACCTGTATGTCTGCGGCAATGGCGGCATGCGCCCGCGACATGCCGAACTGTTCGCCACCGACCTGGACGACGAGGCACTGGTGCGCCTGATCGACCGGGTGCTGATGTTCTACATCCGTACCGCCGACAAGCTGCAGCGCACCTCGGTGTGGCGCGAAAGCCTGGAAGGCGGGCTGGATTACCTCAAGGCGGTGATCCTCGACGACAGCCTGGGCCTTGGCCACGAGCTGGAGGCGCAGATGCAGCAGGTGGTCGACCGCTACGAATGCGAATGGGCCAATGCCCTGAAAGACCCTGAGAAGCTCAAGCGCTTCCGTACCTTCGTCAACGACCAGCGCGCCGACCCCGATGTGCATTTCGTTCGTGAGCGTGAACAGCGCCGGCCCGCCGCGCCGCTGCACCTGATCCCCACCATCACCGAGGAGGCTGTCTGATGAACCGTTCCAATGTTGCCGAGACACAACCGTTGCACTGGCAGGCGGTGTGCCAGGTCCGGGACCTGGTGGCCGATTCGGGTGTGGTGGCCTGGTTCGACGGGGAACAGGTGGCGCTGTTCTACCTGCCGGGGCGCGAGCAGGTGCTGTATGCCGTCGACAACCGCGATCCGCGGTCGGGGGCCAATGTCATTGGCCGCGGCCTGGTCGGCAGCCTGGGCGGCGAGCTCGTGGTGGCGGCGCCGTTGTACAAGCAGCATTTCAGCTTGCAGGACGGGCGCTGCCTGGAAGATCCGGCGCAGCGACTGCGGGTGTGGCCAGTGCGGGTGACCGGGGAGCAAGTAGAGATCGCCCAGCACTGACTTAGCACGAACTTTGTAGGAGCGGCTTCAGCCGCGATCACCCGCAAAGCGGGTGACGGGCACCGCGTCGCCTGCATCGCGGCTGAAGCCGCTCCTACACGCGGTCCCCTGTAGGAGCCGGCTTGCCGGCGAAAGGGCCGGAACATACACCCTTGGCCCCGCGCATTCCCACACCCCCTCAGGGTTTCCCCCATGGCCGAACCGCCCCCGCCTTAGTATCATTTCGCCCTCACGGACCACCCGGGACCTCAACGTCCCCCGCCTAGGAAGGCCCTTTCACGATGTCTGCCGCACCCGCCGTTCCCGCGCCCAGCGAGCGCGAAATCCAGATCGCCATCGCCCCCCTCGACACCCTCCTCAGCGAAGACCTCGGCGCCGCCGCCGCTTCCGTCGACCACTGGCTGCAAGAAATCAGCTACGGCCTGGTCGATCTGCAACTGCTGCGCCAGCACGCCGAGAGCATCCCGGCCATGGCCAACTCCCTGGCCTGCATCGACGCGCTGATCGACATCCTCGAACTGGTCGAAAACCCCGACCCCGATCCGCTGGTGTGGGTCAGCCTGGGCATCAACCTGATCGGCATCGTCCCCTACCCACCCGGCCTGTCCCGCGCCCGCACCGTGCTGCGCCCGGTGCTGCAACTGACCCGCCAGACCCTGCGCCGCCGCCCCGGCGCGCACATCGGCGCGGTGATCCTGGAGATCATCGACGGCCACCTGCACGCCAATATCCGCGGCGCCCTGGAGCACTACGTACGCGAGGCCCTGGCCCAGTTGCCGGCGATGCTCAGTGCCGCCGCCGACACTGCGCGCCTGTTGTTCACCTCGTTGGCCAAGACCATTGCCGCCGCCGCCCGTGGCAAGCTGGATGCCGCCAGCAGCCACCGCCTGGCCCGCGCGCAGATGGCCCAGGTGGCGCTGTACGACTCGGCCCTGGAGACCGACGCCTGGCGCCTGGCCCTGTCGGCCCTGGCCAACGCCACCGAGGGCAGCCTCAAGGACGGCTACAACAGCGTTGCCCGCCACTTCAAGGGCGAGCTGGACAGCCTGCTCGGGCCGTTGATCCGCACCCTCGAAGACCTGGCCAAGGTCGTGCCCCAGCGCCTGCAGGCCCTGGGCAGCGCTGGTATGGAAAACAGCATCGCCTGGCTGCTGACCCGCCTGCTCGAGACTGTGCTGGCCAACCCGCGCCGCCCAGGCATGGCCGTCGCCATCCGCCCCGGCGTCACCCACCAGGCCCGGCATGTCCACCCCGAAGGGCCGACCGAGGTGGTGCGCAGCCAGGTCCGCGCCAACAAGCAGCCCAAGCCCGAGAAGAACGGTCCGTGTGCCTGCACCGGCTTCAGCATCGGCCATGTGCTCGGTGACGAGACGCTGGCCCATCAGGATTTCAGTCTGTCCGGGCCGTTCCCGGTCAACTGGACGCGGGTGTACAACTCCCGGCTGGCCAAGCTGGACGACGGCAGCCTCGGCGCCCGCTGGATCACCGAGTTCACCACTTGCCTCGATGTCGTGGACAAGGGCGTGGTGTTCCACGACAGCGACGGCCGCAGCCACGACTACCCGCTGCCCAAGGTCGGCAAGCCGCACTATGACCCGATCGAGTACGTCAGCCTGGTGCGCACCACCGAGACCCAGCTCATCCTCATCCGCGGCCTCTCGCGGCGTGAGACCTACGAGCGGGTCGGTGATCGCTTCTACCTGGTCCACATCGTCCTGCGCAGCGGCGCCGGGGCAATGCTGCACTACGAGCACAGCCACAATGGCCGCCCGGTGCTGTCGGATATCAACACCTATTCCGACAACGACCCCGAAAAAGTCCACCTGCAACTGGGCACCCTGCTCGACGACCATGGGCATATCCAGGGCCTGTGGCAGGTGGTCGACGGCACGCCGCTGCGCCAGCTGTGCGGCTACCACTACGACGCTCAAGGCGACCTGATCGCCGCCCAGGACGAGCACGGCGCCGCCTGGCACTACCAGTACCAGCATCACTTGGTGACCCGCTACACCGACCGCACCGGGCGCGGCATCAACCTGGAATGGGACGGCAGCGGCCCACAGGCCAAGGCCATCCACGAGTGGGCCGACGACGGCAGCTTCGAGACCCGCTTGGCCTGGGACCCGAACATCCGCCTGACCTATGTCACCGACGCCCACGGCCAGGAAACCTGGCACTACTACGACGCCCTCGGCTACACCTACCGCCTGATCCACCCGGACGGCCGCGAGGAGTGGCTATTCCGCGATGAACGCAAGAACGTCATCCGCCACGTCCACCCCGACGGCAGCCAGGACCGCTACACCTACGATGAACGCAGCAACCTGTTGCAGCACATCCGCGCCGACCACAGCACGGTGCACTACGCCTACGACGAGCACGACCAGCCGATCAAGCTGCGCGATGCCGAGGGGGGCTTGTGGCTACGCGACTATGACGAGCGCGGCAACCTGGTCGAGAGCGTCGATCCGCTGGGCAACAAGACCGAGTTCGCCTATACCCCGGCCGGGCTGGTCAAGGCGATCAAGGATGCGCTGGGCAACGAGAAGACACTGGCCTACAACGCTGCCGGGCAGTTGCTTGAGTACACCGACTGCTCGGGCAAGACCAGCCAGTGGGCGTACAACGCCCTCGGCCAGCTGACCGAATTCGCCGATGCAGCGGGTAACACAACCGCCTACGAGTACCAGGCCGGGCAACTGGCCAAGGTCACCCATCCCGACAAGACCGAGGAACGCTTCAACTACGACGCCGAAGGTCGCCTGCTGGCCCACGTCGACGCGCTCGACCGCTGCACCACCTGGTCCTATACCGCTGCCGGTATGCTCGCTGAGCGCGTCGACGCCAACGAGCACACCTTGCGTTATCGCTGGGACAAGCTCGGCCGCTTGATCGGGCTGGAAAACGAGAACACCAGCAAGGCCACCTTCCTCTACGACCCGGTCGGCCGGCTGCTGCAAGAAACCGGCTTCGATGGCCTGGTCACCCGTTACCAGTACGACCCGTACAGCGGTCGGTTGGCGAGCACCCAGGTTGGCCAGCGCCGTATCGAGCTGACCTTCGACCCCATGGGCCGCTTGAGTGAACGCACGGCCCGCCTGGGCAACCAGAGCCAGAGCGAAACCTTTGCCTACAACGGCAACGGCCAGTTGATCCAGGCCGTCAACGCCGCCAGCAAGTTGCAATGGTTCCACGACGAAGCGGGCAACCTGACCCGCGAGCATCAGTATTACTTGGCCACCGGCACGCCGATGGTCGCGGTGTGGCAGCACGAGTACGACGCGCTCAACCAGCGCACCGCGACGATCCGTCCGGACGGCCACAAGGTCAGCTGGCTGACCTACGGCAGCGGCCACCTGCTCGGCATGACCCTCGACCAGCACGAAATGCTGGCTTACGAGCGCGACGACCTGCACCGCGAAACCGTGCGGCATCAGGGCAATAAGCTGATGCAGACCCAGGCCTGGGACCCGGCCGGGCGCTTGCAGGAACAGTTGTTGGGCAGCCACGACGGCCAGTCCACGCTGCTCAAGCGTCAGTACCGCTATGACGCCGCCGGCCAGCTGACCAATATCCACGACAGCCGTCGTGGGCAGCTGGAGTACCAGTACGATCCGGTCGGTCGCCTGCTCAAGGCCACCAGCCGCCTGGGTGTGGAAACCTTTGCCTTCGACCCGGCCGGTAACCTGCTGGACCAGAAAACCCAGGAACTGAACCGCCCGCTGGAAGCCGATCCACGGCGTAACAAGCTGATGGACAACCTGCTGCGCGAGTACGCGGGTACTCATTACCGCTACGACGAACGCGGAAATTTGATCCACCGCCTGCACAACGGCGCCCACGCGCACTTCACCTGGGACCTGTTCGACCGGCTGGCCTCTTACAACGACGATAAGCTCAAGGTCGACTACAGCTACGACGCCCTGGGCCGGCGTTTGCACAAGCATTCGGTGGCGCACTTCTGGGACCGCCCGGAAGCGGGCACCGGCTGGAACCAGCTGCAACGGGCCAAGCGCCAACGTGAACTCGGCTGTGGCTTCACCCTGTTTGGCTGGGATGGCGACACCCTGGCCTGGGAGAGCTCACCGCCACGCGACGAAGGCGACACCGGTCGCACCGTGCATTACCTGTAAGAACCGGGCAGCTTCGTGCCGGTCGCCCAGGCCCTGCGCAAGAGCCCGATCCGCTTGCACAAGCAACCGGACTGGGGTCAGCGTGAATATGACTTCGATCAGGACCCGTTGTGGCATACCGAGGTGAAGCCACAAGCGTTCGACGCGATTGCCTGGTACCACTGCGACCACCTCGGCACGCCGATGGAGCTGACCGATGAGCACGGCCACATCGCTTGGGCAGGGCAGTACAAGGCGTGGGGTGAAGTGAGGGAGGAGCGCTCGGCGTGGGCCAAACAGCACGGCCTGGGCAACCCGCTTCGCTTCCAGGGGCAGTACCACGATCACGAGACCGGGCTGCACTACAACCGCTATCGATACTACGATCCAAAGTCTGGCCGTTTTACAAGTCCAGACCCAATCGGCTATTCGGGGGGGATGAACCTTCAGGTTTATGCACCTAATCCCATCGAGTGGATAGACCCACTAGGACTAGCAAAAGGGTCAAATACGAGAGGTGATGTGACGTATCGGGCCAGATGGAGGAAAGGCTCGGTTCAGAAGGCTTGGAGTGAAGCTGATGAAGGCCCCACGGGAGGGCGCTTGTGCCCAGCCTGCCAAAAAGAGGTTAAGGTTGCCCCAGGTACTGGCCATCGTGATTGGGATATGGACCATCATCCGGAGCCTTGGTCGCTTCGAGATTTCCCGGATGACGTCACTCGGAAACAGGTTATCGATAATTATCAAGAAGGAGTGATTTTGAAGTGTCAATCTTGCAATCGTCGAGAGGGCAATAGAAAGTGACGATAATTAACCATGTTGAGAAGATATTTGGTGGGATTGAGCGTGGTTGGTCCTTTGAATATGAGAGCCATTCATACAATATCGTAGAATGCGAGGGAGGGCGACTGGAAGGTGTTAGTACATATTGTACCCTCGGCTTGTCGCGTGCGGTTCTGCAAATAGGGAGGGGGAGGGAGATATCTCATGAGATTCTAATATCTGTTGAGGAAGATTCTGTTCCGGGTAATGTCGCCGCATTGATAAGTCAGGTGGTGGAGCAGATTTTGGCAAAGCATGAGCCGCTAAAAAATGATCAGGTGCTCAGGCGAAGTGGAGTTCTCTTTAAGGGTAGGGAGTTCAACTCGTTTTGGGTTAAGTCTCCGTTCTTTTTTGGAGAAGATGCAGAGATCTATGAAAGTGATGATGTAGGGGGCGGGGTGTGCATTATTGTATGGCTGGTTCCGATTTTTGAATCAGAGGCCAGGTATATAGAGCTGCGTGGTGGCGAAGCCTTTGAAGATATATTGACCGATCTGGAGGTTGATTTCTTTTCCCTCGATCGACGTGCTGTGGTTTGAATAGTGAGTGATAATGAGGTTTGCAATGGGTGGTAGTTCGGTCGAATCTCAAGCTACGCAACCTATGATGAGCACGGCCGCATTCTGAGTGCGTGTAGACGTTACTGGTGCCGCCCACGCTGGCGTGCCAACGCCCCACGTACTAGAGTATGGTCGGAACACTTTGCCAAATGGGGTAGTCAGAGTAAACTCTCCATCCTCAAAATTGCCACCGCGCCCAGCAACTGCAGAGGAAATTCCATGAGCAAACTTTACTCCACTCCGGACTTTGGAAATCTGGAAAAGTATGAGTCATGGCGAGAGCAATGGGAAAACCCATCAGATATCAACCTTTTCTCATACCTTCGTAGTGAATGCCACCCTGAGGACACCTTGATCGTAAGCAAGTTATTATTGCCCGACATGCTATGCGTCGACGACGGTGTGTTTCTTGAGCTCTCATTCAATGAATCCACCTACCTATCGCTTAAAAAAAATGGAGAATGCACTTCAAACATAGAGCAAAGCATGAATCACACATTGCTCTACGACATGTACGATGGATGCCCAAGCAATGTATCAGATGAAGTGTTCGTAAGGCTGTCAGCGCTACTAAAGTACTCTTGGGGTTTAGTTCTGCGTGATAGATTCCCTGAAAAGCAGTTCACCATAGCTATCGAAGATAATATTGAAGACTACGGCCCCTCAATAACCTTCTACCAGCTCAATACATAAAGCAAGGCAACGTTCAGGATCTAAAGGCCAACTCATGTCGCAGCCTTGTTGAAGCCACGAAACTTGCAATTACTCTCCGCACCACAACGGTAGAGAGCCCGCGCCAGTTCAAGCGACACCCGGCCTGGGAAAGCTTACCGCCGCGCGACGAAGGCGACACCGGGCGTACCGTGCATTACTTGGGCCGAAAAGTGGACGGATGTATTTTTAACTCTAATTGCTACCTGAGCAGGGCCGAAGGGACCACAGAACTTAGGTGATATCGGCTGAAGAGAATAGTCCTATTAAATAGGCTATCTAGCGAGCATGCTGACTGGCAATAGTCGGTTCGTGGGTGATCCTATGCGATTGATTGGAAATGCATTGAGAAGATGAAGCAGGGTGGGCTGAAACTAGAGTAGAGAAAGTAAATCTACCCTTTTTTCTGTTCACCCCATTTTTCTGTCTGGAGCAAGACTTCCATAATTCCAAAAAATGCGGAAGATCTCTATAAAATGGCGATCCCTGACAGAGATGGGCTTCACTGGTACGCCATGGACGAGAAAGGCGTTATCCATCGATTTGGCAATTGTAATGATGGAACGGTTCACTGGAACGGAGATTCGGTTCAAGGCCGAGGAATCAAGCCACCGCCAGAGGTCGAGCGGAAATTTGCAGAGATGAAAAAAGACTGCATGTGCGGAATGAAGAAAAATGGTTGAACTAAAGGCAAGAGTTGACACATTCAAATCCGATGACGGAAGTGCTCACTTCACACAGTGCTGTTTGATCTTCGGCGATGTGACAGTCGGTGACTATGGCCAGCTAATGCTGGTCGGCGCTCTAGATGGCGCAATCAAGGATTTGTTTAAACGAGCAAAAAATAATGAACCAATACAATTAACAGTCAGCAATTTGGAAGCCAAAATACAAGAAGTCGAGACGGATATAAGAAATTCCTACTTACCTATTGGAGTAGAAAGTTTTGACGGTGACTTTGTAGGGTTTGTAAGAATTGACGGCCACGAGAGCATGGTGATTAGGCTTTGGGGGGAAGAGAATTTATCCCTGCTGGATATAAGCGAGTCAAACTATATAAAGTTCATGCATGACCTTAGAGAAACCTTGGCTGAGCAATGTAAAGCGCTAGGATTGAATCTTGATCAGGACTCAGCATAGGTGCAATGAATAGGGGCGACACCTGCCGCCCCAAGAAGTATCGTACTGCATGAGTGATCCAAGCCGACTGGCTACGAGACACCCAGACCGAGCCGTTCCGGCCTCAGTGCCTCATACCCAGCTCCGCATCATCCATCAGCGCCTTGGCCAGCGCGCTCAGGTAATACGACGCCCAGAGCAGTTGTGGCTTTTCTTCCATGATCCCGGCAATGGTCAGGTCGCGCACGCAGCCCATCAGATCCGAGGCTTGTTCGCGGGCGTGCTGGCAGGGGATGCCGGGTTTGATGCAGAACAGTGGGACGGTCTGGCCTTCGCCTTGGTAGAACTTGGTTTTGCCTGCGGTGGTGTCGTCTGTGGTCATTGTTTTTCTCCCCGAAGTTGTCGGTGCCTGGGTGGGCCCTTTCGCCAGCAAGGCTGGCTCCTACAGGTGTAGCGTGGCGTTCTTCGTAGGATCCGGCTTGCCAGCGAACAGGGCCGGGCGCGGGCTAGTGCAGCGTCTGCGGAGCCTTGGGCATCTGCACCTGGATCAACGCCGACTCGAGCAACACGCGCAGCGATTCGACTTCGTGGATCGACGCCATCATCAGGATCGTGGCCGGTGATCTGGGCTGGGCATGCACGGCCTGATGGGCCACGGTCAGTGCACACAGGGCGTACTCGGTGGCCTGGATGAGGGTGTCTTCGAGGGAGTGAGGGTTGTGGGGTGGATCGGGAACAATCTTAAGCATGTGGTCGGCCTCTATAAGGGCCGCTACAGGCTTGCTGTCAAACAAGTGGGTGGCAGCTGTACATGGGTTGACAGACCGGCAGGCAAACCAAAACCCGGCGCACATGAAGTGCCCCATGCACAGCAGCCATTGAGGGCTAAGCCATGTAGTTTGACTGATCGGCCTGTCAAAGCCGGTCGCTGATTCAAGCGCCCCGCCGAGACTAGAGCCGTGCCAGAACGACCGCAACGGAAAAAGGGCGGCGGGAGTATGTTTGGGAAATGGACTACAAGGAAGGGGTTAAATCTGATTTCAGAGCCTGAAATGCAATCCCATCGAGGCGTGGCATATCCCTGGCTCCACACTAACCTCAAGCCTTGCGCGATCCCTGTGGGAGCGGCCTTGTGTCGCGAAAAGACTGCATTGCAGCCCCTGGATCTCAGTATCAATGCAATGATCGCTGGGGCCGCTTTGCGCCCCTTTCGCGACACAAGGCCGCTCCCACATGGGCAAACGTAAACTACAAAAACGCTGCAAGACAGCCGCTCCCACAGGGCTTGTCGTTTTACGGATACACTGCCGGGCATGAACCTCGACACCCGCATCAAGTACCGCCACCTGCTGTGCTTCCTGGAGATTGCCCGGCAGGGCAGCCTGGCCAGGGCCGCCGACGTGCTCGCCATCAGCCAGCCGGCGATCTCCAAGACCCTCAAGGAACTGGAAGACCTGCTCGAGACGCGCCTGTTCGAGCGCTCGCGCAACGGCGTCGCGCTGACCCCGGCCGGCACCCGCTTCATGCGCTACGCCGGCCCCAGCGTGCAGGCCCTGCGCGAGGGCGTGGGCAGCGTGCGTGGCGAGGCGCGCGCGCCGTCGCAGGTGCGCATCGGCGTGCTGTCCACCGTCGAAGGGTTGCTGATGCCGGAGGTGCTCTGCCGCCTGCACCAGCGCCACGAGGCGCTGGTGATCAGCGTGGTGACCGGGGTGAGCGCGCAACTGCTCGGGCAGTTGCACCTGGGCGAACTGGAACTGGTGGTCGGGCGCATGACCGACAGCCCGCAGATCCAGGGCCTGTCGTTCGAGCACCTGTACAGTGAATCGATGGCCCTGGTGGTGCGCCCAGGCCACCCGCTGCTGGCCAGCACCCCGGTGGAGCGGGCCCAAGTGGGGCGCTACCCGTTGGTGCTGCCGCCCCAGGGCACCACCATTCGCCAGCATGCCGACAGCCTGTTCGTGCAGTGCGGCATCCCGCTGCCGGCGCAGCGCCTGGAAACCTTGTCGCTGGCCCTGAGCCGCCGCTACCTGCTGGGCAGCGACGCGCTGTGGGTGGCGCCGCGCGACGCGGTGCTGCTCGACCTGCGGCGCAACGAACTCGCCGAGCTCGACCTGGGCGTGCGCGAGCCGGGCGGCTCGGTGGGCATCTGCCGCAACGCCGCCTTGCCGCAGAGCCTGCCGGCCCAGTGGATGTGCGAGGTACTGCGCGAGGTGGCCGGGCAGTACCGGGATGGCGATTACCCCTGAGCCGGGCGGGTGAGCAGGGCACTGAGGCGCTTGAGGTTGTCGTCGCCCAGGCTGCCGCTGGCCGCCATCAGGCGCAACTGGGCCTGCAGGATGGCATAGCGCTGGCGGGCCAACTGTAGGGTGGTGCGGGTCACCTGCTGTTCGGCGTCCACCACGTCGCTGCTGATCCGCGCGCCGGCTTCGAAGGCGTGGGTGGTGATCTGCAGGTTGCTCTGGCTGGAGCGTAGCGCCTGCTGCAGGGCCTGGTACTGGCTGAGCCCGCCGGTCAGGTTGAGGTAGGCCTGGCGGGCCATGAAGTCGGCCTCGCGGCGGGCATCTTCCAGTTCATCCTCGGCGGCGCCGTGCAGGGCGCGGGCCTCGCGGGTGCGGCTCTGGGTGCCGCCACCGGCGTACAGCGGCACGCTCAGTTGCACGCCGACCACGGTCTGGGTGTACTTTTCCTCGGGCACGGTGACGTCGTAGAGGCTGCCGCCGACCGAGGCGAAGCGCCCGTGGGCGGCCACCAGGTCGAGGGTTGGCAGGTGGCCGGCCTGCTGTTTCTCCACCTCCTGCTCGGCGATCAGCCGGCGCACTTCGGCGGCCTGCACCTTGAGGTTCTGCGCCCGGGCCTGTTCGGTCCAGGCCTCCATGCGCGCCGGTTGCGGGCCGCTGAAGGCCACCTGGTCATCCAGCCGCGCCAGCTCGCCGGGGTCGCTGCCGATCAGCCGCGCCATCGCCTGTTGCTGCAGGCGCAGGGCGTTGCCGGCGGCGATTTGCTCGGCCTGGGCCAGGTCGTAGCTGGCCTGGATGCGCTGCACTTCGTTCTCGGTGCCCGAGCCTTCGCGGCGCAAGCGTTGCGCCTTGTCCAACTGCTGGCCGAGGTTGCGCACCTGCTGGTGGCTGGTGTGCAGCTGGTCTTCGGCCAGCAGCAGTTCGAAGTAGGTATCGGCCACGCGCAGCATCAGGTCCTGGCGCGCCGCCAGCAGGTCGATCTCGCCGGCGGTGGCCTGGGCCTTGCCCTGGGCATGGCCGATGACGTTCTGCCAACGTAGCAGCGGCTGGACCAGCACCAGCGCGTAGGCGTTGGAGTTGTCCTTGTCGCGCTGAGCGCCGCCGCTGTGCTCGCGGTCGACCCAGGCCGCGCCGCCTTCCAGCGACAGGTGCGGCAGCAGCGTCGCCAGCCCCTGGGGGGCTTTCTGCGCCGCGGCCTGCTGGCGTTGTTGGGCGGCGGCGTAGGCCATGTCGTGGTCCACGGCCTTGAGGTAGGTCTGGTACAGGTCGCTGGCCTGGCCAGGGTTGGCACAGAGCGCCAGCAGCGCCAGCGCGGCTACGCGGATTCGAGGGCGGTGTCCGGGCATGTCGCAGATTCCTTTGCGGGTTGAGGCTTGGGGGTCCTGGGGTTGCGCATCATCAGCACCATGGGCACGCCGACCAGCATGACCGCGCCGAGCAGGCCGAAGAGCATGCTGAAGCCGAGCATCTGTGCCTGGTCGCGGGCTTCGAGGAAGGCCAGCAGGGTGTTGGCCTGGCCGGGGTCGAGCAGGTCGGTGGACAGGCGCCTGGGGTCGAGGTTGGCGACCTCCCAGCCGCCGGCGAGCAGACGGGTTTCGTCGACGTGCTCGGACAACTGCCGGTAGCGCGACCAGGAAAAGCGCGTGAGCAGGGTGGCGGCGATGGCGATGCCGACGCTGCCGCCGAGCTGGCGCATCAGGTTGAGCACGCCGGAGCCGACCGAGATCAGCCCTTGCGGCAATTGGCGCATGGCCAGGTTGGTCAGCGGCACGAAGATCATGCCCAGGCCGAAGCCACGGATGACCAGTGGCCAGAACAGCGTGTCCGGGTTGCTTTGCAGGGTGAACTGGGTGTGCAGGTACATGGCGTAGCCGTAGATCAGGATGCCCAGGCAGATGAACACCCGCTCGTCGATACGGTTCTCCTGGGACAGCTTGCCGATCACCAGGGTGCTGACGGCGCTGGCCAGCGCGCCGGGGAAGATCACCAGACCGCTTTGGTAGGCGCTCTGCTCGAGCAGGGTCTGCAACAGCAGCGGCACCATGAACAGGGTGCTGTACAGGCCGAAACCCACGCAGAACGCGCAGACCGACCCCAGCAGGAACTCGCGGTGGGCGAACAGCGACAGGTTGACGATCGGGTTGGCGACTCGCCGCTCCCAGTAGCAGAACCCCGCCAGGCCGAACCCCGACAACAGCAGGCACAGCACGGTGAGGTCCGACTCCAGCCAGTCCCAGTGCTCGCCGCGCTCCAGTAGAATCTGCAGGCTGCCCACCCCAAGGGCGAGCAGGATGAACCCGAGATAGTCGATGCTCTGCGGGCGCCGCTCGTGGCGTGAATCGTCCACGCACAGCCAGGCCAGCAGCAGGGCCAGCGCGCCGATCGGCAGGTTGATCAGGAAGATCCAGTGCCAGGAAAACGCATCGATCAGGTAGCCGCCCACCGATGGGCCCAACGTCGGCCCCATCATCACCCCGACACCGTACACCGCCATGCCGGCGCTGACCTTCTCCTTGGGGAACACGTCGTAGATGATCGCCTGGGAGATCCCCAGCAGGCCGCCGCCGGCCAGGCCCTGGACCACCCGGCACAGCACCATCTGCCACAGCTCCACCGACAGCGCGCAGCCCAGCGAGGCGACCACGAACACGGCGGACGACACCAGGTAGTAGGCGCGCCGGCCGAACCAGGCCGACAGCCAGCCGCTGGCCGGCAGGATCACCACGTTGGCGACGATGTAGCCGGTCGACACCCAGGAGATCTCGTCCACCGACGCTCCGTAGCTGCCCATCAGGCTGGGGATCGCGACGTTGACGATGGTCACGTCGAGCAGCTCCATCATCGAGATCAGCGTGACCGTCAAGGCCACCAACCAGGGTGATTTCATAGGGTCTGGCCCTTGTCGTCACGGGTGTCGACCTCGACGAACACGCTCATGCCCTGGCTGATGGCGTCCTTCAGCCCGGCGGGCAATTCCTTGAACTCGATGCGCGTCTGTACCCGCTGCACCACCTTGGTGAAGTTGCCTGTGGCGTTCTCCTGGGGCAGCAACGAGAAGCGCGCGCCCGTGGCCGGCACCAGGCTGTGCACCACGCCTTCGAAGGTCTGGCCGGGGAAGGCGTCGACGCTGATCCGCGCCGGTTGGCCGACCCGCACGCGGCCGATCTGGGTCTCCTTGAAGTTGGCCACCACCCAGACGTGATCGGTGCTCACCAGGCTCAGCAGTTTCTGCCCGGCCACCACGAACTGCCCGGGCTGCACATCCTTGTGCACGATGAAGCCGGCCCGTGGCGAGGTCTGTCGGGTGTCTTGCAGGTTGATGCGCGCCAGGGCCAGCTCGGACTCGGCGGCCTTGATGCGGTATTCCTCCACCTTGAGTGCCGCCTGGTTGGCCAGGGTGCCCTCACGGGCGGCGTTGGAGTTGTCGCGCGCGCCCTGCAATTGGTGGCTCAGGGCGCTGTAGCGGGCGCGCGCGGCTTCCAGGTCCTGGGTGCTGACCACACCCTGTTGGGCCAGGCGCTGGGTGCGCCGGTAGTCGCTGTCGGCCTGTTCGACGTTTGCCACCAGCTGCCCGATCATGGCCTTGGCGGCCTGGCTGCGGGCGACGGCGCCGCGCACCTGGCTGTCCATCAGCCCGGGCATGCCGCCCTGGCCAGTGGCTACCAAGGCGCCGAGGTAGTTGGCCTCGGCCCGCTCCACACGCTGGTGGTATTCATCCTCGCGCACCTGGAACAGCAGGTCGCCTTTGCCTACCCGAGTGTTTTCGCGCACGGGTACCTGGACCACCACGCCGCTCAGCTTGGCGCGGATCGGGATGATGATCCCTTCCACTTCGGCGTTGTCGGTGCTGACGTACTGCCGCGCATACTGCCAGCGCTGCCAGCCCAGCAGCGCCAGGCCCGCGAGCACCGCCGAGCAGACCGCCAACTTGGCATGCTTGCCTTTCAACATGGCATACACCCTCGTTCGTGTTGCAAGGGGACAGGGACCCTTGCCCGCCGCAGCGGTGGGCAAGGGCATGGGTTCACACGGCGGCGGCGACGCTCGCCTGGCGGGCCTTGTGCGTCGCGCGCTGGTCGAGCTGTTCGAGTACGCCCTGCCACAGCAGCGTGCGGGCGACCAGGGCGTCGCGCGCGCTGTGCACCAGTTCTTGCTGCTGCTCTGGCTGGTCGACGATCTCGGCGATGATCCGCTTGGCCGCCGGGCCGTGGTCGTCGCCATCCATCTCGATGTGGCGCTTGAGGTAGTAGGTCAGCATCGGCACGTTCGACTCGTCGATCGCCCATTGCTCGAGCAGGCGGCCAAACATGTCGGGGATGATGTCTTCGCGGCCGAAGAAGAAGTACGCCAGCACCTGCACGGTCGAGCCATTCAGGGCCACGTCCAGGGTCTTGCTGACGAACACCCGGGCCGGCGCTGGAATGTCGGCGCTGTCCAGGGCATGGGCCAGGGAAGTGCCGGCCTGCAGCAGGGCCTGGAAGTGGCGGAACGGCCCGGTGTCGGCGCCGATCTCGTCCATGGCCTGCAGGTACAGCTCCAGGTGGCTGATGAAGCCGCCGCCCGGGCGCTCGTCGGTTTCCTCGCCGGTGACGATCTCGTTGATCAGGCGCGCGGCCAGGGTGTGGCGCGGTGGCAGCCAGGGCAGGTCGACGCAGGTCAGGTCGCGCTGGATGCGCTTGAGCAGGGTCATGAAGTCCCAGACGGCGAACACGTGGTTCTCCATCAGCAGGCGGACATCCTCCACTGTGCTGATGCGGGCGAACAAGGGGTGTTCCAGCAGGGTGCGGCGTTCATGCTGGATCAGGTTATCGACTTCGAAGGACATACTCGGCTCCATGAGTGTGATTGTCGTGTGTTGGGGCATTTCAGTGTTCTTGTGGGGCCTGCTGCGCAACCGTCTGCCAGGTGCCGGAGTAGGGGAAGCGCGCCTGGCAATAGCGCAAGGCGCCGAAAAAGCGGGGCTCGAGCAGCGCCCGGCGGCCTTCGTACCAGCCGCTGGCCAGCAGTTGCCGGTGCAGCTGCGGCAGGCGCCAGCACGGCACCCGTGGGTACAGGTGGTGTTCCAGGTGGAAGTTCGAGCCCAGGTGCAGCAGGGTGCTCATCAGGTCGGTGCGCGAACGGGCGACCGGCTGCTCGACACCGACGTCGAAGGCATGCTCCTGGTAGGCGTTGAGCGCCGACACCAGCAAGGCGACCAGCAGGCAGGCCAGCAGGGCCGGCAACAGCACCGGCCAGCGCATCACCAGCCACAGCCAGAACAGCGGCCACAGCACCTGGCAGGCCAGGTTGAACCTGGCCAGCAGGCGGATCTGCCCGGCCGGCAGCGGCAGCGCGCCTTCGACCTTGGCGCCGGGCAGGGCCAGGCGCAGGGTCTGCAGCAGGTAGCGCGCGGTGGCATGCAGGCGCGACACCAGCAGCCGGGTCGCGGCCAGCCGGTAGCGCCGCAACAAGCGCCAGTCCGGGTCCTTGGGGCCGCCGTTGTAGCGGTGATGCTGCCAGTGGTCGACGAAGTAGCCGGTGGCGCAGAAACCGCACAGCAGCGAGCTCAGCAGCACCGCCAGCAGGCAACTGAGCAGGCGGTTGTGGCTGAGGTTGAAGTGCAACCCCTCGTGCCCGAGGATGCCTTGCACGAACAGGCCGTAGCCGGCCGGCAGCAGCAGCGGCCAGGCCAGCAGCCACGCCCAGGGCGCCTGTTCGGCGGCCACCACGAACAAGGCCAGGGGCACGCCGAACAGCAGCAGCGCGTAGCCGATCACCAACGCCGATTCCAGCGCCGATGGCGTGAGCAGGCGGCGGTCCGGGCGCAAGGTGGGCTTGTCCAGCGGCAGGTGCTTCATCGGCCTGGCCTCAGTCGATCAGTTCGGGCTTGAGCGCCAGTTGCCCGGCCTTGCTCAAGCTGCGCAGGCGCAGGCCGATGAAGGCGTCGACCAGGCTCGGCAGCCAGCGCGCGGTGTACATCGCCACGCTACCGAGGAAGGTCAGGCCACGGTTGCGCAGGCCGTGCTTGAGGCAGGCCCGCAGCAGCCCGTTGCTGGCGTCGTCGAGATTCTCCTCCAGCGACAGCAGCACGCGGTCACCCCGCTTGAAGCTGACCAGGCGCTTGACCGACAGCCCCACCCGCTCGGCCGGGTCGTGGATGGCGGTGTCGATGAAACCGGGGAACACCGTGACCACGTCCAGTTGCCCCGGGTACTGCATGCGCAGCACGTCGGAGTAAGCGCTCATGGCGCGTTTGCTGGTGGCATAGGCGGCGACATAGGGCGCGTTGACCAGGGCGAACAGCGAGGACACGTTGACCACCTTGCCGTGGGTGCGCAGCAGCGCCGGCAGGAACCGCGCGGTCAACTGCCAGGGCGCCAGCAGGTTGACTTCAAGCGCGCGGCGCACTTCATCGTTGACCCCGGTTTCGCCACGCTCGAGGGTGAGCACGCCGGCGTTGTTCACCAGGATGTCGATGTCGCCGAAGCGCTGCTGGATTGCATCGACGGTCTCGTTCACTCGGGCCTGGTCGCACAGGTCGAGCTGGAAGTAGGCGTCGAAGTCCACGGCGGCCTGCGGTTCGAGGCGATCGATGCCGATCACCGTCGCGCCCTGGCGCTTGAGTTTGCGCGCCGTTTGCAGGCCGAGGCCGCGCGCCGCGCCGGTCATGACGACGATCTTGTTGTGCAGTTTCACGGGTTGGCTCCCTTGGCGATGCTGAAGGTGGCGGTGTGCAGGTAGTGGTCGAGGTTGGCCGACATGCTGAAGCGCCCCGGCGGGTGGAATTGCAGGCCGCGGGTGCTGTTCAGCCAGTTGCTGGTGTCGTTGGAGCGGATGAACGCCAGGCCGCCCAGCATCTGCTGGGCCAGGTCCGAGGCCCGGGCCAGCTGTTGCTCGATGCCGTAGCGGGTCAGCAGCAGGCGCGCCAGCAGGTCGTCCGCGCCGTCGTCCAACTGCTCGACTTCATGGGCCAGGCCTTCGACGGCGCTCAGGCACAGTTGCAGCTGGCTAGCCAGCTCGACACGTTGCTGGTCGTTCCAGCGCCGCTCGCCGACCACGGTCTCGGCCATCCCTAAGCAGGCGCCCAGGTAGGTGGCGCAGATCAGCAGCTCGAACCAGACGAAGCCGATGGTCTGCACTTCGCCCAGCTGCGCCTTGAGCCCGGCCGAGAAGATCATCTTGTCGCTGACGTAGACGTCCTCCAGGCGCAACTCCAGGCTCTGCGCCCCGGCCAGCGCGCTGTTGGCCCAGAACGGGTGGCGGCTCAGGCCCGGCGCGGAAGCCGGAATCAAGGCGATCATCAGCTCTTCACCCTGGTCGGTGTCGCGGCTGAAGCTGGCGGTCAGCAAGTCCATGGAACTGGCCAGGCTGCAGGGTTGCTTGCTGCCGTTGAGGCGCACACCGTCGGCCAGGCGCACCGCATCCATGCCGGCATCGAGAATGCCGCCACCCGGCACGCCCTCGGCGAAGCCCGAGGCCACCAGCAGGCGTTGCTGGGCAATGGCCGACAACAGCAAGCCTTCGGCGCCCGCGCCCTTGGCCGCCACGGCGACCAGGCTGGCGACGGAGAACTGGTGCATGGTGCTGGCGATCGCCAGCGAGGGCGACAGGGCGCCGATGGCCACCTGCACCCGTACCGCCTCGAGCGCCGTGGCACCCAGGCCGCCAGCCGCCTTGGGCACCAGCAGGCCCACCGGGCCGGTGCGCTTGAACCAATCCACGACCGGGCTGCCGTGGGCTTCGCGCTGGTCGAAGGGCAGCTCCGCCAGCAAGCGGGCGAAGCCGGGGGCGAAGTGTTCCAGGGTCTGCCTGGATCGCTGTAGCAATGACAAGGGCATTACATCAATCCTTGATATGACTGTTCGGGAACAGGCCATTGATGATGGCGCTGATGTTGTCGCGGATCGCCTGGCGGGCCACGGGGTCGAGCATGTCGGCGAGCATCGGCATGCCCAGGTCGAAGCAGGAGTGGAAGGCGATGCTGGCGCCCTCGGGCGCTTCGCTGACCTGCCAGTACCCCGAGAAGTGGTCGATGTCGCCGGCGGTCTGGCGGAAGTGGATGTGCAGGTTGGCGGGGTCGAAGACATCGCGCTCCTGCCACTTGAGAATGCCGCTGTGGAAGTTCACCTCCCAGTTGCTGAGCACCTGGTTGTCGTCGATCGATTCGATCTCGATGTTGCGCACCGACTCGCACAGTTGTGGGTACAGGCTGAAGTTGCTGATGGCGGCATACACCTGCTCGGCGCTCTGGCTGGGAACGTAGGCGTTGAGGCTGACTTCTTTCATGTCGCTCTCCTTATTGGGCGAAAGTGCGGGCGAGGGCGGTGGCGAGGCCGTCGAGCAGCCAGGCCACATCGCTGTCGCTGTACAGCGCGGGCGGGGTCAGGCGGATCACCCGGTGATCGTTGAGCGAGTGGTTGACCACGATGCGCTGGTCGATCAGGTGCATGACCATGTTGGCGGCCAGCCCGGCGTCGGCGAACTCAAGCCCCAGCAGCAGGCCGGCGCAGCGCAGGCGCACCTGGTCGGCGCGGGGCTGTTCGCGCAGCACGGCTTGCAGGCCGTTTTGCACCTGTTGGCCCAAGGCTTCGGCCCGCGCCACCAGGTTGTCGCGCTGCATGACCTCCAGCGTGGCCAGCACCGCGGCCATGGCCAGCGGGTTGGCACCGAAGGTAGTGGTGTGCATCAACGGGTTGCGGTTGAGCGGTGCCTGGATGTCGGGGGTGCAGACCATGGCGCTGACCGGCACGCAGCCGCCGGACAGGCTCTTGCCCACCAGTAGGATGTCGGGCACCACGCCTTCGTGGTCGCAGGCCCACCAGCGCCCGGTGCGGCCCAGCCCCGACTGGATCTCGTCGGCGATCAGCACCGCGTTGTGGCGGTCGCACAGGTCGCGCACCTGGCGCAGGTAGCCGGGCGGCGGCAGGATCACGCCGGCTTCGGCCTGCACCGGCTCGAGGATCACGCAGGCCCGCTCAGGCAACCCTTCGAGGGTGTGACGCAGCGCCTCGACATCGCCAAACGGCACGAACTGGCTCTCGCCCAGGCGGTTGGCGAACGGCGAGCGATAAAGCTCCCGGCCGGTCACCGCCAGCGCGCCCAAGGTCTTGCCGTGGTAGCCGCCGACGGTCGAGATCACGTGCTTGCAGTCGTTGAGCCAGGCCAGCTTGAGCGCCGCCTCGGTGGCCTCGGTGCCGGAGCTGCAGAAATACACGTACTGCAAGTCGCCGGGGCAGACCGCGGCCAACGCGGCGGCGGCCCGGGCCTGGTAGGGGTTGAGCAGCAGCTTGCTGGCCAGCGGATGGCTGTGCAGCTGGTGGCTGACCCGCTCGAGCACGTCGGGGTGCCCGTGCCCCAGCAGGAACACGCCGTAGCCGCCGGCGTCCAGGTAACGATTGCCCTGGCTGTCGAACAGGTACACCCCGGCGCTCGAGGCCTCGATCGGCAGGTTCATCATCGAGGCCAGGCGGGCGTAGCCGGCGTTGACGTGATCACGGTACTGCTGCTGGATCAGCGCCGAGTCAAAAACATCGGGCATTGTGCTGAAGCTGTTCATCGTGCTCAGGCCTCCAGGGCGACGTCGGCGCGGCGTTGCGCCGGGGTGGGCACTTTCAGCATGCGTTGCATGGCCGAGAGCTTGGGCGACAGGCGAGCGAGGGTGAGCGCCAGCTCTTCGCGCGGCGAGCGTTGCGCCAGGCGCCTGGCCGGCAGCAGCTGGGCCAGCGAGCTGGGGAGTGGCTGCAGCAGGCTGGCGTAGCGGCACAGCTGGGTGGCCCGGCCAAGGGCCGCGCGGATGTTTTCCTCAAGCGCAGGCAGGAACACCGGGCGCACCAGGCGCTCGTAGATGTCGGGGTTCATGCAGCGCGGGCGCTGGAACGGCTTGCCCTGCTGAGCCATCTCGGCGCACATCAGGTCCAGCAGCGTGCGGATGTCCAGCGCTTGCGGGCCATTGCTGAGGAAGTAGTCGTCGCCGATCAGGCGCTGGTCCAGCGCGCTGACGATGGCCGCGGCGGCGACGTCGCGGGCGATCACGTCGACCCGCCCGTCCTCGGGGCACGGGATGATCGGCAGGTAGCCCGACATCATCAGCCCCATGGTCAGGTGGAAGCCTTGCAGGATGGGCATGTGCCCGGTCTGGCTGTCGCCGATGATGATCGACGGGCGGAAGATCGACACCGGGACACCTGCCTCGCGCACCAGGGTCTCGGCCTGGCGCTTGACGATCTCGTAGGGCGTCGAGGGCATCACGCCGGGGTGGTAGTCGCACGGGTGGGTGAACGCGGTGCTGATGTGGTAGAGCGGCACCTGGGCGTCGCGCACCAGCTGCAGCACCTGCTCGGTACCCTGGTAATTGACCGAGAACACGGCTTCGGCGTGGCCGTCCAGGCGGGTGATGGCGGCGCTGTGGATCACCCAGTCGATGCGTGGCAGCAGGGCCAGGTAGTCGGCGGCGCTCAGGCCCAGGCGTGGTTGGCAGATGTCGCCGCGCAGGGTCTCGACGCCGGGGTGGCGAATGGCGCTGCGCCGGGTCAGGCAGATCAGGTCGTAGCGCTCGGCCAGTTGGTCAATCAGGGTATCGCCCAGTACGCCGGCACCGCCGGTAAGGAAAACAGTCATCCGTGAGGGACCGGACATGTGCTTGCACTCCTTGCTCGCAGAAAGTGGGTGAATTGGCAGTTTTCATGGGCGGCCGCCCGCACGCCTGTGCAAGCGACCACGTGATCGAAACGAAGAAAAAAGCCGGCCTGGGCCGGCGGCAATGCCTGCGCTAGGAAGTGGAGATCCCGATCAGCGGAGGTCGGAAGGGATGATGGCGTTTCACTACTGCTGATTCTTGAACGAATCGCTCGTATTGCGTAGCACCACGGCGACGCGGCTGGGCGACATCCCGACCATGCGCCGCATCATGCGGGTGAGGTGGGCCTGGTCGGCGAAACCGCCGGCCATGGCCGCGTCGCTGAGGCTGGCATCGTGGGCGAGGGCGTGGCAGGCACGCTCGAGCTTGCGCCAGATGATCCATTGCGAGAGGGGTACGCCCATGTGGCGGGTGGCGAAGAAACGCAGGCGCGGGCTGGAAAGGCCTACGGCGCTGGCTGCGCGGGAGATTGCGCCGATCCCCGCGCAATCGTCGCGCAACAGGTGCAGGGCATTGGAGAGCCGGGGGTCGAAGGCATCGTCGGTCACCAGCAGGCGCTCCAGGGTCTCGACCACCTCCTGGAAGCTGTCGGCCTGGCGGATGCAATTGACGATCTCGGCGCTGGCCACTGCCGTGCCGCTGGCGTCGACCAGGGCATTCAGCGCCCGGCCCAGTGGCGCGTCGGGGTAGAGATAGAGGAACGCGATGCGGTCGGGGCTGGGCAGGGAACGGTGGTCGACGAAGGGGCCGATGATCACCCCGGCCCCGGTCAGCGTGCGGCCGGCGAGCTCCACGGTGATGTCGCCGCGCAGGCCGATGCAGAGCTGGATGGCAACATGGGCATGGGCGCTGGTCTGGTCGGCCTTGCCGGTATAGCCCAGCCAGTAGTCACCGAAAGTCACCTCGCCATCCCATCTCATCGCACGTCCCTGAAGCCCGTCCCTGACAGGCTGGCCATCCCTCGGCCAGCCGTTGAATCGCCGGCAATGATAGCGGTCTGATATATGCCGGTCGATACAATTCGCAACATATAATCATTTGCACTGACGCTGACCGTTTCAGCACTGGAACTTCTTGGACTTTTGTCGCTCTCATGCCGGTAGCCATTGGTCGTGGCCGCCTGATAAGCTCGCGGCTTTACCCTGATTGCCCCTATGGCGCATGAACAAGGAAATAGCATGAAACAGCATCGTTTGGCGGCTGCGGTTGCCCTGGTAGGCCTGGTCCTGGCCGGTTGCGACGCCCAGACCAGCAGCGTCGAGCTGAAGACTCCGGCACAGAAAGCCTCCTACGGTATCGGCCTGAACATGGGCAAGAGCCTGGCTCAGGAAGGCATGGACGACCTGGACTCCAAAGCCGTCGCCCAAGGTATCGAAGACGCTGTCGGCAAGAAAGAACAGCGCCTGAAGGACGAAGAGCTGGTCGAAGCCTTCAGCGCCCTGCAGAAGCGCGCCGAAGAGCGCCTGGCCAAGGCCAGCGAGGAAGCGGCCGCCAGCGGCAAGAAATTCCTCGAGGAAAACGCCAAGAAAGCAGGCGTGGTCACCACCGCTTCCGGCCTGCAGTACGAAGTGGTCAAGAAGGCCGACGGCCCGCAGCCCAAGCCAACCGACGTGGTCACTGTCCACTACGAAGGCAAGCTGATCGACGGCAAGGTATTCGACAGCTCCGTCGAGCGCGGCAGCCCGATCGACCTGCCGGTCAGTGGCGTGATCCCGGGCTGGGTCGAAGGCTTGCAACTGATGCACGTCGGCGAGAAGTACAAGCTGTACATCCCGGCTGAACTGGCCTACGGCGCCCAGAGCCCGAGCCCGCTGATCCCGGCCAACTCGGTACTGGTGTTCGACCTGGAACTGCTGGGCATCAAGGACCTGAGCAAGGCTGAAGTCGAAGAAGCTCCAGCCAAGTAAGCCCCGGCTTGCAATCTCTGGCGCCCCGTTTCGACGGGGCGCCGTCGTTTTCAGGGGCGCTTGACGCGAACGGATGGCCTGCGTCACTGTCGCAAGCAATGCCGGGGCGTGAACGCGGGTGTTGTTGTCGCAAAACGTTTGCGTCATTGAAACGACTGTGTAAAAAACGCCCGATCCGTGCCCGGCCCTTGCCTGACGGGCACCTTGTGCCGTGAAGGCGACCCTGTTCACAAGGTTATCCACAAATTTTGTGGATAACCTTCCTGGCTCCTCTGGAGGTTTCATGAGCGCACCCTGGAATTTTGCCCGCTTCCTGCCACTGGCCGAGCGCCTGCTCAGCCGCGGGCGCTTGCCGGCGCTGCTGTTCGCCGTGGCTCGCAAGGGCCCCAAGCTTGGGCAATTGCGCGAGGATGTGCGGCTGATGCAGGCGTTGTGCCTGGCCTGGTGGCGTGGCGAGTACCGTGCCGTGAGCCCCAAGGCGCTGGTCACCATCGTCGCCGGGCTGCTGTACTTCGTCAGCCCGTTGGATGCGATCCCGGACTGGTTGCTCGGTGTGGGTTTGCTCGACGACATCGCCGTGCTGGGCTGGGTGCTCAAGACCGTCGCCGACGAACTGGGCCGTTTCAAGGCCTGGCGCGACAACCAGGCCCCGGAGAAACTGCGGGTGGTCGAGCGCCTGCCGAAAACCCCTGAAGCCCTGCGCTTGGAACGACCTGGCAACTGAGTTCACCGGATCCCCAAGGTTGGTAATATAATTGGCATAAGCGTTATGCCTACGGATTACATGCCGTGATCCAACGTCAAGGGGGTTGTTATGGGTATTCAGGTCATCAGCCGGGACGGTCAGCCCGAGTACGCCGTCGTGCCCTGGGAGCAGTACCAGGCGCTGCTCGTGGCCGCAGGCCAGGCACCTGCCAGTACATCAAGCGCCACCGACAACAGCGAAAGCACACCTCAGAACGCCAGCTTGTCTTCATTGGACCAGCTGGCGTCGTTGCGTCAGGCGAAGGGGCTTGCGCCTGAACAACTGGCGCGCACGGTTGGCATCAGCCCGGCTTATCTCGCCATGATCGAGGCCGGCGAGCGTCGCCCGGATGCGGCGATCCTGCGCAGCCTGGCTTGGCACCTGGGTGTGGCGGGCTGGAGCGAACCGTCATGAGCCAGGTCAGGATCAGCCGTCAGCAATGGGAGAACCTGTTGACCGAGCTCGACCTGGCCCGCCGTCAACGCCACCTGCTCACCTACCGGGCGCTGCTCGAGCGTCTGCAACTGCCCAGCCCGGCCATGCAGACCCTGACCGCCGCCCTGGAGTACCTCGCCGTGCTCGATGCCCGTGCCGAGCAACCCTTGCGCAGCTCGCTGGTGATCAGCCAGGGTGCCAGCCGCTTGCCGCGCACCGGGTTCTTCGAGTGTGTCGAGCGGCTGGGGCGGTTCTCGGGGCCGGTGGATGGCATGGAAGCGGCGTCCTGGCATGCGTCCGAGGTGGTGCGGGTGTTCGAGTACCGCTATCCGGAAGCTGAGCGGGCCTGAGGCGCGTGCCACGGGAGCACGCAACACACCTCTGTAGGGGCGGTTTTAGCCGCGATGCAGGCAACGCGGTACCTGGCACCCGCTGCGCGGGTGATCGCGGCTAAAGCCGCTACAGCGTGGTATCGATCAGGCTCAGGCTCGGCCCGCGGGTATCCTTGGCCTGGCGCTTGGCCTGGGAGGCCAGCTCCGCCAGTTGCCCGGCATCCAGCTCGAGGCTGCTCTCGGCCGCCAGCCACACCACCCCGATCGAGAGTGACAGCAACGCAAAGGTTTCGCGCTGCCCCTGGCGGTTGTGCGAGGTGAAACACCCAGCCTCCAGGTGTTCGCTGCGGTAGAAGCGCCGGCACTGCCGGGCAAAGGCTTCCAGCAGCAGTTGCAGACGTGCCTGCCAGTCCCTGGACCCCAGCACCAGCATGAAGTCGTCCCCGCCGATATGCCCGACGAAGTCACGGCTCGGGTCCACGCAATCGTTCAGGCACTGGGCCAGGCACAGCAGTACTTCATCGCCCCGGGCGTAGCCGTAGATATCGTTGAACGGCTTGAAGCTGTCGATATCGACGTAGCACACCGCCGCCTCGCGCCGCTGTTCCAGCACACGGGCCAGGCACTGCTGGATCGGCACGTTGCCCGGCAGCAGGGTCAACGGGTTGGCATGCCGGGCCTGCTGGAGCTTCTGCTCGGTGATCAGCTTGAGCACGTCGATTACCCGCCCCAGCCCCAGGTAACGGCCGCTCTGGGTAATGATGAAATCTTCCTCGATACGCTGGCGGGCACGGCTGGTGAGCAGGCGGCTGACCTGTTGCAGCGATTGGCCGCGCTCGACGGCCAGGTAGTCCTGGCTCATCAGCCGGCTGATCGGCTTGCGCGCGAACAGGTCGGTACCGAAGGGCTTGAGCAGTGCAGCGGAGAGCGAATGGCGATGCACGATGCCGCAGGGCTTGCCGCGCTCGTCCAGCACTGCCAGGGAGTTCAGGTTGGCCTGGCGGCGAAAGGCCTCGAGCACGTGTTGCGTGGCAGTGTCGAGGGTCACCGCCGGTTGCTCGATGAGCAAGGCGCTGAGGTCGCGGCTGTCTTCGCCCAGGGCCACGCCGCTACCCGGCGCCTGGGGCAGCAGGGTGAGGGTGTCGCGTGGTGGAAACTCCTGGGGACGGCCAAGCAGGTAGCCCTGAACCAGGTCGACACCCATCTCGCCGAGCACCGTCAGTTCCTCTTTCAGCTCGATACCCTCGGCGATCACCTGGGCGCGGGAGGCGCGGGCGATCTGCAGGATGGAGCCGACGAATTCGCGCTTGAGCGGGTCAAGGTGAATACCGTCGATGAAGTGGCGGTCGATCTTCACGTAGTCGGGGCGCAGTTCTGACCACAGGCGTAGGCTCGAATAGCCGGCCCCGAGGTCGTCGAGGGCGATGGAGAAACCCATGTCACGGTAGTGGTGCAGGGCGTTGTACAGCAACTGGAAGTCTTCGGTGGGCGTCTGTTCGGTCAGCTCGATGACCACGCGGCTGGGCGGCAGGCCGACCTGTTCGAGCATCTTCAGGGTGCGCCCGGACGGGTAATGGGGTTCGAGCAGCGACTCCGGCGAAATGTTGAGGAACAGTTTGCCCTCAAGGCCTTGCTCGCTGAAGCGGCGGCAGGCGCTTTCGCGGCACAGTACTTCCAGCTCGCTCAGGCGCCCGGCCTGGCGGGCGATGGCAAACAGGTTCAGGGGCGAGTGCAGCGGACTGTTGGATGGGCCGCGGCTGAGGGCTTCGTAACCGAGGATGCGGCGTTCGGAAAGGCAGACGATGGGCTGGAACAGGCTGTGGACGCTGCGTTGAGCCAGGATGGCGCTCAACGCGCTAAGCTGTTCGGTGACGGTCATGGACTGCTTCCTGAATGAAAAAGGGCCGGACGTTTGCACGTCCGGCCCTTCTATTTCACGACAGCCCGATGACTGTTTGATGACAGGTCACATTATTCTGCCATCACGTCAATGCTTGGCCACCGAAGTGCTCAGGCCCAGGTAGTCGAGCAGGATGCGGCCCGTCTCGGACAGGTAGGCGTCGTCCTCGGGCTTGGTGTCTTCCGGTTCGGCGGGCAGTGCGTCCTCGTCTTCCTTCTTCAGCTCCTTGAGCGGCTCCTCGCCCTTGGCCTTGCGGCGGATGTTCTCCAGGGCCAATTGCTTGGTCTCGATCTCGTCGTGGCGGGCGCGACGCTCCTGTTCGTTGAGACTGACGGTCTTCTCGTTCATCAGCTTTTGCGTCAGCGCCAGGCGGTCGCGGATGTAGACGAACTCGGCATCCTTGTCGCTACGCGCGTCATGCTGTGCCTTGAGCTGGGCCAGGAATGGCTTGAACGGGTCGGAAGCCGGCTTGACCACTGGGCGGATGGTGTCCCATGGCATGGCTTCAGGCAGCGCGCTTTCGCCGATTTCCTTCGTGTCAATAATCGACGGGTAGGCGATGTCCGGCAGCACGCCCTGGTGCTGGGTGCTCTGCCCGGAAACCCGGTAGAACTTGGCCAGCGTGAGCTTGAGCTCGCCATGGTTGAGCGGCTGGATGGTCTGTACGGTGCCCTTGCCGAAGGTCTGGCCACCGATGATCAGCGCGCGGTGGTAGTCCTGCATGGCACCGGCGAAGATCTCCGAGGCGGACGCCGAGAGGCGGTTGACCAGCAGCGCCAGTGGCCCCTTGTAGAAGGCGCCGGGGTTCTCGTCCTCGAGCACGTCGACACGGCCGTCGGCGTTGCGCACCAGCACGGTCGGGCCTTTCTCGATGAACAGGCTGGTCAGTTCGGTAGCTTCCTGCAGTGAGCCGCCACCGTTGTTGCGCAAGTCGATGACCACGCCGTCGACCTTTTCCTTCTGCAGCTCGGTCAGCAGCTTCTTCACGTCGCGGGTGGTGCTCTTGTAGTCGGGGTCACCCGCGCGGTAGGCCTTGAAGTCGAGGTAGAAGGCCGGGATCTCGATGATCCCCAGCTTGTAGTCGCGGCCGTCCTGCTTGAGCTTGAGCACCGACTTTTTCGCCGCCTGCTCCTCGAGCTTCACGGCTTCGCGGGTGATCGCGACGATCTTGCTGGTCTGGTCGTTCGGTGCGTTGCTGGCCGGGATGACCTCCAGGCGCACCACCGAGCCTTTCGGGCCGCGGATCAGCTTGACCACTTCGTCCAGGCGCCAGCCGACCACGTCGACCATTTCCTTGTTGCCCTGGGCGACGCCGATGATCTTGTCGGCGGGGGCGACCTGCTTGGTCTTCGCTGCCGGGCCAGCCGGCACCAGGCGTACGATCTTGACCTGGTCGTTGTCGCTTTGCAGCACCGCGCCGATGCCTTCGAGCGACAGGCTCATGTTGATGTCGAAGTTCTCGGCGTTATCCGGCGACAGGTAGTTGGTGTGCGGGTCGTAGGACTGGGCGAAGGTGTTGATGTAGGCCTGGAAGATGTCTTCGGCACGGGTCTGGTCCAGGCGCGACAGTTGGTTCTTGTAGCGCTTGGTGAGGGTTTCCTGGACCTGCTTGAGCTCCTTGCCGGAGATCTTCTGGCGCAGCACCTCGTCCTTGACGCGCTTGCGCCACAGGTCGTCGAGCTCGGCCTGGTTCTTCATCCATGGGGCGTCCTTGCGGTCGACCAGCAGGTCTTCCTTCACCGTGAAGTCGATCTTGTCGACGCCTTTGTTCAGTTCGCCAAGGGCGAAGTCCAGGCGCTGCTTCACGCGATCCAGGTAACGCTTGTAGATGGTGAAGCCGGGGTCGAGATTACCGCTCTTGAGGAAGTCATCGAATTGAGTTTTCCACTTGTCGAACTCGGCGATGTCCGCGGCGGTGAAGTAGCTGCGCGAGGGGTCGAGCAGCTTGATGTAGCTGTCATAGATGATGACCGAACGGGCGTCGTCCAGTGGCGGCTTGCTGTAGTGGTGGCGCTTGAGCAGCTCGACGATGTTGAGGCTGGCGACGACCTCGTCGCGGTCTGGCTGCAGGCTGTCCCACTTGTTGGCGGCGGCCGCATTGCCACCGAGCGTGAGGCTGCCGAGCCCGATCACCAGGGCGAGGGCGGTGCTGGGGAGGAAATGCTTCATGCTGATTCGACGTGGAGGCAATTGATCACGCATAGTAGGCCGTCTTTTCCGTTCGCCGGTTCCATGAAACCGGACGCATACTGCAAAAAGCCTGGGACGTGCTCGCCCAGGCTCAGTCATATGATTCAACTATGGAGGCACTGTGAAGGCATTGCAAGGCGTTGACGGACATGTGGCCTGGGTCGAGGCCGATCGTCCGGCCTGTGACGCGGGGCAGGTGCGTATTCGCGTGGCCGCTGCAGGGCTGAACCGCGCTGACCTGTTGCAGATGAAGGGGCTGTATCCGCCACCGCCAGGCGCCAGCCCGTACATGGGCCTGGAGTGCGCCGGTGTGGTCGAAGAGGTCGGTGCCGGCGCCGACTGGCGTGTGGGCGACCGGGTGTGTGCACTGCTGGCCAGTGGGGCCATGGCCGAGGAAGTGGTGGTCGATGCCCGCCATGTGCTGCCGGTGCCCGAGGGCCTGAGCCTGCATGAGGCGGCGGCGCTGCCAGAGGTGTATGCCACGGCCTGGTTGAACATTTTCCAGCTCGGTGGCCTGAAGGCCGGCGAGAAGGTGTTGGTGCATGCCGGCGCCAGTGGCGTGGGCTCGGCGGCCATCCAGCTGTGCAAGGCTTTTGGCAGCCCGGTGTGGGTCAGCGTGGGTTCGCCGGAGCGCCTGGCTTACTGCCAGGGCCTGGGCGCGGCGGGCGGCGTGGTGCGCAACGCCAACCTCGACGAACTGGAGCAGCTTGGGCCGTTCGATGTGATCCTCGATCCGGTGGGTGCTGGTTACGGGCAGTTGAACCTCAAAGTGCTGGCCCGCGACGGGCGCTGGGTGATCATTGGTTTGATGGGCGGACGCAAGTTCGAGCTGGACCTGGCGCTGGTGCTGGGCAAGCGTCTGGAAATCACCGGGTCGACCCTGCGCAACCGGGACGATGGGTTCAAGGCCGAGTTGCTGCGCGAGCTGCAGCAACAAGTGTGGCCATTGTTCAGTGAAGGACGGTTATCGCCGCAGCTGGTCGATACCTACCCGGTGGAATTCGCCCAGGCGGCATATGCCGAGCTCGAGAGCAACCAGGTATCGGGCAAGCTGGTCATGGTGATCGATCCGAGCCTGCGCTAGGCCTGTTCGCCGGCAAGCCGGCTCCTGCAGGTTCCGTGTAGGAGCCGGCTTGCCGGCGAACAGCGGCGTCACGACCAGCTCAGGATCGGCCAGCCATTGATCTGGGCATGCTCACGCAACACTGAATCCGGATTCACCACATGCGGGTGATCCACCTTCAGCAATAACGGCAAGTCGTTCCTTGAATCGGAATAGAAACTCGCCCCCTCCAGGTTCTCCTGCTCCTGGTCCAGCCACTCCAGCAACCGAGTGATCTTGCCTTCACGGTAGGTCAGCACGCCGTGGGTCTTGCCGGTAAACACTCCGTTCATCGCCTCCAGCTCGATCGCCAGGTATTCATCCACGCCCAGGCGTGCCGCGATCGGCCCCACCAGGTGCGTACCACTCGCCGAGATGATCAGGATCCGGTCGCCACGCTTGCGGTGCTCGGCGATGCAGCGGCAGGCATCGCCATAGATGATCGGCTCGATCACATCCTCCACCCACGGTTCGACCAGGTGCTCGACCTCTTCCAGCGTGCGCCCGGCGATGGGCTCCAGGCTGAAGGCCATGTAGTCCTCCATGGCCAGGTGGCCCTTGCCGTAGGCCTCCATCAGGTCATGGTCGCGCTTGAGGAACGCCTTGCCGTCGACCCAGCCCAGCCGGGCCATCTGCTCGCTCCACAGCGATGCACAGTCGCCATGGATGAGGGTTTCGTCCAGATCGAAAATTGCCAGTGCCATGCGTTTGTGCTCCTTAGGCTACTTCCCGTAGCGCCGTGGGGTCGATCGACAAGGATACCCGCTGGCCGTCGGTGTGCAGGTCGGCCGCCGAACGGTTGAGTACGTCGACCACCAGTTCCACGCCGCGAACCTGCACCCGATAGCGGATGACGTTGCCCAGCAGGCTGTGGCTGCGCACCTCGCCGTCCAGCTCACCGTTCAAGCCGAGGGTGATGGACTCCGGGCGGATGGCCAGGCGGCTGGCCACCGGGCGTTGCAGCAGGCGGCTGGCGCTGTCGGCGTCGAGCAGGTTGTAGTTGCCGATGAAGCCCGCGGCGAACAGGTCGACGGGGGCGGTGTAGAGGGTCTCGGCATCGCCGCTCTGGACGATGCGGCCCTGGTTCATCAGGACGATGCGGTCCGACATGGTCAGCGCTTCTTCCTGGTCGTGGGTGACGAAGATGGTGGTCAGCCCCAGCTCGCGCTGGATCGCGCGGATCTGTTCGCGCAGGTGCTTGCGGATGCGCGCATCCAGCGCCGACAGCGGCTCGTCGAGCAGCAGCAGGCGCGGGCGGGTAACCAGCGAACGGGCCAGGGCGACGCGCTGGCACTGGCCACCGGACAGTTGATGCGGGTAGCGCCCGGCAAAGCTGCCCAGCTCCACCAGCTCGAGCACCTCGCGCACCCGGGCCTGGCTTTCGTCGGGTCTGACCTTCTGCATGCGCAGGCCGAAGGCGACGTTCTGCTCCACGGTCATGTTGGGGAACAGCGCGTAGCTCTGGAACACCATGCCGATCCCGCGCTTCTGCGGGCTGAGCGGGACGATGTCCTGGCCATCGAGCAGGATGCGGCCGTTGTCCACCGGCGTCAGCCCGGCGATGCAGCGCAGCAGGGTGGACTTGCCACAGCCGGAGGGGCCGAGCAGGGTGACGAACTCGCCACGCTCGATCTGGCAGTCGATGTTCTCGAACACCGGGCTGCCGGCGTAGCTTTTTTGCAGTTTCTGTACGCTGACGAAGCTCATGTCAGGTCTTGTCCTTGTTCAAGCGGTTGGCGACCCAGGTCAGCACCAGCACGAAGGCGAAGTAGGAGATCACCAGGGCGCTGTTGAAGTGGCCGCTGCTGTTGCGCATGTTGTTCAGGTACACCTGCAGGGTCTCGTAGCGGGTACCCACCAGCAGGTTGGCGAACACGAACTCGCCGAACAGGAACGAGAACGACAGCAGCAGCGCCACCATCAGGCCCTTGCGCAGGTTGGGCAGCACTACCAGGAAGGCGGCCTGCCAGGTGCTGGCGCCCAGCAGTTGGGCGGCGTCCATCAGGTCGCGCAGGTTGATGGCTTGCAGGTTGTTGGTGATGGCCCGGTACATGAACGGCAGGGCGATGGTGAAGTAGCAGCCGATCAGGATCCACGGCGTGCCGACCATCGCCATCGGCCCGCTGCCGTACAGCTGCAGCAGGCCCACCGAAGACACCACCGGCGGCACCGCGAACGGCAGCAGGATTAGCACGTTCATCAGTGCGTCGAGCTTCGGGAAGTGGTAGTGCACCACGAACAACAGCGGCAGGATCAGCACCACCGACAGCAGCAGCGCACCCACGCACACCAGCAGCGACTGGCCGAACGCGGCGAGGAAGCGCGATTCGCTCCACAACGCGACGTACCACTTGAAGGTCAGGCCACTGGGCAGCAGGGTCGCCGACCAGCTGGTGGCCAGCGAGTAGAGCAAAGTGCCGGCCAGCGGTAGCAGCAGGATCAGGAACAGCAGGTACACCACCACCCGGTGGTAGAGCCCGCCTGCGTTGTGTTCAGCGCGCATGGTAGCTCCTCTTGAGCAGCCATTGATGGACCACCGTGACCACGGTCATCAACCCCACCAGCACCATTGCCAGGGCACTGGCCAGGTTCGGGTCGAGGCTGATGTCGCCGGCCACCAGCCCGGCGATGCGGATCGGCAGCACGTTGAAGTTGCCGGTGGTCAGGGCGTAGACGGTGGCGTAGGCACCCAGGGCATTGGCCAGCAGGATGACGAAGGTGCCCAGCAGTGCCGGGGTGAGCACCGGCAAACCGATGTGCCGCCAGAACTGCCAATGGCTGGCGCCGAGCAGCGCGGCAGACTCGCGCCAGTCTTCGCGCAGGGCGTCGAAGGCGGGGTAGAGCAGCAGCACGCCCAGGGGAATCTGGAAGTAGGTGTAGACCAGGATCAGGCCGGTCTTGGAATAGATGCTGAAGTCACCGAGCAGGCCCATCTGCTTGAGCAGCAGCGTCAGTGCGCCGTTGAAACCCAGCAGGATGATGAAGGCGAACGCCAGCGGCACACCGGCGAAGTTGCTGGTCATGTTGGCGAAGGCACTGACGAAGTCGCGCAGCTTCGAGTCGACCCGGCGCAACGAATAGGCGCCCAGCGTGGCGATGACAATGCCGAACAGGCTCGACCAGAAACTGATCTCCAGGCTGCGCTGCAGCGCCTGAAGGTAGAACTTCGAGGCGAAGATCTTGCTGAAGTTGGCCAGGCCCCAGCCGCTTTCGCTCTGCAGGCTGTTGATGGCGACCCAGGCCAGCGGCGCGACCTGGAAAATGATAAAGAATACGGCGAACGGCAGCAGGCAGAGCAGGGCCAGGTAGCGGCCGCGATGGCTTGCATTCACTTGAGCAACTCCCGGCAGACCGGCTTGTCGTGGGGCGCCCCCAGCAGCTCGCAAATGGTCCCGCACAGCTCGGTCTGCAACGGCTTGGCCGCCGGGTCCAGGCTGAATGCCTCGCCGAAGACGAACAGCGGCACTTCACGCTCCTCGGCCAGCAGGCCGTTGTGCGAGCGGTCGTTGTTCATGCCGTGGTCGGCGGTGACCAGCACCTGGTAGCCCTCTTCGAGCCAGCGCGGCAGGTAGTCGGCCAGCAGGATGTCGGCGCTGCGCGCGGCGTTGCGGTATTGGCTGCTGTCCAGGCCGTGGCGGTGGCCGGCGTCGTCGATGTTCATCGGGTGCACCAGCAGGAAATTCGGTGCGTGGCGGCGGCGCAGGTACTCGGCGTCGGCCAGCAGGTGTGAGTCGGGGTAATGGTCGGCGTAGTAGAACAAACCGTGCTGAATCGGCAGCTTTGGCGCATGGGTGTGGCGGTCGCGCAGCGGGTCGAACGGCGAGCGGTTGTACAGCTCGCTCATCCAGTGATAGGCCGCCGCCGCGGTACCCAGGCCCGCCTCGCGGGCGTAGTGGAACACGCTGCGCTGGTTGGACAGGCGGTTGACGTTGTTATGGACGATGCCGCTGTCGATGGGCGGCACGCCGGTGAGGATGCATTCGTACAGCGGCCGCGACAGCGACGGCAGTTCGCATTCGACGCGGTACAGCGCGGCGCGGTCGGCCTCGACGTAGGCGTGCAGGTGGCCCATGGCGTGGTGCGCGACCTGGTGGTTGAGGCCGTCGAGCAGGACCAGGATGACGTTGTGTTGCATGTTTGCTCCGGGAGGATCTGTGGTTGGGTCTTTCGCCGGCAAGCCGGCTCCTACAAGAGTGCGGAACCCGTAGGAGCCGGCTTGCCGGCGAATGGCCTTACTCCATCTCGATGATCACTTGCTCCTGCCACTTCTGCGGCAGGGCCTTGGAGGTCGCTTCCCAGGCCTCGGCGTTCTTGATCGGTTGGGCTGCCTTGTACTGCTCGTTGGGCAGCAGCTTGGCCTGCACGTCTGCTGGCAACTTCAGGTGCTCGGCACGGATCGGCCGGGCGTTGCCGATGGCCAAGTTGGTCTGGCCGGCATCGCTGAAGATGTACTCACGTGCAAGTTTCGCCGCATTCGGGTGTTTGGCGTACTTATTGATGATGGTTGTGTAGCCCGAGATTACCGAACCATCAGCGGGGATTAGCACCTCGAAACGCTTGGGATCAATCTGTTCACGGTAGCTCAGACCGTTGAAGTCCCACACCACGCCGACCTCTACCTCGCCCTTCTCCAATGTCTGGATGGTAGGGTTGGACATCGACAAGCGGTTCTGCTTGGCCAGGTCTGCGAAGAACAGCAGGCCCGGCTGGATATTCGACTCGTTGCCACCGTTGGCGATGGCGGCTGCCAGTACGCCATTGGCTGCTTGGGCTGCGGTGCTGACGTCGCCAATGGCAACTTTGTACTTGCCGGTCTTGAGGTCCGCCCAGGACTTCGGCGCGTTCTCTTTCACCAGGTCTTTGTTGATGATGAAGGCGATGGTGCCGGTATAGGCCAGGGCCCAGTGGCCGTCCTTGTCCTTGGCCCACGCCGGGACCTGCTCCCAGGTGCTCGGTTTGTACGGCTGGGTCACGCCCTTGGTGGCGGCGATCGGGCCAAAGGCGGCACCGACGTCGCCGATGTCGGCGCTGGCGTTGTCTTTTTCCGCATCGAACTTGGCGATTTCCTGGGCCGAGCTCATGTCGGTGTCGCTGTGCTTGAGGCCGTATTTCTTCGCCAGGTCCTCCCAGGTGCCTTTCCAGTTGGCCCAGGCATCGGGCATGCCCACGCTGTTGACCGTGCCTTCCTTGCGGGCGGCGTCTTCAAGGGCCTTGAGGTCCTCGGCCATGGCCGTGGTGCAAAAAGCGATGGCCGAACCGAGCAGTGACGCCATGAACAACTTTTTCATCCGAAGCTCCTTTGGTGGGTGCCTTGCATTCGTTGTTATGAATGGACCTGCGCTTGCGAACCGTTGGTCTAGGTCAGCAAACCTTGAGCCAAGGTAGGCCTGTTGCGTGACAGTTTGATGTAAGGCGGACGCCGCCAAGGGCGGCGACGGCCCTGGAAATACAGCGTAGACCACATCGAAAGGCCCGGATTTACGGGGGATGGCCCGAATCTGGCAGGTAGGGTTCAAGGCTTTGTCACAGGATGTTCATCAGCTGTGCCTAGGCTTGCACTATTCTCCGAATGCCCTGTCATGGGGCTGGACTAGTCCAGATAGGTAACCTTTGATGCAAGCGACGCCACCGCGCGCGGTAACAGCCATCTGCCAGGCCCTGCAGGAGCAGATCGAACATGGCCTGCTGGCACCGGGCGGCAAACTGCCGGCCGAGCGCAAGCTCAGCGAGGTGTTCGACACCACGCGCATCACCCTGCGCGAGGCGCTGGTGCAGTTGGAAGCGCAGGGCCTGATCTATCGCGAAGAGCGGCGTGGTTGGTTCGTAGCCCCCGAGCGGCTGACCTACGACCTGATCCAGCGTAGCCACTTCCATGCGATGGTCCGTGACCAGGGGCGCGAGCCGTGCACCGAGCTGCTCTCGGCGCGGCTGCAGCCGGCGCCGGCGGCGATCTGCGCGCGCCTGCGCCTGCCGGCGCTGTCCAGCGTGGTGTGTATCTGCCGCCTGCGGCGCATCGATGGGCGGGCGGTGCTGTATGCCGAGCACTATCTCAATCCGCGTTACTTCCCCGGGATACTCGAACTGGACCTGGCGCGGTCGCTGACCGAGATCTATGCGCGGGAGTATGGGATTCGGTATGGGCAGGTGTGTTTCGAGATTGTGCCGACTGCGTTGCCGGTGGCGGCGGCCGCTGCGCTGAAGATTTCGGCGGGGAGTCCGGGGTTGCATATCACCCGGGTCAACTGCGACCAGCATGGGCATCTGATCGACTGTGACCTGGAATATTGGCGGCATGATGCGATCCGCATCCGCGCCGAGGCCGGTTAGGGCGGTCTTTGTAGGAGCGGTTTCAGCCGCGATGCAGGCAGCGCGGTGCCTGGCACCCGCTTGGCGGGTGATCGCGGCTGAAGCCGCTCCTACAGGGAACTGGCTCTACTTCGTTTCGCCCATGGCGCCACCGCCAGCGGTCACCACCTGCACCGACAACCGCGGCGTCGCCAGGTCCAGCCCGGCTTCATCCAGCTGGCGCTTCAGCGCCAGGTTGAACGCCCGCGAGACTTCCCACTGTTTGATCGGCGCGGTCTTGAACCGCGCCCGCAGGATCGCCGAGCCCGACTCGAAGCTCTCCACCCCCTGCAACTCCAGCGGTGACCAGATGTTGCGGCGCATCAGCGGGTCGTTGCGCAGTTTCTGCCCCACCTCGCGGATCAGCGTGATGGCCTGGTCGATGTTCATGCTGTGGGGGATGGCCACGCGGAAGATCGCGTAGCCGAACTCCCGCGAGTAGTTTTTGATGCTCTTGATCTCGCTGAATGGGATGGTGTGGACGATGCCGTCGATGTCGCGCAGGCGCACGGTGCGGATGGTCAGCCCCTCTACGGTGCCCAGGTGGCCGCCGACGTCGACGTAGTCGTCGATGGCCAGCGAGTCCTCGATGATGATGAACAGCCCGGTGATCAGGTCGGCCACCAGCGACTGGGCGCCGAAACCGATGGCCAGGCCGATGACACCGGCACCGGCCAGCAACGGGGTGACGTTCATGCCCATGTTGGCCAGGGCGACGATCACCGCGATGATGAAGATCACCACGAACATCACGTTGCGGATCAACGGCATCATGGTCTGCGCCCGGGCATTGGCCAGGCCCCGGCGCGAGCGCACCAGGGCGTGGTGCACGGCGGTGTCGGCAAGGATCCACACCAGCCAGGCGACGATCAGCGTGCCGGCAAGGCCCAGCAGGCGCAGGCTCACTTCATGGCCGTCGCCTTCGGCGAAGCTGATCATCGAGTGGCCCCACACGCGCAGGCCCAGCTCGATGAACGCCAGCCAGATGAACAGGTGCACCAGCATATAACCAAAGTTGCGCAGGCGTTCGGTGTAGACCGCCTGGCGCTTGTTGGCGCGCTTGGGGTTGGCGGCGTGGCGGCGTACCAGGCCGTTGAGCACCATGCACACCACCACCAGCACCGTGCACATCAGCGACTGGCGCAGGGCGGTGCTGGTGTCGCCGGCGGAGACGAAGGTGGCGAACAGCGAGATCGCCACCAGGATCAGGGCCGGGATGTACCAGAAGCTGCCGAGGATCTCGATGGTGTCGCTCAGAGTACGGCGGGTCAGGCGCCGGGCCAGCGGCTGGTTGCGGATCAGGTGGGCGATCGGGCGGCGGAAGCGCAGGATGAACAGACCGGTGCACACGGCGGCGATGACGTTGGCGAGGGTGGCCAGGGCGTGGGCCAGGTGGCTGCCCAGGGCGGTGGTCAGGCGGGGGTCGCTCATCGCCTCGCCGAACGCGGCGAAGCTGCCGATCATCCACAGCGGGCGAAACGCCTGGTGGCGCAGGATATGCAGCGCGCGGCGGCGGTGCGGGCCGTCGAGCAGGGAGAAGGCGATCACGCAGATGGCCGAGAACAGTGTGCCGACCACCAGGGCATACGCCAGGACCATGGCCATGGACTTGCCCAGCGAGGAGGGCAGGGCAAAGCTCAGGTAGACGGTGAAGATGAGGGCCACCAACCAGGGGCCGAGCTTGCGCAGGGCGAAGCGCACCAGGTCCCAGGTGCGCGGGTGCTGGGGCAGTTCCTCGCTCAGGCCGAAGCGCACCCGCAACTGGTGGCCGACCCAGTTGAAGGCATAGGCCAGCAGGCTCCACACCGCGATGATCGCGGCGAAACCGAACAGCATCGCCGGCCATTGATGCACCGGCACCACCAGCGCGGTCAGTTCGTCACGCGCCAGGCTGATCTCCAGCGACCAGCGGTTGAACGGGCTGGCCTCGCCGCTGAACTGTTGTTCGAAGTCATGCAGGGCGCCGCCGATCAGCCCGAGAACGCCTTGCTCGACGGTGGGTTGCGATTGTTTGCTGGCGTCGCGCAGTTTCTTCAGGTCGGCCAGCAGCTTGGCCCGCTGCTGGTCGTTCTCCAGGTTCTTGATCACCTCGTCCAGGGATTTGCCCAGGGGTTCGCTGGCTTCGGGCTGGCTGGGTGCGCTCGAACCGAGCAGGCCGGGCAGGCCGGCGGCGTGGGCCGGGGTGACGAACAGGAACAACAGAAGGGTCAGGCAGCGCAGGAATGCAGGCACTGGGAAATCTACCTCAGGTCAAACGATTGCCCGAGTGTAGAGCTTTATGTGGGGAGTTTCTCGAGGATCTTCCAACAGGTGAGGCCGAAGATGCCCAGGGTGCCGATCCACATCATCAGCACGCCGATGTTGCGCTCGCGCAGGCTGAAACCGATGGTCAGCAACATCAGGAACAGGAAGACGGGCACGAACAGGGAGAGGAAGGGGGACATGTACGGCAATCCTTTTGCTTCGAGGGCATGTCCTAAGCATAGCGGGTTGCGGCGGAGGGGTATTGACCCGCGGCATCCTCTCTCGCGCAGGGAACAAGGGCCTTCGTAGGAGCGGCTTCAGCCGCGATGCGGGCAACGCAGTGTCGCGGGTGATCGCGGCTCAAGCCGCTCCTACAGAGGTCATGCCAGATCAATGGGCTACTGTTTCTGGCCTCAAGGCAGTTCGCGGCTGCGGTAGAAGGCCGTGAGCACTTTCACCAGGTGCGCCAGGTCATGGCTGCCGCACAGCTCGCGGATCGAGTGCATGGCGAAGGTCGGCAGGCCGATATCGACGGTGCGCACGCCCAGGTGGCTGGCGGTGATCGGGCCGATGGTCGAGCCGCAGCCCATGTCGCTGCGCACCACGAAACTCTGCACCGGCACTTCCTCGGCCATGCACAGGTGGCGGAAGAAACCGGCGGTTTCGCTGTTGGTGGCGTAACGCTGGTTGTTGTTGACCTTGATCACGGGGCCGGCGTTGAGCTTGGGCCCGTGGTTGCCGTCGTGCTTGTCGGCGTAGTTGGGGTGCACACCATGGGCGTTGTCGGCCGAGACCATCAGCGAGCGCTGGATGGCACGCACGTAATCGTCGCCGTCCGGCAGCAGGCGCTGCAAGGTCTGCTCGAGCATGGGGCCGTCGGCGCCGCAGGCCGAGCAGGAGCCGACTTCTTCATGGTCGTTGCACACCAGCACGCAGGTTTCGTCGCTGTCGGCAGCGAGCAGCGCCTGCAGGCCGGCATAGCACGACAGCAGGTTGTCCAGGCGGGCGGCGGCGATGAAGTCGCCGTTCAGGCCGATCAGCGCGGCGTCTTGCGTGTCGTAGAAGCTCAGCTCGTAGTCGAGCACCACGTCGGCGTTGAGGTCGTGCTCGCGGGCCAGTTGCTCGGTGAGCAGGGCGCGGAAGTCGACCCGCTCGTCGCCGGCCACTTGCGCCAGGATAGGGGGCAGCTCGGTCTGCGGGTTGATCTGCCAGCCTTCGTTGGCGGTGCGGTTGAGGTGGATCGCCAGGTTCGAGATCACCGCGATCGGCAGCTTGAAGTCGATCAGTTGGCTTTCCACTTTGCCGTCACGGCGGAAGGTGACCCGGCCGGCCAGCGAAAGGTCACGGTCGAACCAGGGGGCGAGCAGGGCGCCGCCGTATACTTCAACGCCCAGTTGCAGGAAACCCTGGCGCTGCAGTTCAGGCTGCGGCTTGACCCGCAGGCAGGGGCTGTCGGTGTGGGCGCCGACCATGCGGATCCCGCCCAGCAGCGGCGAGAGCTTGCCCAGCTTGATGGCGATGATCGAGGAATCGTTGCGGGTCACGTAGTAGCGACCGCCAAGCACCATGGCCCAGCTGTCGCGCTCGTCCAGGCGCTGGTAGCCAGCGGCCTCGAGGCGTTGCACGAGGCTGGCGGTGGCGTGGAAGGGCGTCGGGGAGGCCTTGAGGAATTCGATCAGGCCGGTATTCAGGGCGTCGCGCATAAGTCACTCCAGACAGCAGTGGCGCGAGTTTAGCGTAATTGCTCGACAAATTGTGTCGGCCTATTCGCCGGCAAGCCCGCTCCTACTGTGGGCAATCTGTAGGAGCCGGCTTGCCGGCGAACCGCATCAGAACGGTGCCGGGCACTCGAATTTCAGGCGTTCGCCCGTCACCGGATGGGTAAAGCTCAGCATCGACGCATGCAGGCACAGCCGTTCATGGGCCGCCAGCGCCTCGGGGTTGGCGTACAGCCGATCCCCCAGCAGCGGGTGCCCGATCGACAGCATGTGCACACGCAACTGGTGCGAGCGCCCGGTGATCGGGGTCAGCTCGACCCGGCAATGATCACCGCAGCGTTCGACGATGCGCCAGAAGGTCAAGGCATGCTTGCCCTGCTCGTGGTCGACCACATGCCGCGGTTTGGTGGGTGGGTCGTAGCGCAGCGGCAGGTCGATGCTGCCGCTGTCTAGCGCCGGTTGGCCCCAGCACAGCGCGGTGTAGGCCTTTTCTGTCTCGCGATCGTGGAACTGGCGCGACAGCTCGCGGTGGCTGTCGGCGTCGCGGGCCAGCAGGATGATCCCCGAGGTTTCCCAGTCCAGGCGATGGACGATCAGGGCGTCGGGGTAACCGTTTTCCTGCAGGCGGGTGATCAGGCAGTCCTTGTTGTCCTCGGCGCGGCCTGGCACCGACAACAGCAGGGTCGGCTTGTTGATCACCAGGATGGCGGCGTCTTCGTGAAGGATCTGGATGTTCGACAACGGCATTGCAGGTTCTCTTAATAGCCATTTGGGGCCGCTTTGCAGCCCATCGCCGGCAAAGCCGGCCCCTACAGAGGAATGTAATACCTGTAGGAGCCGGCTTTGCCGGCGATGGGCTGCAAGGCAGCCCCAATGATCAATTGCTTGGCGCTCTATCAGCGCTCAGGCAGGGTGATGTTCAGCTCGAGGATCGAGCAGCTACCCTGGTTCTCCAGCGCCACCTGCACGTCGTCGTTGCCGATGTTGACGTACTTGCGGATCACCTCGACCAGCTCCTTCTGCAGCGCCGGCAGGTAGTCCGGGGTGCTGCGCTGGCCGCGCTCGTGCGCCACGATGATCTGTAGACGCTCTTTCGCTACCGACGCGCTGGTCTGTTTCTGCCTGCCACGAAAGAAGTCAAAAAGGTTCATGGTTTACTTGCCTCCAAACAGACGCGCAAAGAATCCTTGCTTCTGCACGTCGATGAACCGCAGGGGCTTCTCTTTACCCAGCAGACGGTCGACGGTGTCACTGTACGCCTGGCCGGCATCGCTCTGGTCGTCAAGGATGACCGGGATGCCTTGGTTGGAGGCCTTGAGAACGGCTTGCGACTCGGGAATCACACCCTTGAGCTTGATCGCCAGGATCTCTTCGACGTCGGCGATGCTGAGCATCTCGCCCTTTTCGACGCGCTCGGGGTGGTAACGGGTGATCAGCAGGTGTTCCTTGATCGGCTCCTCGCCGTTCTCGGAGCGACGCGACTTGCTCGACAGGATGCCCAGCATGCGGTCGGAGTCACGTACCGACGACACTTCGGGGTTAGTTACGACGATGGCTTCGTCGGCGAAGTACATCGCCAGGTGCGCGCCTTTCTCGATACCGGCCGGCGAGTCGCAGATGACGTAGTCGAACTGCTCCTTGAGCTCCATCAGCACCTTCTCGACGCCTTCTTGCGTCAGGGCGTCCTTGTCGCGGGTCTGGCTGGCGGCCAGCACGAACAGGTTCTCCAGGCGCTTGTCCTTGATCAGGGCCTGCTGCAGGTTGGCTTCGCCATTGACCACGTTGACGAAGTCGTACACCACGCGGCGCTCGCAGCCCATGATCAGGTCGAGGTTACGCAGACCGACGTCGAAGTCGACGATGACCGTCTTGTAGCCGCGCAGTGCGAGGCCGGTACCGATGGCGGCGCTGGTGGTGGTCTTGCCCACACCCCCCTTGCCGGAAGTGACGACGAGAATCTTGGCCAAGGTGTTTCACCCCTAAATAATCGGGACGCAGGTCCCTGCAAATACAAAAAACGGCAACGGGAAAAAAGTTGCGCTAAAAATGCCGGCAAGTATCCGTTAAAGACGGGTGATGTTCAACACGTCGCCGGACAGGCTGACCTGCACGCCCGAGCCCCACAGCGGGTCGCGGCGCAGGTCTTCGCAGACCTTGTACTGGCCGGCGATGGAGACCATTTCCGCGGTCATCTGCTGGCAGAAGATGCGCGCTTTGGTATTGCCCTTGATTCCTGCCAGGGCACGGCCGCGCATGGCGCCGTACACATGGATGTTGCCGTCGGCGAGAAGTTCCGCGCCTGGGCTTACGGAGCCGGTGACCACCAGGTCGCCGCCCTGGGCGTAGATCTGCTGGCCGCCACGCACCGGTGAGGTGATGATGCGCGTCGGGCGCACCTCAGGTTCGGCCGGCGTCGGCGGCGGGGTGGGCTCTGGCTCGGGCTTCTTCACTTCTGGCTCGGGCTCCAGCGGGCGCTCGCGGGCACCTGACGGGGGCAGCACCGGCAGGTCGATGGCGATCGCCGCGGCGATGTCCTCGATGCGGCTGGCGCGGATCGCCAGGGTGCGCAGGCCATGGTGACGGCAGATGCGCATCAGCCCGGGCAGGTCGATGGCGCCTTCGTCAGCAGGCAGCTTGTCCAGGGCCAGCACCAGCGGGGTGTTGCTGAAGAAATTCGGCGCCTGCGCCACCTTCGCCGCCAACTGGCGGTCGAGGGATTCGAGGTCGTTGCGCGCCAGTTCCAGCACGGTGATGGCAAGCATGCTGCCCTTGAGCTGGAACACGGGGGCGTTGTCGGGTGTCTGGTTGGGGCTCATGGTCTGCATAGACGGCTTGTTGCGAAAAAAGTGCCCTGACTTATAGCGATAAGACCGTTTGCCCGCAACCGATGTAGAATGCCGGGCTCATGTCTTGCCGGAAGCTTCAATGGAACGCCCGCGTTTTCGATCCTCTTTCCTTCACCCGCGATTCTGGGGCCTGTGGCTGGGGCTGGGGCTGCTGTGGCTGGTCGCGCAACTGCCGTACCGAGCCCTGCTGGCGCTGGGGCGTGCCCTGGGCGCGGTGATGTACCGTGTGGCCGGCGAGCGCCGGCGCATCGCCGCGCGCAACCTCGAGCTGTGTTTCCCGGAACTGTCCGGCGACGAACGGCAGCGCCTGCTCAAGGAAAACTTCGCCTCCACCGGCATCGCCTTCTTCGAAATGGCCATGAGTTGGTGGTGGCCAAAGGCCCGGTTGGCACGCCTGGCCCATATCGAGGGCATCGAGCACCTGCAGGCCGCCCAGCGTGAAGGCGAGGGCGCCATCCTCATGGCCGTGCATTTCACCACCCTGGAGATCGGCGCCGCGTTGCTGGGGCAGGTCCACACCATCGACGGCATGTACCGCGAGCACGGCAACGCGGTGTTCGACTTCATCCAGCGCCGTGGCCGCGAGCGCCACAACCTCGACTCACTGGCGGTGGAGCGCGACGACGTGCGAGGCATGCTCAAGTTGCTGCGCAAGGGGCGGGCGATCTGGTACGCCCCGGACCAGGACTACGGCATCAAGCAGAGCATCTTCGTGCCGCTGTTCGGTATCCCGGCCGCCACCGTCACCGCCACCACCAAGTTCGCCCGCCTTGGCAAGGCCCGGGTGATTCCATTCACCCAGAAGCGCCTGGAGGATGGCAGCGGCTATCGTCTGGTGGTGCACCCGCCGCTCGAGGGCTTCCCGGGAGAGAGCGAAGAGGCCGATTGCCTGCGCATCAACCAGTGGGTCGAGGGTGTGTTGCGTGAGTGCCCCGAGCAATACCTGTGGGCGCACCGGCGCTTCAAGTCGCGGCCCGAGGGCGAGCCGCGGTTGTACGACCAAAAAGCACGCTGAATTGTCCGGCCCGTTCGCCGGCAAGCCGGCTCCTACGCTGCCCCTGTAGGGGCCGGCTTGCCGGTGAACGGGCGAAGATCCAGGGAGGAACCATGACCCCCACCACCGGCCTGATCCTCTCCGGCGGCGGCGCCCGTGCCGCCTACCAGGTCGGCGTGCTCGCCGGCATTGCCGAACTGCTGCCTGCCGGCGCGGCCAACCCGTTCCCGGTGATCGTCGGCACTTCGGCTGGCGCCATCAATGCCGTCAAGTTGGCCAGCGGCGCCACCCGCTTCGCTGAGTCGGTACAGCAGCTCACCACTTTCTGGCAACACTTTCGCAGCCATTTGGTACTGCGCAGCGACTGGCCGGGGGTGATCCGCCAGGCCAGCCGCTTCGTCGGGCACAGCCTGCTGGGGCTGGGTGGCCATGTACCCGTGGCGCTGGTCGACAGCCGCCCGTTGCGTGCTTTGCTGCACAAGCACCTCGACCTCGATGGCATTGGCCACTCCCTGGCGTCCAACCAGCTGCGCGCCGTTGCCGTCACCGCCTTCGGTTACGAATCGGGCCAGGCCGTGACCTTCTACCAGGGCCGCGACACCATCGAGCCCTGGCTGCGCCACCGCCGCATCGGCATGCCCACGCCGCTGACCATCGACCACTTGCTGGCCAGCTCGGCGATCCCGTTGCTGTTCGCCCCGGTGCGCCTGGGCGAGGAGTACTTCGGCGATGGCGCGGTGCGCCAGTCGGCGCCGATCAGCCCGGCACTGCACCTGGGCGCCAGCCGGGTGCTGGTGGTGGGGGTCAGCGGCAACCCACAGCGGCCCGCGCCGCCGTTGCCGACCCAGCGCGTGTTCAGCGGCCAGCAACCAAGCCTGGCGCAGATTGGCGGGCACTTGCTCAACAGCACCTTCATCGACAGCCTCGAGGACGACATCGAGCTGCTGCAGCGGCTGAACCACCTCAGTCACTTGCTGCCCGCGCACCTGGACACACGGCGCCTGGGCCTGGCGCCGATCGAGGTGCTGGTGGTGGCGCCCAGCCAGCCGCTGGATGAGATCGCCGCGCGGCACCGGCGCGAGCTGCCGGCGGCGCTGCGCCTGTTCCTGCGCGGGCCGGGGGCGACCAAGACCAGTGGGGCGGGAGTGTTGAGCTATCTACTGTTCGAGGCGAGTTACTGTAGTGAGTTGATCGAGCTGGGGCGCAAGGATGCGCTGGCAAAAAAACGGGAGCTCGCACAGTTTCTTGGATTGGCGAGTTGACCGGTTCGCCTGTGTAGGAGCAGCTTCAGCCGCGATCACCGGCGAAGCGGGTGCCGGGCACCGGGTTGCCTGAATCGCGGCTGAAGCCGCTCCTACAGCGAACAGTTGTTACTCGGCGATCTGCAACTTGCGCGCTTGGGTGTACACGTAGCGCAGCTTCTCGTACTCGAACGGCGAATTGGTCTGCCCGTAACGGAAGTTGTTGGTGTAGCGCCGGTCGATGACACGCAGCAGGGTGATCTCGGGGTGGCCCTCGGCCGCCTCGGCCATGTTGAGGTAGTTGAGCTCCCGCTCGCCCACGTAGTCCACCACCAGCCCGGTGGTGTCGCGCAGGTTCGACGGCCCCAGGATCGGCAACATGATGTACGGCCCGTCCGGCACGCCATAGACGCCCAGGGTCTGGCCGAAGTCCTCGTTCTGTTTCGGTAGGCCCATCTTCGTTGCCGGGTCCCACAACCCACCGACGCCAATGAGGGTGTTGAACATCAACCGCGCGGTGATTTCCGCCGAGCGCCTGGGCTTGAGCTGCAGCACGCTGTTGAACAGGTTGGGCACATCCCCAAGGTTGCTGAAGAAGTTGCTGACGCCGGTACGCACGAAGCCCGGTGTGACGTAGCGGTAACCGTTGACCACCGGCAGGAATACCCACTCGTCGAAGCGGTAGTTGAAGTGATAGATGCGCCGGTTCATCGACTCCAGCGGGTCGTACACATTCAGCGCGGCCAGGGTCGAGCGCTCGAACTCGCGCTGGTCCAGGCCCGGGTTGAATTTCAGCTCGCGCAGCGGGTCGAGGAAACCGTCGGTTTCCGCCGAGAGGGTGCCGATGGTGTCGGATTCGACCACGCTGGCACGCGGCGCGGTCTCCTCGGCCAGGGCGTAGCCGCTGGCGAGCAGGGCGGTGACGAGCAGCAGTCTGTTAACCACGGAAGAACTCCAGCATGGCGTCGCTGTTGACGCGGTAATTGAGGTTGCCGCAATGGCCGCCATGGGGGTAGAGCGTGAGACGGTCGCCGAACACCCGGCGCAGGAAACCGATATCGCCGGGGCCGAGGATCACGTCGTCGGCGTTGTGCATCACGGCGATCTTGGGGCTGTCGCGCAGGTAGTCTTCCAGGGCGTACAGGCTGACCTGGTCGATCAGTTGCAACACGCTGTTGCCGTCGGTGCGCGCACGCCACATCGGGATCACCTGCTCGGTGATATAGCAGTCGAAATCACATTGCAGTGCGCGCTTGAAGAACGGTTCCAGGCTGCTGCCCTCGGTGATCGGGAGCTTCGGCGGAATGATCAGGCCACGGCGGTTGATCAGGTCGGAGGTGAAGGCGATGTCGGCCGCCGAGAAACGGAACGACGTGCCGATGAGCATGGCCATCTGTTCGTTGGACAGGTGCTCGCGGGACCTCTGGAAGTCGTACAGCAGCGCGTCGTTGAGGTCGATGTAGCCCTTTTCCTGGAAGTAGCGGGTGAGCTTTTCCAGCATCAGCTCATAGAACGTGGTGCTTTTGTCGATGCCCTTGACCCGGGTCTGTACCAGCTTGTCCAGGTTGGTGACCGAGGTGTACAGGTTCACCGGTGGATTGAGCAGCAGCACGCGCTTGAAGTTGAAGCTCTTGCGAGTTTCGTCCAACTTGCTGACGAATGCCGCGTCCAGCGCCCCCAGGCTGTAGCCGGTGAGGTAGTACTCGCTGATCGGCAGGCGTGGGTGTTGCGCGCGCACCGCCTGCATGACCCGGTACAGGTCCTTGGCATCTTCGCTGGTCACCCCTGGGGTGGCGAAGCGCGAGGCGGCGCTCATGAAGTCCCAGCTGGTCGGCGAAGACAGCTGCACCACGTGGTAGCCGGCCTGGTAGAACAGTTTCTTCAGGTATTCGTTGATGCTGCTGGAGTAGGGGGCGCCGGTGCCGGCGATCAGGAAGATCAGCGGCGCCTCGTGGTCCTGCCTGGCCAGGCGATAGCGCAGCTTTTTCACCGACCAGAAGTTGTCGGGCAGGGTGAATTCGCGCTCAGGGCGCAGCGTCAGGCTGTAGTCGGCCTGATCAATGTCGTCGTCGCTGGGCAGCGCCGGGCGATGATCTGGCGGCGTGGTGGCGATGGTCGCCTCGAATGGGTTGGTCAGCGGAAAGCCGTAGCTCGCGGCGTCGATGTCCCGCGCCAGGGCGGCCGCCGCCATGAGCAGGCCGCCAAGCAGGGCGGCGAGGCGCAAAGGTCGAAGCATGTAGTCCCCCAGGTAAACGCAAGGTCGTGCAATCAATACGCAGGCTAGGACCACGGTTGGCGGGGCAAAGTTGCCCGCCGTTCATGCCTTTGTCGCGCCAGATGTTGTCACGCCAGGCAATGTTGGTCTTGTGCAACATAGCTGCAGGCGGGTGATTTTGCCTTACACCGGGCCTTGGGCGATCATGCGGCGTTTCGATTACCACTATTGGAGAACGGGATGCCGCGGTCGCTTCCGGTCGTTGCCTTGATGCTGTTCCTGGCCCTGTGGCTGGCCGCCAGTTATGGCGTGCGCTACGAATTGATGGAGGATGCCCGTTGGGTGGGCTTGTGCACCGTGCCGGCCGAGTACTGGCAGTGCCAGGTGCGTTCGTGGCTGGGCCTGGCGATTCATTTCCAGGTGATTGCCTGGGCCGGGCTGGCGGTGGCCTTGGTTGCCCAGGTGCTTCCGGCAAGGCTGGGTTGGTGGTTGGCGGTGCTGGCCTTGGTATTCGGTGTTCCGGCGCTGGTGCTCTATACCGCAAGCATCGCGGTGTTTACGGTGGTGCTGGCGGGGTTGCGCCTGGTTCGGCAAGTGCGGGGCGGTTGATGACGCGTTCCCCGGCAAAGCCGGCTCCTACACGTGTGCGCGGGCCGGCAGGAGCCGGCCTTGCCGGCGAACTTCACGTCGAGCGCACACGCAGGCTGCGCCACAATGCCCCGGTCATCATCACGCTGACCACCGCCCAACCCCAGGCCTGCTGATTGCTCAATCCCTCCTGGAACAGCTGTGGTGCAATGCCTGCTCCGATGATGAACGCCAACAACGCCACTTCCGCTCGCCGTGCCGTCACCGGTCGCAGCAGGTACACCACTGCCGGGAGCAGCAGCGCCGCACTGGGGAAGCTGCGATAGCGCGGGTCGAATACCATCGCCAGCATGCTCACCGCCGCGGCGAACCCAGCCACCAGCAACCACGTGCCGCCATGGCGCTCGAGCCAGGCGGACAAACGCTGGCGCCAACCCGCGCGACGGGCCAGGGCCAGCGCGCCCTGGGCCAGCACCAGCAGGTTAAGCCCGGCCAGCGCCACGGCCCACAGCCATTCCCCGGCAAAACGGGCGTTGGCGCGCATCAGCTCGCCCCACAACCCCAGGCTGCCGGCGCCCAGGGCCGCCAGCAGCGGTAGCAGCAAGGCGGCGCGGGCATTGGCCGGGCGCCCGGCCAGGGCCAGGGTGGCCAGCATCAGCAGCACGCTGGCCAGCAACCATTGCGGCCACAGTGCCAGGTTGCTCACCGGCCCTTCGAGCACGCCTTTGTCCCGACGGTCGGCATCGTACAGGCCCCAGTAGCCGCCCACGGCACCTTCGCTGGCGCGTTTCCACGGTTGGTCGAAAGCTTCGATCAGGTTGTAGTGCCAGCCATTGGCTTCAGCCAGGGCCACGAAACCACGGACGAAGCGCGCTTCGTTGACCCGGCTGGGAATGGCCGTCTCGCGTTGGCGACCCTCGCTGGGCCAGCCGGTCTCGCCGATCAGCACATCCTTCGGGGCGAAGCGATTGCCGAATACCTGGCGCACCTCGGCCACATGGGCCAGGGCCGCGTCGATACCACGCGGGTCGTCCTCCCAATAGGGCAGCAGGTGGATGGTGAGGAAGTCCACCGCCGGCGCCACCTGCGGGTGCTGCAGCCAGAACTCCCAGACATCGGCGTAGGTTACCGGCACACTCACCTGGCTTTTCACCTTGCCGATCAGTGCCGCCAGGCGCTCGCCGGTCACTTCCTTGCGCAGCAGTGCCTCGTTACCGACGATTACCGCGCTGACCACGTCCGGGTTGGCGTTGGCCGCGGCGATCAACAGGTCGATCTCCTGGTCGGTGTCCACCGGGTTGGCATTGACCCAGGCACCTAGCATCACCTTCAGGCCATGCTTGCGCGCCAGCGCCGGGATCGCCTCCAGGCCGGTCATCGAGTAAGTGCGGATGCACTGGAAGCGCTCGGCCAGCAGTGCCAAGTCGGCGTCCATGCGCGCCGGGCGCAGGCGGAACGGCTGGTCGAACGGCGACTGGTCCTTGTCGAACGGGGTGTAGGAGGCGCACTGCAGCTTGTGCGTCGGGCTGGCGGCATCGGGCAGGTGCACCGGCTTGCCCAGGCCGTACCAGAGGGCACCCAGGCAGGTGAGGGCGAGCAGGCAGGCGAGCAGGTAGGTCGTGCGGAGCATCGGGTGGTCACGTTCCCCTGTAGAGGCCGGCCTTGCCGGCGAAAGGGCCGGTACAGGCCGGCCAAGGCCTGTGATAGTAGCCCGGCGCCAAGCCTTTGGCATGCAAGGATCGCGCAGGCCCTCATCGCGCGATGACGTTAATGGCACAGTGCTGTCGCTGATCGTTCGTTAGAGGTCGCTGACAGAGCAGGTCGCGCGCGGGTGCAGGTCGATGATGCAATCTCCAAGACCTGACGAGGGGATGCTTTGATGAGTATGCGACGTTTCCTGGGGGTGGGCACCGCCCTGGTATTGGCCATGAGCACTGCGCAGGCAATGGCCAAAGAAGTGAGCATCGGTTACGTGGATGGTTGGTCCGACAGCGTGGCGACCACCAACGTGGCTGCCGAAGTCATCAGGCAGAAGCTCGGCTATGACGTGAAGCTGCAGGCCGTGGCCACCGGGATCATGTGGCAGGGCGTGGCCACCGGCAAGCTCGACGCCATGCTCTCGGCCTGGCTGCCGGTCACTCACGGCGAGTATTGGGCCAAGAACAAGGATAACGTCGTTGACTACGGGCCCAACTTCAAGGACGCCAAGATCGGCCTGATCGTCCCCGAGTACGTCAAAGCCAACAGCATCGCCGACCTCAAGACCGACCAGAGCTTCAAGCAGAAGATCGTCGGCATCGACGCAGGTTCTGGGGTGATGCTCAAGACCGAGCAGGCGATCAAGGACTATGACCTCACCGGTTACAAACTGACGGCCAGTTCCGGTGCGGCGATGACTGCCGAGCTGGGTCGCTCCTACGCCAAGAACCAATCCATCGCCGTGACCGGCTGGGTACCGCACTGGATGTTCGCCAAGTGGAAGCTGAAGTTCCTCGAGGACCCGAAAGGCGTATATGGCGCGGCCGAGACAGTCAACAGCATCGGCAGCAAGGAGCTGGCGGGCAAGGCCCCGGAAGTGGCCGAGTTCCTGAAGAAATTCCAGTGGCAGTCCAAGGACGAGATCGGCGAGGTGATGCTGGCGATTCAGGAAGGGGCCAAGCCTGAGGCGGCGGCCAAGGACTGGGTGGCCAAGCATCCGGAGCGCGTCAAGGAGTGGACCGGTAAGTAGCTCGATTTGGCCCATTGACCTGTTACGACCGCAGTAGGAGCGGCTTCAGCCGCGATCACCCGCGAAGCGGGTGCCAGGCACCGCGAGGCTCACATCGCGGCTAATGCCGCTCCTACAGGGCGAACGGTTGTTGCGAAATCTGTAAAACACCGTTGCATCTAAGACTAAGGTCGTCTGGTTGGCGTCCAACGGCAGCATAAAGTGGAGTTGGGTTCTCCCTACTCTGTGCTGCTAGGACAAAAACAATGAACGACAGCATTTACCAATCGATACAGAACAGTCCGCGCTTCAAGGAACTGGTCACCAAGCGCGAGCGTTTCGCCTGGATTCTCTCGGCGATCATGCTCGGCCTCTACTGCGCCTTCATCCTCCTCATCGCCTATGGCCCGCATGTGCTGGGTGCCAAGCTCAGCCCTGGATCGTCGATTACCTGGGGCATCCCCCTGGGCGTCGGGCTGATCGTCTCGGCATTCGTGCTTACCGCCCTCTATGTGCGCCGCGCCAACGGCGAATTCGACGAGTTGAACAAGGCGATCCTCGAGGAGGCCAAGCAATGATCCGACACTTGAAAAAACTGGCCATCCTGGCCTGCGGTGCCTTCGCACCCGCCGTGTGGGCCGGCGAAGCGCTTACCGGCGAGGTGCAGAAACAACCACTGAATGTCTCGGCGATCGCCATGTTCGTGGCCTTCGTCGCCTTCACCCTGGGTATCACCTACTGGGCCTCCAAGCGCAACAAGTCGGCCGCCGACTACTATGCGGCCGGCGGCAAGATCACCGGTTTCCAGAACGGTCTGGCGATCGCCGGTGACTACATGTCGGCGGCCTCGTTCCTGGGTATTTCCGCGCTGGTGTTTACCTCCGGCTACGATGGCCTGATCTACTCCATCGGCTTCCTGGTCGGCTGGCCGATCATCCTGTTCCTGATTGCCGAGCGCCTGCGCAACCTGGGCAAGTACACCTTTGCCGACGTAGCCTCGTACCGCCTCGGGCAGAAGGAGATCCGCACCCTGTCGGCCTCGGGCTCGCTGGTGGTGGTGGCCTTCTACCTGATCGCGCAGATGGTCGGTGCCGGCAAGCTGATCCAGCTGCTGTTCGGCCTGGACTACCACATCGCGGTGATTCTGGTCGGTATCCTGATGTGCTTGTACGTGCTGTTCGGCGGCATGCTCGCCACCACCTGGGTGCAGATCATCAAGGCGGTGCTGCTGCTCTCCGGTGCCAGCTTCATGGCACTGATGGTGATGAAGCATGTCGGCTTCGACTTCAACACCCTGTTCTCCGAAGCGATCAAGGTGCACGCCAAGGGCGAGGCGATCATGAGCCCGGGTGGCCTGGTCAAGGACCCGATCTCGGCGTTCTCCCTGGGCCTGGCGTTGATGTTCGGTACCGCCGGCCTGCCGCATATCCTGATGCGCTTCTTCACCGTCAGTGACGCCAAGGAAGCCCGCAAGAGCGTGCTCTACGCCACTGGCTTCATCGGCTACTTCTACATCCTGACCTTCATCATCGGCTTCGGCGCGATCCTGCTGGTCAGCACCAACCCGGACTTCAAGGACGCTGCCGGTGCCCTGATCGGTGGCAACAACATGGCGGCGGTGCACCTGGCCGATGCTGTGGGCGGCAGCGTGTTCCTCGGCTTCATCTCGGCAGTGGCTTTCGCCACCATCCTCGCGGTGGTCGCGGGCCTGACCCTGGCCGGCGCCTCGGCGGTGTCCCATGACCTGTACGCCAGTGTCTGGCGCAAGGGCAAGGCCAACGACAAGGACGAGATCCGCGTCTCGAAGATCACCACAGTCGCCCTGGGTGTGCTGGCGATCGGCCTGGGCATCCTGTTCGAGAAGCAGAACATCGCCTTCATGGTGGGGTTGGCGTTCTCCATCGCCGCCAGTTGCAATTTCCCGGTGCTGTTGCTTTCGATGTACTGGAAAAAGCTGACCACCCGTGGCGCTATGATCGGCGGCTGGATGGGCCTTGTCAGTGCGGTGGGCTTGATGATCCTCGGGCCGACCATCTGGGTGCAGATCCTCGGTCACGAGAAAGCCATCTACCCGTACGAGTATCCGGCGCTGTTCTCGATGATCATCGCCTTCGCCGGTATCTGGTTCTTCTCGGTCACCGACAAGTCCAAGGCCGCTGAAAACGAACGGGCGCTGTTCTTCCCGCAGTTCGTCCGCTCACAGACCGGCCTGGGGGCCAGCGGGGCTGTTTCTCACTGATACCTTGAGCGGTACGCACAACGCCCCGGCTCATGCCGGGGCGTTGTGTTTCCAGAACTGTCATGGTCTCAGCTGCTAGGAAATTTCTTAGGCTCGCTCGGAACGGTCTTAGTCATCGCTGCAGTGCGTTCACCAATACTTCTCCTCACCCGCTGGCCATGCGCCGGCAGGTATTGACCACTTCAAGGAGATCAGATTCGTGAAACGTACGTTACTCGCCCTTCCCCTGGCCATGTTCTTCGCCGGTTCCGCCTTTGCGTTGGACCCGATCGAGAAACAGGTCCAGGTGACCGCCCAGGTGCCGACCGACGCCTTCTTCGTCGAACCGGTGGGTGGCAACTGGATGAACGACCCGCAGGAAATGGCCTGGAACTCGTATCAGGCCAAGCTCGATCCGATCCGCAAGGAATTGCAGGTCAAGAGCACCGTGGGCCCGATCACTGCCTATCTGGTTTCGCCGGCGGTCATTGCCAGCGGCAGCGAAAACATCGGCCTCAACGTCAAGGTCGGCGACACCGTGCTGCAGACCACCCCGGCCGAAGTGGTCAGCGCCGCCCAGGCGGCGCCGGGCGCGATCATCGGCTTCGAGGTAGCGGCGCAACCGGCGCCACCTACCGGCTATGTGCCAGGCAATTACCAGGGTTTGGTCAGCATGATCTTCGAAACGGCCGCGCCCTGAGCCCCGTCTCTTCGTTTATCCGTTGTTGCCCGCCTTGACCCTCTGCGCCTGCCGAGGGGCTGGCGGGTATTGCCTGCAAGCGATAGCTCATGACCAATCATTCCTCCCTGGCGGCCGTCGGCCGCTGGTTGCTGCTGCCGGCCTGGCTGGCCTCCCATACGCTCGCCAGCCAGGCGGCCGGCACCGCCTTGGGCGCCATCGAGGGCCTGCCGCGTGAGTTCGAAGCACACTTTTTCGATGTGCCGCTGGCGGTGCGGGTCGACCTCGATGGGCGCTATCTCGGTGATGCCATGGTCGTACTCGGCCGCGATCAACGGGTACAACTGCTGGCGTTCACCGACACCCTCGACAGCCGCGAACCGGAAAGCCTGCGCCGCCGCTGGCGCGAGCGCCTGATTGATGGTCGCCCTTTAGGTGACTGCCACACCGATTGCCCCGACGGCCTGCGAGCCGTGCACTACAGCCTGGTGAACTCGCAGCTGTCGCTGTTGACCGACCAGGCTGAGCTCACCGACATCGGTGAACGTTTTCATCGCCAGCCGGAGCAGGGCAGCTATGGGCTGCTGCTGCGCAACCAGCTCAACCTGGTCAATGACGGCCACGCAACCAGTGGGCGTTACGCCTTGCAGGGCCAGGCCAGCGTGGGCAGCTGGACGACTTTGGCTGACGGCCAGCTCGACCGCGGCAACGACAGCCGGCAGGGCACGCGCCACAGGGTCGACCAGCTGTATGCCGAGCGCCTGGTCGAGAACCAGTTCTACCGGTTGGGCTACTTCACCCCCAGTGCCCAGGGGTTGACCCGCCAGCCCCGGTTGATGGGGAGTACCACCGATACCACCCTTGGCTTGATGTTGGGCAGCAGCGACAGCCTGGCCATCGACACTGGCGCACCCAGTGCCACACCCATCTACGTCACCCCCAACCGGCCGGCCGTCGTCGAGATCTACCGCAACGGCGTGCTGATCAACAGCCAACCGGTGCAGCCCGGCCTGCAGACCCTCGACACCAAGGTCCTGCCGGGTGGCATCTACGAAGTCGAGGTACGCCTGGTCGAAGATGGCCAGGAAACCTCGCGCAGCCAGGAGTTCATCTACAAGCCCAGTAACTGGCGCAGTACCGATGCGCCTTGGCGCTACAACCTTTACCTGGGGCGCCAGAGCACGTTGTTGAGCAACTGGGAGCGTGACGACGACAGTCTCGCCGCAGGCGTGCTGGCCAACTACATGCTGCATCCGCGGGCGATCCTGGGCTTGTCGGCGCAGCGTGTCGATGACGTGATGCAGTATGGAACGTCGTTGGACTGGGACGTGCGTGAGCGCTTCAAGTTGTACGCCAACCTGTTCCAGACGCAAGGCCAGGGCAATGGCTACGACTTCCAGCTGATCCATGCCTACGACAGCGGCTCGCTGGTTGCCAGCCACAGTCGAACCTGGCTAGCGCGCCCTGACTGGCGTCGCCTCGACGATGAGCCGTCGTCGCAGCCATTCCAGGCGCGCCAGACACAATCGTCGCTGTCGCTGAACCATCGCCTTGACCGGCGCAATACCGCCAGCGTGCGCCTTTCCCATGCTGAAGGCGCCAATCCCGGCACTGGGCTAGACCTGGGCTGGTCGTACTACGGTCAACTGCTGGGTTCGGATGCCAACTGGCGACTATCGCTGTTCGATCGTCCGGGTACGGCGGCCACAGGCGAGTCCCGCAGCCGAGGGGTCAACCTGAGCCTGAGCATGAGCCTGGGTGGCGGCAGTGGGCGACGGGTGTCGGCCAGTCTCGGCAGCCGCACTTCGAGAGAGGGTGGGCGCGACCTCAATGCCTCGCTGGCCTACCAGCAGGATGTCGAGATCGGCCCGCTGCGCAGTGTCGGTGCTACCGTCAGCGCCGATCGCTATGGCGCAGGGCTGGGCGGCGATACCCAATTCGAGACCCCGCTGCTGCATGGCGATGCGTACGTGCAGCGCTCGTCGTACAACGGCGACTTCAGTGGTGGTGTCAACCTGCAGAGCCTGGTCGCCGTGGGCGCGGGCAGGGCAGCAATGAGTGGCCAGTACCTACCACACCAGGCGGGGCTGATCGTCGATGTCGAAACTGATATCGACGGCCTCAAGCTGCGTGCCGAGGACCGTCACGGTAGCACCGCCAACCTGCACCCAGGACGCAATGTCGTGCCGGTGGCGGCTTACAAAGCCGGGCATGTGCAATTCGACTTCGAGGGCAGTGCGGCCACCGCGGCTGTCATTCAGCCGTCGAGCCTGGACTACCACCTCAATCGCGGAGGCATCGAATATCGCCAACTGCGCGTGTTGCGCACAGTGACCGTGCTGGGGCGGCTGCTTGATGGCCAGGGGCGACCGCTGCGTGGGGCCCAGGTGATCAACCATGCCAGCCGCAGCGTCAGTGAGACCGATGGTTTCTTCGCGGTCGAAATGAGCGAATCGACCCCCACGCTGGAAATCCGCCAACAGGGGCAGGCGGTATGCCTGCTCAGCCTGGATATGGCCACTCTGGTTCGCGAGGACGACGTGTTGCTGGCCGGCGACCAACGCTGTGCGCCTGACGTGGCGCAGGTTGTCTCTGCCACTGGCAACGAACAGGGCTAGCACGCTTGGTCGGGCTGACACGGACTTGCTCGGGCGGTAGCCCTGTCCAGTGCAAAGGTCTAATGCGATTTGAGAACTTTCTTAATGCCGTGTGGGAAGGATCCCACCGGGTCAGCCATGGCCTCAGGGCTACTCCCCATCAATACTTTCCCGTCAACCACGCACGGAGCTTCGCATCATGAAAATCTTCCGCCTGCTGGCCCCAGTGCTGCTGGCCCTGCCCCTGGCTGCCAGCGCCACCCCCGAACTGAATATCGGCGCGTTGTACGACTACCTCGATGGTGACAAAAGCACCTTGCTCAAGCGGGTGCGCAATAGCGGCGACACCACCGCATTCGTCAAGATCAGTGTCGCCGAACTGGTGTACGACGCAGCCGGTGTTGCCCGTGAAATCGACACCGATGGCCTACCCTTGGAACAGCGCGGCCTGGTCGCCAGCCCGGCGCGGCTGATCGTGCCGGCCCAGGGCATGCAGGCGGTGCGCTTGCTGTACCGTGGCGCGCGTGGGCAGGAACGCTACTTCCGCCTGCGCTTCGTGCCGGTACTGCCGGAGCAGGGCGATGGTTTCGCCGTGGATGAGCAAGAGGCTGAAAAGTACCGGGACAGCCTCAAGGCCGGGGTCAACCTGCTGGCTGGGTATGGTTCGTTGCTGTTTGTCAGGCCCGCCGAGACACATTTCCAGACTCCGGTACGGCGTGAAGGCGGGCGACTGATTGTCGCGAACCAGGGCAACGCCACGGTCGTGCTTGATCATTTCCGCCAGTGCCAGGTAGCGGGGCAAGACTGCGACTCGGCCACCAAGCATCACCTGTTGCCCGGCCGCAGTCGCCAGTTCGAGGGCCAGCCAGATGGGGTGCACCAGTTCCAACTGCATGAAGGGGGTGAGCTCACCGAGATGGTGGTGGAAGGATGAAGCTGTTTCAACCGAGGCGTGCAGCGACCGCCTGTTTGCTGATGCTCGCCTGTACTCATGCTTGGGGGCTGGAGTCCACTATTAGTGCAAGATACCGTGGCGAGGCTGCCGGCCACTTTCAGGACACCACCCCTCCTGCTGCATTTTGTGTGCGTTGGCCCGTCATGTGCCAAGGGGGAGGGGCGGCGGCGTTGCCGATTTCCTTTGTGAAGTCGTCCACCCGAGGCGCGAGCGATCCACGTGACCAGTTCTTCATCAAGCTTCCCGGACGCCGAGAGATCGATGTTTATCATCTCCAGACCGGTGAATCACACCGCCTGACGATCGAGTTCACTGCGGTGGGTCAGTCGGTCTACGAACGGACGCTGAACTACAACCCGGTTTTCAACGCATCCCTTCAAGGAGGCTGCAGTACGAATCAGGCCTGGGGCTACCCCAGCCAACCCAGCTATGCGATGTACCTATGGAACATTCGCAATCCCCAGTCACCAGCAGCCTGCAACTCTACCAGTTGGCGAGCTCCGGCAGGTTACGTGGCCACCGGCGAGGTGAAGGAAATGGGTGTGCGGTACAACCTCCAGATGCCTGCACCCTATCGCATGAAACCGGGTATCTATACAGGAAGTTCGGCTTTTAGCGTAGGGCCGGGGGGCGATTTCGATTTTGGCAACGGTGTGACCGAGCTGAACGGCAACAGCTTGACAATCAACTTCGAGCTGGATGTCGAGCATGCGTTTTTCTTCGACTTCGCTCCAGGTTCCGAGCGCGCTGTCCTTGAACCTCGCGAGGGGTGGCAGGCATGGATGGGCGGTGGGCGCGCGCCGCAAAGGCTCTACCGCGATCTACCGTTCCGGATTTGGTCCACAGGTCCGTTCAAGGCTTACAAGTTATGCCAGCACTACATGGATCAGAAATGCGGTATTCGCAATACCCAAGGAGATCTGGTTCCAGTCGACGTTGCCTTGTCCCTGCCTGCGGGCATTCAGCATGGCAATCAGCCTGTGCAGCGTCTCACTTTGCCGAGTGGGCGTGGAGCGCCCTTGCAGTTCGAGTCGGCGATGCCAACGCTGAATCGACCAGGACAGCTGCACTTCGAAGTGGATCGCGCTGGAGTGCAGGCCATGCTCCAGCATCCCGGCAGCACTTACACCGGCCAGGTCACCGTGGTCTTCGACGCCGAGCTGTAGCCGGCTGATATGGTGCACGAGGAAAACGCCATGCACAGAGTCCTGGTGGTCGACGACCATCCCTTCATCCGCAGTACTGTCTGCATGCTGCTGCGCCAGCAACATATGGAGATTGTCGGCCAGGCCGACAACGGCATCGATGCGGTGCGTTTGGTGCGTGAGCAGGCGCCGGACCTGGTGATTCTCGATATCGCCATGCCCGGCCTGGACGGGTTGGAGGTCATCGCCCGAATCAAAGCGTTGAGGAAGTCGACGCGCATCGTGGTGCTGACGTCGCAACTGGCCGAAACCTACTCGTTGCGATGCATGCAGGCTGGGGCCATGGGGTTCTTGTCCAAGACCGATGACCTGGAAGAACTCGGCAAGGCGGTGCGCGCGGTGCTGTCGGGCTACACCTATTTTCCCGAGGTAGCGCTCAGTTCGGTCAACCGCCAGGACCTGCAAGCCAGCGAGGTGCAGTGCATCGCCAGCCTGACTGATCGCGAGCTGATGGTCCTGCAACACCTGGCGCGAGGCTTGAGCAACAAAGCCATCGGCGAAACGATGCTGTTGAGCAACAAGACCATCAGCACCTACAAGATCCGCCTGCTGGAAAAGCTGCGACTCAGTTCGTTGATCGACCTGGCGGATTTCGCCCGTCGCAACGCGCTCATCTGAGCGCTGTCGCCCCGTGTTCCTGCGTGCCTTGTTGTTAGGGATACTGGGTTGCCTGGCATGCCTGCCAATCTCTGCCGCTGTGCAGTTGCATGCGCGCCCGGTGCCGCAGGTGCAGCGCCTGACCCTGGACAACGCCGAGCTGCGTTGGCTGTGGGAGCATCGCCAACTGCGCCTCGGCGTGATTGCACGGGACAACCCGCCGTTCGACATCCTCACCACGGGGCAGGCCTACGAGGGCATGACCGCCGACTACGCCGGGCTGCTGGCCAGCCAGCTACGGCTCGAGGTGCGCCTGATGTTGTTCGCATCGTTCGCCGAGGCGGCGACAGCCCTGCGCCAAGGCAGTATCGATCTGCTCGGTTCGGTCAGCCCACAGCAGGCGCTCGAGGCCGGGTTGCGTCTGTCATTGCCATATGCCCAGGATTCCCCTTTGTTGATCGCCCCGCAGCAGAACGCGCGTGAGCGGATCCGCAGTGGCACCGGTTTCAGGTTGGCCATGGTCGATGGGTATCGTCCGCGTCGGCAGGTCCAGGCGTTGTATCCCATGGCCGAAATCCAGCTTCATCCTTCGCCCTTGAGCGCCCTGGCGGCGCTGGCGCTGGGTGACGCCGACCTTTATCTGGGGAGTGCGCTGGGTAGCCGATATCTGCTGGGCCGCAACCAGTGGAGCGGTGCCGAGGAAATTGGCCATGCGGCCCTGGCGCGGCAAGCTGTCGGTTTTGCCATGGTCCCTGACAACAGGCCTTTGATCGACCTGGTCGATCAGGTGCTGGAAGGCCTTGGGGATCAACAGGCGGATATTCATGAACGCTGGCATACACGGCCTACCGCCGCGCGCAGGCCATCAAGCATTCCGCTGAGCGATGCCGAACGACACTGGGTGGCGGAAAACCCTCGTGTCAGTGTGCTGGTGGACGAACAGGCGATGCCCTTGAGTTATCGGGATGGCAAGGGGAAGCTCCAGGGGCTGAGTCTCGATCTGTTGCAATTGATCGGTCGGCGAACCGGCCTGGATTTCCAGATCGAGTCGGGCGGCAATGTGGCGCAGATGGTCGAGCAGGTGCGCCTGGGAAAGGCACAACTGATTGCCGGCTTGCCCTACAGCCCGGCGCGTGGGGAGCTCCTGCGATTCACTCGTGGTTACCTGAGCTCGGCACATGTGCTGATAACACTGGAACAGGCCAATCGACCGGCTGACCTGGCGCGGCTGGATGGGCAACGGCTGGCACTGGTCGAGGGTAGCGTGGCGCAGGATCTGCTGGCCCAGGCATACCCGGGTGTCTTGCAAGCGCCGGTCGGCAATGCGCTGGAGGCGGTGCATGCAGTAGCCGCCGGGAGGGCCGCGGCCGCCGTGCTGCCACTCGACCAGGCCCGCTTGCTGGTTGCACGGTGGTACCCAGGGCGGCTGCGGATCAGCAGCCTGGCCTTGCCCGTGGCGCATTTTGCGTTTGCCAGCGGCCAGGGGGCGGTCCACCTCCAGGGCATCCTCGACAAGGCGTTGCTCGACCTGGCCCCACGGGAAACCGATGCGTTGGTGCGGCGTTGGCGTGGTCCGCTGATCATTGCCGCCAGCGGCTTGCAGCGTTACCGAACCCACCTGCTGGTGGGGTTTCTCGGCGCCTTCGTCACTTTGGTCATCGCACTGTTGTGGATCCGCTACCTGCGTCGTCTGCAGGTGCAATTGCGCCGTGCCAAGCAGGGGGCCGAAGCGGCCAATCAGGCCAAGACGCATTTCCTGGCCGCCATGAGCCATGAAATCCGCACGCCGTTGCACGCCCTGCTGGGCATGCTGGAGTTGGCCCAACGCAAGGCAGGTCAAGGTGAGCTGGATCACTTGGCGCTCGACGTGGCCGCCGATGCCGCCCGGGGGTTGCAGGAGCTGATCGGCGATATCCTCGACGTAACCCGTATCGAGGCGGGCCAATTGCAGTTGACGCCGATGGTGGTATGCCTGCGTGAGCAGGTGGCGCAGGTTATCCAGTTGTTCGAGCACCAGGCGCGTGGCAAGGGGTTACGGCTCGGTCTTACTGTCCAGGGCGAGGTGGACCAGCCAGTCCTGCTCGACCCGGTGCGCTTCAGGCAAGTGTTGGCCAATCTGCTGAGCAATGCGATCAAGTTCACGCCCCAGGGGCAGGTGCATGTGGGCTTGCGCGCCCGGATCAATGGCGATCGCCTGGTGGTGCGCCTGGCCGTCGAGGACACGGGTATCGGTATTGCCAAGGCAGAGCTGGCGCAGTTGGGCCAGCCATTTCGTCAGGCCAGCAACCAGCGCCAGTCGCCACGCAGCAGCACAGGCCTGGGCCTGGGCATTTGCCGAAGCTTGTGCCAGTTGATGGGGGGGCGCTTGCAGTTGAGTAGCGAGCTGGGCAAGGGAACCCGGGCGGAAATCCGTCTTGAGCTGGCACTGCAGGTACTGGACCTTTGCGTACCCCTCTTGTCGCCGCGCAGCGATGTTCAACCCAGCGAAGTGCGATTGCGCGTGCTGGTGGTTGATGATTACCCGGCCAATCGCTTGCTGCTGGCTCAGCAACTCGATTATCTCGGGCATCATGCCCGGGTCGCGGAGGACGGGGCGCAAGCGTTGCGGTTGTGGCTGAAAGGGCATTTCGATGTGGTGATCAGCGACTGCAGCATGCCAGGGTTGGACGGTTATGGCCTGGCCAGGGCGATCCGTATCCATGAGCGGCGCAGTGGCAGGGCGGTATGTCGGATCGTGGGCCTTACTGCCAGCGCGCTGGCAGACGAACGGCGTCGTTGCCGTGCGGCCGGCATGGATGATTGCCTGTTCAAGCCGCTCGGGCTGGAGGCACTGGTAGGCGTGTTGGCCAGCAGTTCGAAAAGCCAGGATAACCTTCCCCCAGCTGCAGCGGCGCGTGAAGCCCCATTCGATATCGAGCATTTGCGTCGTCTGGTGGGCAACGATCAATGTGCGTTGAATGCACTGCTGGCCGATTTGCGCCGGGGCAACCATGAAGATATCGCCCGCCTGGAACGCTCAGGCGAAGACCCTGAGGCATTGGCGTCGTTGGCGCATCGGGTCAAAGGTGGCGCCCGCATCCTGCGAGCTGTCGGCCTGCTCACGGCGTGCGAGCGACTGGAGGCCAGTTGCGCCAGCGAAGCGCTGCATGGCGAGCGACTGCGGCGCGATGCCCAGGCCCTGCATGCCGTGATGCAGGACCTGGAGCGCTACCTGGGTGACTGCAGTCAGGGCTGAACATCAGCCAACGTCCAACTCCGCAGACGTTCAGATTCTACCCAGCAACAAGAGGACCAACAGGACCACCAGCACCACGCCGACGATGCCGGACGGGCCGTAGCCCCATGAGCGCGAGTGAGGGAAGACCGGCAAGCCACCGATCAGCAGCAGGATCAGGATGATGATGAGGATCGTGGTCATGGTGGAGTCCTTGCGTGGTTGAGGGTCAAGGGCCTCGGAATACTGGGCGCTTACTGTGTGCGACTACCGCAGGTGGGCAAAGATTCAATCGGATCGTGACCACGGGCCAGCGATGCCCCCGATATCCCCTTATTCAGCAGCCTGATGCCGCACCGCGGCCCCATGAGTTGTGGCTAGACTCCAGCCCATTCCCTCCGATCAGGATCAGGCTTCCCCATGCACAACCGAATGATGATTACCGGCGCCGGATCCGGTCTCGGCCGCGAGATTGCATTGCGCTGGGCCCGTGATGGCTGGCGCCTGGCCCTGGCCGATGTCAACGAAGCAGGGTTGCACGAGACGCTGGAGCAGGTGTGCGAGGCGGGTGGCGACGGCTTTATCCAACGCTGCGACGTGCGCGACTACAGCCAGCTCACGGCCCTGGCCCAGGCATGTGAGGCGAAGTTCGGCGGCATCGACGTGATCGTCAACAATGCGGGAGTCGCCTCGGGCGGTTTCTTCGCCGAGTTGTCGCTGGAGGACTGGGACTGGCAGATCGCGGTCAACCTGATGGGAGTGGTCAAAGGCTGCAAGGCCTTCCTGCCGCTGCTCGAGCGCAGCAAGGGGCGGATCATCAACATCGCCTCCATGGCCGCGCTGATGCAAGGGCCTGGCATGAGCAACTACAACGTGGCCAAGGCCGGCGTGCTGGCGCTGTCGGAAAGCTTGCTGGTGGAACTGCGCCAGGTCGAGGTGGCGGTGCATGTGGTCTGCCCGTCGTTCTTCCAGACCAACCTGCTCGACTCGTTCCGCGGGCCGGACCCGGCAATGAAGGCACAGGTCGGCAAGTTGCTGGAAGGCTCGCCCATCAATGCCAGCGACATTGCCGAGCACATTCATGGGCGGGTGGCCGCGGGCGAGTTCCTGATCCTGCCCCATGAGGCTGGGCGCCAGGCCTGGCAGCTCAAGTGTCAGGCACCGCAGCGTCTGTATGACGAAATGGCGGACATGGCCGTGAAGATGCGGGCGAAGGCCCGCAGAGTTGGCCATTGAATGGCGTTTTTTGTAGGATCTTTTACTGGTATGCGTGGGATCGGTCTATTTGTTTGGCGAACGATTGTGTAGGCAAAAGCCCTAAGTGCAGTCTCCGACTTTCCCTATAGCTGGAGGATCGGAGCATGCTGGTAATCGGACGCGAGATCGGCGAGGTGATCGTCATCGCCGATGACATCAAGATTCAGGTCATGGCGGTGGAAAACGGCCAGGTACGCTTCGGCATCCAGGCCCCTCGTGATGTTGAAGTGCACCGGGTCGAGGTGTACAAGCGGATCAAGGCGTTGGCCCAGGAGAAGCAGCGAGCCTGACGGGCGTCAGTCCAACAGTTCGCGCGGTACGTCATGCCTTGCCAGTAGCTGGCATTGCTGGCTTTCCACGTCGAACAGGATGAACGCCTGGCCCTTGGCCAGCGCCTGGCGCACGCGCAGCACGCGGGTTTCCAGGGGCGTGTCGTCGCCGTTATCGGTACCGTCGCGGGTGACGAAGTCCTCGATCAGGCGGGTCAGGGTTTCGGCTTCGAGTTGGTCGTAGGGGATCAGCATGGTCTGGGCAGCAGTGGTGGGCGTGGGCGCATGCTACGTGAAATTTGCGGACATGCGCAGTCACGCATTGATCCAGCACGACCGCTGTAGGCGCGCCTTCAGCCGCGATCAGCCGCGAACCGCGTCGCTTGCATCGCGGCTGAAGCCGCTCCTACAGAGATCGTGTCAACCCTTGTTACCCACCAGGCTGTCCACCGCCGGTACCCGTGTCTCGCTCTCCATCTGTGCGTCGTGCTCCAGCTGGTGGCTGAAGCGCTCCAGTGAGGCATTGGCCGGCTGCGAGTCGCTGGCGAACACCGGCGGGCTGAGCAGGTAGCCCGAGAGCAGGCGGCTGAGCGCGGCCAGGCTGTCGATGTGGGTGCGTTCGTAACCGTGGGTGGCGTCGCAACCGAAGGCCACCAGGGCAGTGCGGATATCGTGTCCAGCGGTCACCGCCGAATGGGCGTCGCTGAAGTAGTAGCGGAACAGGTCGCGGCGCACGGGCAGGCCCTGATCGCCGGCAAGCTTCAGCAAGTGGCGTGACAAGTGGTAGTCGTAGGGACCCGACGAATCCTGCATGGCCACGCTCACCGCATGTTCGCTGGAGGCTTGCCCCGGCGCCACCGGGGCGATGTCGATACCGACGAACTCGCTGACATCCCAGGGCAGGGCGGCTGCGGCACCGGAGCCGGTTTCCTCGGTGATGGTGAACAGCGGGTGGCAGTCGATCAGTGGCTGACGCCCACTTTCCATCACGGCCTTGAGCGCGGCCAGCAGGGCCGCCACGCCAGCCTTGTCGTCCAGGTGGCGGGCGCTGATATGGCCGCTTTCGGTGAATTCCGGCAGTGGGTCGAACGCCACGCAGTCACCGATGGCGATACCCAGCGCCTCGCAATCGGCGCGGGTGGCGCAGTAGGCGTCCAGGCGCACTTCCACATGGTTCCAACTGATCGGCATCTGGTCGATGGCGGTATTGAACGCGTGCCCACTGGCCATCAATGGCAGCACGCTGCCGCGAAACACGCCGGTATCGGTGAACACGCTGACCCGGCTGCCTTCGGCGAAGCGGCTCGACCAGCAGCCAACCGGGGCCAAGGCCAGGCGACCGTTGTCCTGCAACTGGCGCACGCTGGCGCCGATGGTGTCCAGGTGCGCGGACACAGCGCGGTCGGGCGAGCTCTGGCGGCCCTTGAGGGTGGCGCGGATGGTGCCGCGGCGGGTCAGTTCGTAGGGGATGCCGAGCTCGTCCAGGCGTTCGGCCACATAGCGCACGATGGTGTCGGTGAAACCGGTGGGGCTGGGGATGGCGAGCATCTCCAGCAGGACCTTCTTGAGGTAGTCGAGGTCGGGTTCGGGGGGGCATGAAGGCATGGGGCACTCCTTGGGCTTGGTGTCGTGTCTGCTGGCCCGTTCGCCGGCAAGGCCGGCTCCTGCAGGTGCGGCGCCGATGGCGAGGCGGTTCACACCAATGGCCGGCTATGGGGGAACAGCAGGTCGACGAATCGTTCGGCGGTAGGCTGTGGTTCATGATTGGCCAACCCTGCGCGCTCGTTGGCTTCGATGATCACGTAGTCCGGGTGCTCGGCATCGCGGACCATGAAATCCAGCCCAACGACGGGTATTTCCAGTGCGCGGGCGGCGCGCACGGCGGCATCGGCCAGCACGGGGTGCAGGCGCGCGGTGACGTCCTCCAGCGTGCCGCCGGTGTGCAGGTTGGCGGTGCGGCGCACGGCCAGGCGCTGACCGGCCGGCAGCACATGGTGGAAGCCCAGGCCCGCGGCCTTGAGTGTGCGCTCGGTCTCGTCGTCCAGGGGGATGCGGCTTTCGCCGCCCGTGGCGGCCTGGCGCCTGCGGCTCTGGGCGTCGATCAGCGCGCGGAGGTTGTGCCTGCCGTCGCCAGTCACCTGCGCCGGATGGCGGATGGCAGCGGCCACTACTTCGTAGCCAATCACCAGGATGCGCAAGTCACTGCCTGGGTGAAAACTCTCCAGCAACACGCGGCTGTCGAAGCGCCGGGCCTGCTCGATGGCCTGGTCGAGTTCGTCGATCTGGCTCAGGTTCACCGCTACACCCTGGCCTTGTTCGCCGTCCACCGGCTTGACCACCACCGCGCCATGCGCGTCGAGGAACGCCTGGTTGTCGTCGGCGGCGCCTGCCAGTTGCTGCGCCGGTACTTGCAGACCGGCAGCGTGCAGCACCTTGCGGGTCAGGCACTTGTCCTGGCAGAGGGTCATGGTCACGGCGCTGGTCAGGTCGCTGAGCGACTCACGGCAACGAATGCGTCGCCCGCCAAGGCTCAGGGTGAACAAGCCGCTGGCGGCATCGTCCACTTGCACTTCGATGCCGCGACGCAGGGCCTCGTCGACGATGATGCGGGCATAAGGGTTGAGCCCGGCTTCCGGCCCCGGGCCCAGGAACAATGGCTGGTTGATGCCGTTCTTGCGCTTGATCGCGAAGGTCGGCAGGTTGCGAAAACCGAGCTTGTGGTACAGGCGCTTGGCCTGGCGATTGTCGTGCAGCACCGAGAGGTCGAGGTAAGCCAGGCCCCGGCTCAGGTAGTGTTCGACCAGGTGGCGGACCAGTACCTCGCCGACACCCGGGCGCGTGCACTGTGGGTCGACGGCCAGGCACCAGAGGCTGCAGCCATGTTCGGGGTCGTCGAAGGCCTTGTGGTGGTCCAGGCCCATGACACTGCCGATCACCGCGTTGCTGTCTTCATCCTCGGCCAACCAGTACACCGGGCCACCGAGGTGGCGTGGGGTGAGCAACCGCGCATCGACCGGCAGCATGCCGCGGGCCTGGTACAGCGTATTGATCGCCTGCCAGTCCGCGGCGCTTTGCGCGCGGCGAATGCGAAAGCCGCGGAACACCCGTTGCGCCGGGCGGTAGTCGGTGAACCACAGGCGCAGGGTATCGGACGGGTCGAGGAACAGTTGTTGCGGCGCCTGGGCCAGTACCTGCTGAGGGGCGGCCACGTACAGTGCAATGTCACGTTCACCGGTCTGTTCTTCCAGCAGGGCCTCGGCAAGGCTGACCGGGTCAGGGTAGGTGTGCCCGATCAGCAGCCGCCCCCAGCCACAGTGCACGGCGCGAGGCTGGTCGTGGGGTTGGTTGCCGTCACCGGCCAGGCGCGCCTGCAGGCGTTCGTAGGATGGCGCCTGGCCGCGCAGCAGGCGTTGCCCGTAGGCGATTTCATGCGCTTTCATCGATCAGATTCCTTGCTCGCTGAGCCACAGGTTCAGGGCCGCCAGCTGCCATAGTTTGGAGCCGCGCAGCGGGGTGAGCTGGCCGTGCGGGTTGCTCAGCAGACGATCAAGCATTGCCGGGTTGAACAGGCCGCGGTCCTGGCTGGGGTCGGTCAGCAGCTCGCGGACCCAATCCAGGGTCGCACCCTGCAGGTGCTTCAAGCCGGGCACCGGAAAATAGCCTTTCTTGCGATCGATCACCTCATGGGGGATGACCCGCCGCGCTGCCTGCTTGAGCACCTGCTTGCCGCCATCGGGCAACTTGAAGCGCGCTGGGACGCGCGCCGACAGCTCCACCAGGCGATAGTCCAGGAACGGCGTGCGCGCCTCCAGGCCCCAGGCCATGGTCATGTTGTCCACGCGCTTGACCGGGTCGTCCACCAGCATCACCGTGCTGTCCAGGCGCAGGGCCTTGTCCACCGCGTCGGGGGCACCCGGGCGGGCGAAGTGTTCGCGTACGAAGTCACCTGCGGCATCGCTCTCCAGCAGCCAAGGCGCTTGCACGGTCTCGCGGTATTCGTCGTGGCTACGGTCGAAGAAGGCGGCGCGGTAGGCGCCGAATGCGTCTTCGGCGCCGTCGACCTGCGGGTACCAGTGATAGCCCGCGAACAGTTCGTCGGCGCCCTGGCCGCTCTGCACGCCCTTGCAGTGCTTCGCCACTTCCCGCGAGAGCAGGTAGAAGGCGATGCAGTCATGGCTGACCATCGGTTCGCTCATGGCGCGAAACGCAGCCGGCAATTGCTCGATGATCTCGCGCTCGTCGATGCGCAGCTGATGATGGCGGGTGCCGTAGTGGCGGGCGATCAGGTCGGAATACTGGAACTCGTCGCCGCGTTCGCCACCGGCATCCTCGAAGCCGATGGAGAAGGTCGACAGGTCATCGACCCCGGCTTCGCGCAGCAGGCCGACCAGCAGGCTGGAGTCGACGCCACCAGATAGCAGCACGCCGACATCCACCGCCGCACGTTGGCGGATCGCCACGGCGTCGCGGGTGGTGTCGAGCACCCGGGTGGTCCAGCCTTCGAGGTCGAGTTCGCGCTCATCCGGGTTAGGGCCGTAGTGCAATTGCCACCAGGCTTGGCGTTCGACTTCACCATGGTGGTCGATACGCATCCAGGTGCCGGGTTCGAGCTTCTGCACATTGGCCAGCAGGGTGCGTGGCGCAGGGACCACGGCGTGGAAGTTGAGGTAGTGGTTGAGCGCCACCGGGTCGATCATCGGGTCGATATCACCGCCCTTGAGCAGCGCCGGCAGCGTCGAGGCAAAGCGCAGGCGTTCACCGCTGCGCGACAGGTACAGCGGCTTCACGCCGAGGCGGTCACGGGCCAGGAACAGGCGCTGGTTGTCGCGCTCCCAGATGGCCAGGGCGAACATGCCGTTGAGCTTGGGCAGCAGCGCCGCGCCCCAGGCGTGGTAGCCCTTGAGCAGTACTTCGGTGTCGCCGTCCGAGTGGAAGTGATAGCCCAGGTCCTGAAGCTCCTGGCGCAGTTCGGGATAGTTGTAGATGGCGCCGTTGAAGGCCAGTGACAGGCCCAGGGTGTTGTCGACCATGGGCTGGGCCGAGGCGTCGGACAGGTCCATGATCTTCAGGCGGCGGTGGCCGAGGGCGATCGGGCCCTGGCTATGGAAGCCCCAGGCGTCGGGGCCGCGTGGGGCCAGGTGGTGGGTGATGCGCTCCACCGCGGCGAGGTCCGCCGGGCGTGGGGCTTGGTCGAGGGGGGTGAAACGTAACTCTCCTGCTAATCCGCACATAAGTCCTTACCGGTTTTGCCGTTGGGGAGGTGTGCCCTTTACGCTGGGCACCTAGTGAAGGACATGGTTGAGTTGCGAGAGTTTTATATCGATCTGTTATATAGGGTGATGGCAGTTTGCTCGAGTGGTACGCGAGTGCCCTCTGTAGGAGCTTTAGCCGCGATGGGGGCATCACCGTGCCTGGCACCCGCTTCGCGGGTGATCGCGGCTGAAGCCGCTCCTACAGAGGTCGTATCGGATCGCCCAACCGGCGAACAATCCGTTACTTGCCGCGAATCAGGCGGCGCAAGGCAAAGCGGTTAGGATGGCACGCCTCGGCAATGGCCCTGGGGACCGGCAACGGTTCGCCGCAGACCCACGCCGCGACCAGCTCACCCGACAACGGCGCCGTGATCAGTCCGCGCGAGCCGTGCCCGCTGTTCACATACAACCCATCCAGCCACGGGCAGGCGATATCCGGCACCTGGCGGGCATCCTTGGCCAGCATGGAATAGGTTGCGTTGAACGCCTCGACATCAGCGACCGGCCCGACAATGGGCAGGTAGTCGGGGCTGGTGCAGCGAAACGCCGCGCGCCCTTCGAGCCGTTCCACATCAAGCTCGGTGACACCGAGACGTGTGGCCAGGTCGGTAGAGATGTCCTCCAGCAACCCCAGGTTGCCTTGGTGCTCCGTCGTGGTTGGCGTCAGGTCCTCGTTATGGAAGTCGAAACTGGCCCCGAGCGTATGTTCGTCGCCACGCGGCGGCGCGACATAGCCATCGGCGCAGACCACCGTGCGCAGCGCGCGGCTGGCCTCGGTGGCCGGCAGGCGCGTGATCTGCCCGCGAATACGCTTGAGCGGCAGCTCGGCGCAGGCTGGGAAGCGGCGTACGTCGGCGGCACCGGCCAGCACCACCAGCGGCGCACTGGCCAGCAGACGCTCACCATCCCATGCCTGCCACAGGTCGTCGGCCTTGCGCAGCTCGATCACCTCATGGTGGTTGAGCAAGCGGATATTCGGATGCCGCAGCTGCGCTCGGCACAAGGCCGGCGGATGCACCCAGCCGCCTTCGGGATAGAACAGGCCGCCACTGGCCAGGGTGATGCCGGCCACCGCCTCGGCCTGGTCGCGCTCGAGCCGCTGCAGCAGGCCTTCGTCGAACGCTGTGGCCAGCTTGGCCTGGCGTGCGGCTTCCTGGTCGTCGAAGGCCAGTTGCAGCACGCCGCAGGCATCCCAGTCCTGGCCGCGCTGCAGGCGTTCAAGCCAGCGGCGGGTGTAGCCAAAGCCCGAGAGGATCATCTGTGACAGGGCGGTGCCATGGGCGGACAGCTTGAGGTACAGCACGCCTTGCGGGTTGCCCGAGGCCTCCTGGGCCGGGCCATCATGGCGCTCCAGCACGCTGACCTGCCAGCCCCGGGCGGCCAGGCTGCTGGCCGTGGCGCTGCCGGCCAGGCCGGCGCCGATCACCAGCGCTTGGCGTGGGCCTGGAAGGCTGGACGGGCGGGCGTACCAAGGGGCGCTGGGGGCTGGCGCGGCGCCGCTGTACACGCCGTGCATCACTTCCCACTTCTTGCCGATGCCCGGCACTTTCTTCATGGCGAAGCCGGCCTCGATCAGCGAACGGCGTACCCAGCCGGTGGTGGTGAAGGTACCGAGTGTGGTGCCCTGGCGCGACAGGCGAGCCAGTTGATTGAACAGTTCGGGGGTCCACATGTCGGGGTTCTTCGCCGGGGCGAAGCCGTCGAGGAACCAGGCGTCGATGCAGGCGTCGAGTTGGGGCAACTGCTCCAGCGCATCGCCGATCATGAGGGTCAGGGTGACCCGGCCGCCGTCGAGGCTGAACTGCTGGAAGCCTGGGTGGATCGCTACGTACTGCGCGAGCAGCGGCTGGGTGAAGGCTGCCAGGTCCGGCCACAGCTGCATGGCACGAGCAAGGTCGTCGCGGCTGAGCGGGTACTTCTCTACGCTGACGAAATGCAGGCGCGCCCCGGCGGGGGCCTGCTCGGTGAACAGTTGCCAGGCGCAGAAGAAGTTCATGCCGGTGCCAAAGCCCGTCTCGCCGATCACCAGGCAGTCGTGCGGCGTCAGTTCGGCGAAACGCTGGCGCAGGTGGTTCTGCTCGATGAATACGTGCAGGGTTTCGTCGATGCCTTCGTTGATGGCGAAGTAGACATCGTCGTACTGCCGAGAGTGGGGGCGGCCCTGGTCGTCCCAGTCGATCTGGGCATGTTGAAGAACGGTGGACATGGTTGGCTCGGTTGCAGCGGATGGGCGGATTTTATGTCATCCGTGGGATTTGCGCAGGTTGTGCTGGCGCAAGGGGCGGTACAGGCGAAGCACAATTCCGCTAGTCTTGCTCATCCAATGAGGGAGCCATCCATGTTCGAATCCGCGGAAATCGGTCACAGCATCGACAAGGAAACGTATGAAGCAGAAGTCCCCGCCCTGCGCGAGGCACTGCTCGAGGCCCAGTACGAACTCAAGCAGCAGTCGCGGTTTCCGGTGATCGTGCTGATCAACGGCATCGAGGGCGCTGGCAAGGGCGAGACGGTCAAGTTGCTCAACGAATGGATGGACCCACGGCTGATCGAAGTACGCACCTTCGACCAGCAGACCGATGAAGAGCTGGCGCGCCCGCCGGCCTGGCGCTACTGGCGGGCGCTGCCACCGAAGGGGCGCATGGGCGTGTTCTTCGGCAACTGGTATAGCCAGATGCTCGAAGGCCGCGTGCACAGGCAGTTCAAGGATGCCGTGCTCGACCAGGCCATCGCCGGCGCCGAGCGCCTGGAGCAGATGCTCTGCGACGAAGGGGCGCTGATCATCAAGTTCTGGTTCCACCTGTCGAAGAAGCAGATGAAGGCGCGGCTCAAGGCGCTCAAGGAAGACCCGCTGCACAACTGGCGCATCAGCCCGCTGGACTGGCAGCAATCGGAAACCTACGACCGTTTCGTGCGCTTCGGCGAGCGTGTGCTGCGTCGTACCAGCCGCGATTACGCGCCTTGGCACGTGATCGAGGGCGTCGATCCGTATTACCGCAGCCTCGCGGTGGGGCGCATTCTGCTGGAGAGCCTGCAGGCGGCGCTGGACAACAAGCCACTCAAGCACCAGGGCAATGTGACACCGCTGGGGCGCAGCATTGACCAGAAGAGCCTGCTGGGCGCGCTTGACCTGAGCAAGCGCCTGGACAAACGCGATTACGATGAGCAACTGGTCACCGAGCAGGCGCGCCTGGCGGGGCTTCTGCGTAACAAGCACATGCGCCGGCATGCGCTGGTGGCGGTTTTCGAAGGTAATGACGCTGCCGGCAAGGGCGGGGCCATTCGCCGCGTGGCGGCGGCGCTGGACCCGCGCCAGTACCGCATCGTGCCGATTGCCGCGCCCACCGAGGAAGAGCGTGCCCAGCCGTACCTCTGGCGGTTCTGGCGGCACATTCCGGCGCGCGGCAAATTCACTGTCTTCGACCGCTCCTGGTATGGCCGGGTGCTGGTGGAGCGGGTCGAGGGCTTCTGCAGCCCGGCTGACTGGATGCGCGCCTACGGCGAGATCAACGATTTCGAGGAGCAGTTGCGCAATGCCGGCGTGGTGCTGGTCAAGTTCTGGCTGGCCATCGACCAGCAGACCCAGCTCGAGCGGTTCGAGGAGCGCGAGCAGATCCCGTTCAAGCGCTACAAGATTACCGAGGAGGACTGGCGCAACCGTGACAAGTGGGATGTCTACGCGGAGGCGGTGGGCGACATGGTCGACCGCACCAGCACCGAGATCGCGCCGTGGACCCTGGTGGAGGCCAACGACAAGCGCTGGGCGCGGGTGAAGGTGCTGCGCACGATCAATGACGCCCTGGAGGCGGCGCTCGCCAAGGACAAGAATTGATCCGTGCCGCCTTCTGCTCGGGTAAACCCGCCCCCACAGGTTTGCGACAATCCCTGTGGAGGCGGGTTTACCCGCGAAGAGGCCGACATGCGTGTATCGGGCATGCCCTGAAGGAATGACCTGATGAAATCTTTTCCCGCCACTTTCCCCCCGCCAAGCCTTTAGACTGCACTTCCCCCGCTACCGGCCAGACCGAGGACACCATGCACATCTCTTCCGGACGCTGGGTCCATGGCCTGTCGCTGGCCCTGTTGACCGCCTTTCTCTGGGGCATCCTGCCGATCAAGCTCAAGCAGGTGCTGCAGGTGATCGACCCGGTAACGGTCACTTGGTACCGCCTGAGCGTCTCGGGTGGCCTGCTGTTCGCCTGGCTGGCGGCCAATCGACGGCTACCGTCGTTCAGGTACCTGGGCCTCAAGGGCAAAGGGCTGGTGGCGGTCGCGGTGGGTGGCCTGGTGGGCAACTATGTGCTGTACCTGGTCGGGCTCAACCTGCTCAGCCCCGGCACGGCGCAACTGGTGGTGCAGCTCGGGCCGGTGCTGTTGCTGGTGGCCAGCGTGTTCGTGTTCAAGGAGCGTTTCAGCCTCGGGCAAGGCCTGGGGTTGCTGGTGTTGCTGGCAGGCTTCGGGTTGTTCTTCAACCAGCGCCTGGAGGAGCTGTTCACATCGCTCGGCACCTACACCACCGGTGTGCTGACCATCATCCTCGCCACCAGCATCTGGGTGTTCTACGCCTTGAGCCAGAAGCAATTGTTGACGGTATGGAACTCGCAGCAGGTGATGATGGTGATCTACCTGTGCTGCGCGCTGCTGCTCACGCCCTGGGTGCATCCACTGGTGGCGCTGCAACTGAGCCCGGTACAGGGCTGGCTGTTGCTGGCCTGCTGCCTCAACACCCTGGTGGCCTATGGTGCGTTCGCCGAGGCGTTGGCGCATTGGGAAGCCTCACGCGTGAGCGCCACGCTGGCGCTGACGCCGCTGGTGACCTTTGTTGCCGTGGCATTGGCGGCCTGGGTGTGGCCGGAGCATGTGCATGCCGAGGATATCAATGGCCTGGGGTATGTGGGTGCGGTGACGGTGGTGCTGGGTTCGGCGCTGGTGGCATTGGGGCCATCGCTGGTGGCGGGGTGGAAGGCGAGGAGGGCAGAAGTGTTGCGCTGATCGGTTCGCCGGCAAGCCGGCCCCTACGGATGCGATCCCCTGCAGGGGCCGGCTTGACGGCGAATGTACAGATCAGCCCTTGCCTCCCGGCGCCAGCATGTTCTCCGGCCGCACCCACTGCTCGAACTGCTCGTTGGTCAGGTACTTCAGCTCCAGCGCCGCCTCCCGCAGGGTCTTGCCCTCGCTGTAGGCTTTCTTGGCGATTTCCGCCGCCTTGTCGTAACCAATGTGCGGGTTCAGCGCCGTCACCAGCATCAGCCCGCGCTCCAAGTGCGCCGCCATCTGCCCGGCATCCGGCTCGATCCCGGCCACGCAATGCTGCTGGAAGTTGCTGCTGCCATCGGCCAATAGTTCGATCGATTGCAGCAGGTTGTGGATGATCACCGGCTTGAACACGTTCAACTGCAAGTGCCCCTGGCTGGCGGCGAAACCGATCGCCACATCATTGCCCAGCACCTGGCAGGCCAGCATCGACAGCGCCTCGCACTGGGTCGGGTTGACCTTGCCGGGCATGATGGAACTGCCGGGCTCGTTGGCCGGTAGACGGACCTCGGCAAGCCCTGCGCGCGGCCCGGAGCCCAACAGGCGCAAGTCGTTGGCGATTTTCATCAATGCCACGGCGAGGGTTTTCAGTGCGCCGGCCAGGCTGGTCAACGGCTCGTGGCCGGCGAGGGCGGCGAATTTGTTCGGCGCAGTCACGAACGGCAGGCCGGACAGGGCGGCCAGTTCGGCGGCGATGGCTTCGGCGAAACCGTGCGGGGCATTGAGCCCGGTACCGACGGCGGTGCCGCCCTGGGCCAGCTCGCAGACCGCTGGCAATGTCGCGCGGATGGCGCGCTGGGCGTAGTCGAGCTGGGCGACGAACGCCGAGACTTCCTGGCCGAAGGTGATGGGTGTGGCGTCCATCATGTGCGTGCGGCCGGTTTTCACCAGTTTTTCGTGGCGCTCCGACAGCTCCGCCAACCCTGAGGTGAGTTCGCTGATTGCGGGCAACAGCTTCGCGTGTACCGCCTGGGCCGCGGCAATATGCATGGCGGTGGGGAAGCAGTCGTTGGAGCTCTGCGAGCGGTTGACGTGGTCGTTGGGGTGGACCGGTACCTTGCCGCCTCGGCCTTTGCCGGCCAGTTCATTGGCGCGCCCGGCGATCACTTCGTTGACGTTCATGTTGCTCTGGGTGCCGCTGCCGGTCTGCCAGACCACCAGCGGGAACTGGTCGTCGTGTTCGCCATCCAGCACTTCATCGGCAGCCTGTTCGATCAGCCGGGCGATGTCAGCGGGCAGGTCGCCGTTGCGATCGTTGACCCGCGCCGCCGCTTTCTTGATCAACGCCAGGGCATGCAGCACCGCGAGCGGCATGCGCTCCTTGCCGATGGCGAAGTTGATCAGCGAACGTTGGGTCTGCGCACCCCAGTAGGCGTCCTCCGGAACTTCGACCGGGCCCAGGCTGTCTGTCTCGATACGGCTCATGCTGCGCTCACTCCTTTGTAGTCCGAAATCGCAGTTTAGGCCCTGATTCGACAGCGCGGTTCCATCGCTCGTCGTGCCACTTGAGCACTTCGCCACCACGGCGCAGAATGCTCTACTCTGAGGTACTCGCCTCTCTTTCTTGAAGGAAATGCAATGACCCGTCTTCGTGTCCTCTGTGCCGCCGTTGCCCTGGTCTGCGCCAGCGGCCAGGTACTCGCTGCAACCCCCAGCCACAATGCCGCCGCCGAGAAATTCCTGACCCTCGCCAATGCCGACAAGCTGGGCACCCCGGTGTACATGCAGGTCCAGCAGATGTTCGCCCAGCGTTTCGAGCAAACCAAGGCGCCAGCCTCCAAGAAGTCCGTCCTCGACAGCTACCAGGCCAAGGCCAACGCCGCCCTGGACAACGCCATTGGCTGGAAGAAGCTCAAGCCGAAGATGGTCGACCTGTACACCGCCACCTTCACCGAAGGCGAGCTGAACGACCTGGTCAAGTTCTACGAGTCGCCGCTGGGCAAGAAAGTCCTGCGCGAAATGCCTAAAGTCACCCAGCAATCGGCGCAACTGACCCAGCAAAGCCTGGAACCGGCCGTGCCGGTGGTGAACAAGCTGCTCGACGACATGACCAAGGAACTCGACCCTAACGCCGGCAAGGCGCCAGCGAAGAAGTGAGCCTGACGCGATGAGCATGCAGCAACGCATCGAACAGCAACTGGCGCCGCTGGCCACGCAACACCTTGAAGTGCACAACGAAAGCCACATGCACAGCCGCGGCCAGGAAACACACTACAAGGCGGTGCTGGTCAGCGAGCAGTTCGCCGGCCTGAACAGCGTCAAGCGCCACCAGAAGGTCTACGCCACCATGGGTGAGCTGATGGGCGAGATCCACGCCCTGGCCATTCATACCTACACGCCCGAAGAGTGGGCGGCGGTCGGCGTGGCGCCGGCCTCGCCGGTGTGCGCCGGCGGCGGGCACTGAATCCTCTCCGTCCTTCTGGTACAATCCGCGTCATTCCCATGGGGGCCGCCGCGCGGTCCATCGCCGGCAAGCCAGCTTCTACACGACCTGTAGGAGTCGGCTTGCCGGCGATGGGCTGCGCAGCAGCCCCTTTGCTTTTGTCAAACCCGGTCCGCCCCTTACGAGGGCAACCACCTGGAGATGCACATCCATGTCCCAACCGATCGTCGTGGCGGCGCTGTACAAGTTCGTCACCCTGGAAGACTACGTCGAACTGCGTGAGCCCCTGCTCAAGGCCATGACCGACAACGGCGTCAAAGGCACCCTGCTGCTGGCCAACGAAGGCATCAACGGCACCGTGTCGGCCACCCGCGAAGGCATCGACGCGCTGCTCGCCTGGCTGCGCAACGACCCGCGCCTGGTGGATGTCGACCATAAAGAGTCGTACTGCGACGAGCAGCCGTTCTACCGCACCAAGGTCAAGCTCAAGAAAGAGATCGTCACCTTGGGCGTGCCGGGCGTGGACCCGAACAAGGCGGTGGGCACTTATGTCGACCCGAAAGACTGGAACGCCCTGATCAGCGACCCGGAAGTGCTGCTGATCGACACCCGCAACGACTACGAAGTGGCCATCGGTACCTTCAAGGGCGCCATCGACCCGAAGACCGAAACCTTCCGCGAGTTCCCCGACTACATCAAAGCCAACTTTGACCCGAGCAAGCACAAGAAAGTGGCGATGTTCTGCACCGGCGGCATCCGCTGTGAGAAAGCCTCCAGCTACATGCTCGGTGAGGGCTTCGAAGCCGTCTATCATCTCAAAGGCGGCATCCTGAAATACTTCGAGGAAGTACCGCAGGAGGAAAGCCTCTGGGGCGGCGACTGCTTCGTCTTCGACAACCGGGTCACCGTGCGTCACGACCTGAGCGAAGGCGAGTACGACCAGTGCCACGCATGCCGCCACCCGATCGATGTGAAGGACCGGGAGTCGGAGCACTATTCGCCAGGCGTGAGCTGCCCGCATTGCTGGGACAGCCTGAGCGAGAAGACCCGGCGCAGCGCCATCGACCGCCAGAAGCAGATCGAACTGGCCAAGGCGCGCAACCAGCCGCACCCGATTGGTTACAACTACAAAGCCGAGGCTTGATGCATGTCCGCACGCCTGCTCTATGTGATGGACCCGATGTGCTCCTGGTGCTGGGGTTTCGCCCCGGTGGCCGAGGCATTGATCGCCCAGGCCCGTGAAGCCGGGGTCGACACCCGGCTGGTGCCGGGCGGCCTGCGCAGCGGTGGCAGCGCCCTGGACGCCTCGACCCGCAAGTACATCCTCGAGCATTGGCAGGCCGTGCATGACGCCACCGGGCAGCCGTTTCGCTTCGACGGCGCAATGCCCGACGGTTTCGTCTATGACACAGAACCTGCGTGCCGCGCCCTGGTCGCGGCGCGCGAGCTGGATGGCCAGCGGGCCTGGAGCTTGCTCAAGCTGATCCAGTGTTCGTTCTACGAGCAGGGCGTGGACGTCACCCGCGCCCCGCAACTGGTGGATCTGGCCGAGCAGGCCGGGTACGACCGTGAGCCGTTCGCACAGCGTTTTGCCAGCCATGACACTCGTGCCGCCACCAGCGCCGATTTCGCCTGGGTGCAGGACCTGGGCATCGCCGGCTTCCCCACGCTGCTGGCCGAGCGCAACGGCCAACTGGCGCTGCTGACCAACGGCTACCAGCCGCTGGACAGCCTGCAACCCTTGCTCGGCCGCTGGCTGCAGCAGGCCGCCTGTGCTTGATCTGCCAGGGTCGCCAGACCCTGTGTCAGGGAAGCCCCCTGCTGTGCCTGATCGCCTGAGCTGGGCGGAAATCCGCCGCCTGGCCCTGCAACACAAGAAAGCCCTGTGGACCGCCAACCTGGTGGCCGTGCTGGCTGCCCTGTGCAGCGTGCCGATCCCGTTGCTGCTGCCGCTGCTGGTGGATGAGGTGTTGCTGGGGCATGGCGACGCAGCGCTGAAGTGGATGAATAACTTCCTGCCTGCCGGCTGGCAGGTTGCGGCTGGCTATATTGGCCTGATGCTGTGCGCCACCCTGGGCTTGCGCCTGGCCGCGCTGGCGTTCAACGTGGTCCAGGCCAAGCTGTTCGCCGGCCTGGCCAAGGATATTGTCTATCGCCTGCGCATCCGCCTGATCGAGCGGCTCAAACGCATTTCGCTCAAGGAATATGAAAGCCTGGGCAGCGGCACCGTGACCACCCACCTGGTCACCGACTTGGACACCCTCGACAAGTTCGTCGGCGAAACCCTCAGCCGTTTCCTGGTCGCTGTGCTGACACTCACCGGCACCGCCGCGATCCTGATCTGGATGCACTGGCAACTGGCGTTGTTGATCCTGCTGTTCAACCCGCTGGTGATCTACTTCACCGTGCAGTTGGGCAAGCGCGTCAAGCACCTGAAGAAGCTCGAGAACGACAGTACCGCGCGTTTCACCCAGGCGCTGACCGAAACGCTGGACGCTATCCAGGAGATCCGCGCCGGCAACCGCCAGGGGTATTTCCTCGGGCGCCTGGGCCTGCGCGCCCGCGAGGTGCGTGACTATGCCGTGGCCTCGCAGTGGAAGAGCGATGCCAGTGGCCGTGCCAGCGGCCTGCTGTTCCAGTTCGGTATCGACATCTTCCGCGCCGCGGCCATGCTCACCGTGCTGTTCTCCGACCTGTCCATCGGCCAGATGCTGGCGGTATTCAGCTACCTGTGGTTCATGATCGGCCCGGTGGAGCAGCTGTTGAACCTGCAATACGCCTACTACGCCGCGGGCGGCGCGCTCAGCCGGCTCAATGAACTGCTGGCGCGTGCCGACGAGCCGCGGTACCCGGCGGCCAGCGATCCGTTCGCCGGGCGTGAGACGGTGGGGCTTGAAGTACGCGACCTGCGTTTTGCCTATGCGGAAGAACCGGTACTCGATCAGCTCAACCTGTCCATTGCCCCGGGTGAGAAGGTGGCCATCGTCGGTGCCAGTGGCGGTGGCAAGAGCACCCTGGTGCAGTTGCTGCTTGGGTTGTACAGCGCCCAGGCCGGAACCATTCGTTTCGGTGGCGCCAGCTTGCAGGAGATTGGCCTGGAGACGTTGCGCGAGAACGTCGCGGTGGTGCTGCAGCACCCGTCGCTGTTCAACGACAGCGTGCGTGCCAACCTCACCATGGGCCGTGACTGCAGTGATGAAGCCTGCTGGCAGGCGCTGCGCATCGCCCAGTTGGACGCCACCATCGCCGCCTTGCCCCAGGGGTTGGACAGCGTGGTCGGGCGCTCCGGGGTGCGCCTGTCCGGAGGTCAGCGTCAGCGCCTGGCAATCGCCCGCATGGTGCTGGCCGAGCCCAAAGTGGTCATTCTCGACGAGGCGACCTCGGCACTGGACGCGGCCACCGAGTACAACCTGCATCAGGCTCTGGCGCGTTTCCTAAGTGGCCGCACCACCTTGATCATCGCCCACCGTCTTTCGGCGGTGAAGCAGGCCGACCGGGTGCTGGTGTTCGATGGCGGGCATGTGGCCGAGGATGGTGGGCATCAGCAACTGATCGCCGAAGGTGGGTTGTATGCCAAGCTGTACGGGCATTTGCAGCAGACTTGAGATTGTTCGCCCGGCTGTGCCGGGCATCGCCAGCGAGGCTGGCTCCTGCAGGGGCGGGCGTTCCCTGTAGGAGCGGATTTATCCGCGAATGCGAAAAATCAGGCGCCGACGATACTGGAAAGTTGATATTTTCGGCGGTCATCCCGCTCCCACAGGCATGGCAAATGGCCTACGCTGTGCTTGTCTAGGTCGATTCGTGCCTTATCTGCCGCAGTGACAGGGACCACATGAAGGGAAATCGGACGCTCGAGGCACCAAGGCTGCTGGGTATCATCTGGCCTTTCGTCGCCGTTGTGGTCTTCCAGGTGCTGCTGGGCAGCCTGAGCCTCTATGCGTTGTCCGCCATGCGCGCCTATGTGGCGGGCGAGAGCCTGTGGTCCAAGGCGCAGAAAGACGCCATCTACTATCTGAGCCTCTATGCCGAGGACCGTGACCCGCGGACTTTCGAGCGCTACCAGCGGGCCATCCTCGTACCGCAAGGCGACCATGACCTGCGCCTGGCCCTGGATCGCCCCGAACCCGACCTCGAAGCCGCGCGCAAGGGCATCCTGCAAGGGGGCAACCACCCCGACGACGTGGCCAGGATCATCTGGTTCTACCGCAACTTCCGTCATATCAGCTACATGGAAACCGCCATCGACTATTGGGATATCGGTGATGATTACCTGCGCCAGCTCGATGTGCTGGCCATGCAGATGCGTGACGGCTTCGCCGCCGGGGATGTCGAGGCGCGCCAGGTGCTGGACTGGAAAGCGCATATCGTCGCCATCAACGATGGCGTGACGCCAGCGGCCAAGGCCTTCAGCGATGCCTTGGGTGAAGGCTCGCGGGTGCTGCTTACCGTGCTGATGCTCACCAACCTGGCCACGGCGCTGTTCCTGATCGCCATGGCCTGGCGGCGTTCGAGCAAGTTGCTGGCCCAGCGCCAGGCCTTCGCCATTGCGTTGCAGGAGGAGAAGGAGCGGGCGCAGATCACCCTTGAGTCTATCGGTGACGCGGTGATCACCGCCGATGTCGACGGCTGCATCGCCTACATGAATCCGGCCGCCGAGCAGTTGACCCATTGGCAGGCCGCCCAGGCACAGGGGCTGCCTTTGGCAGCCTTGTTCAGCCTGCTCGACGAGAACGCCGAAAGCGACAGTCGCACCCTGGTCGAGCAGGTGCTCAGTGGCAGCCTGAAGGGCGGGGCTGAGCACGCGCGGCTGATCCAGCGCCTGGATGGCAGCACCGTGTCGGTCAACCTGGTGGGTTCTCCCATCCTCACGGACGGGCAGGTCAGCGGCATTGTCGTGGTGCTGCACGACATGACCCAGGAGCGCCAGTACATCGCCAACTTGTCCTGGCAGGCCACCCATGACGCGCTCACCGGCCTGGCCAACCGACGCGAGTTCGAGTATCGCCTGGAACAGGCGCTCAATGCCTTGGCCCGTCAGGCCGGGCGTCATTCGTTGATGTTTCTCGACCTCGATCAGTTCAAGCTGGTCAATGACACGTGTGGGCATGCGGCCGGCGATGAACTGCTGCGGCATATCTGTGCGGTGCTGCAATCCGGCCTGCGCGAGGGTGACACGCTGGCCCGGCTGGGTGGTGACGAGTTCGGCGTGCTGCTGGAGAGTTGCCCGTCAGATCAGGCCGAACGCATCGCCGAGCTCTTGCGCCAAGCGGTGCAAAGCCTGCATTTCGTATGGAAAGGGCGGCCCTTCGTCACCACGGTCAGCATTGGCCTGGTGCACATTGCCCAGCCGCCCGGCACCCTGGAGGCCTCGCTGCGCGCCGCCGACATGGCCTGCTACATGGCCAAGGAAAAAGGACGCAACCGGGTCCAGGTGTACCATGCCGACGATAGCGAACTGTCCATGCGTTTCGGCGAGATGGCTTGGATCCAGCGCCTGCACGTGGCCTTGGAGGAGAACCGCTTCTGCCTCTATGCCCAGGAAATCGCGCCCCTGCGGCCGCAGGAGGGCGCCGGGCATCTCGAGATACTGCTGCGCCTGCATGACGAAAACGGCCGCACCATCCTGCCGGACAGCTTCATACCCGCCGCCGAGCGCTATGGCCTGATGACCGCCCTGGATCGCTGGGTGGTGCGCAGTGTGTTCCAGGTGGTGCGCCAGTGCCTGGACGAAGGCCGTGAGGGGCCGCTGGCGATGTGCGCGATCAACCTGTCGGGGGCGAGTATCGGTGATGACAAGTTCCTCGAGTACCTGCAGCGGCTGTTCGAGGAGTTTTCCATCCCGCCTTGGTTGATTTGTTTTGAAATTACCGAAACCAGCGCGATCGCCAATCTGGGCAGTGCGATTCGATTCATCAATGAATTGAAGGCACTGGGCTGCAAGTTCTCCCTGGATGACTTCTGTGCCGGAATGTCGTCATTCGCCTATTTGAAGCATTTGCCTGTAGACTTCCTGAAGATCGACGGAAGTTTCGTTAAGGACATGCTCGATGATCCGATCAACCGGGCGATGGTCGAAGTGATCAATCACATCGGCCACGTCATGGGCAAGCGGACCATCGCCGAGTTCGTCGAGACGCCATTGATCGAGCAGGCGTTGCAGGAGATCGGCGTGGACTACGCCCAGGGTTACCTCATCGAACGCCCGCAGGTCTTCACCTGCGACAGCCTGCAGCGCCAACGGATAGCCGCAAGGCCCCTCCTGCACCGGGCGCCGGGGACCTTTCGCTGAACTTTGCCCGGTCATCACAGGGAATCAAGGAGCTGACAGTGATTGACTCGTTCGTAAGGATCGGACCATTGATGGATCCGGCCAGTTATCCGGATTGGGCCCAGCAACTGATCGAGGATTGCCGCGAAAGCAAACGCCGAGTAGTCGAGCACGAGTTCTATCAGCGCCTGCGCGATGGTCAGCTACGGCCGGCCACCCTCCGCCAGTACCTGATAGGTGGCTGGCCGGTGGTCGAGCAGTTCTCGTTGTACATGGCCCACAACCTCACCAAGACCCGCTACGCCCGCCACCCAGGAGAAGACATGGCGCGGCGCTGGCTGATGCGCAACATCCGCGTCGAGCTCAACCACGCTGACTACTGGGTGCACTGGTGCCAGGCCCATGGCATCCACCTGCACGAATTGCAGGCCCAGGAAGTGCCACCCGAGCTCAACGGCCTGAACGACTGGTGCTGGCGAGTATGCGCCACCGAGTCGCTGGCCATCTCGATGGCGGCCACCAACTACGCCATCGAAGGCGCCACGGGCGAATGGTCGGCGGTGGTCTGCTCGACCGACACCTACGCCCAGGGCTTCCCCGAGGAAACCCGCAAGCGTGCGATGAAGTGGCTGAAGATGCACGCCCAGTACGACGATGCCCATCCGTGGGAGGCGTTGGAGATCATCTGTACGCTGGCCGGCGAGAATCCCACGCTGGGGTTGCGCACTGAGCTGCGCAGGTCTATCTGCAAGAGCTACGACTGCATGTTCCTGTTCCTGGAGCGTTGCATGCAACTGGAAGGGCGCCAGCAGGGGCGGGTGCGCCCGGCATTGGCAGCGGGCTGAAGCGGTTCGCCGGCAAGCCGGCTCCTGCAAGGTCGATCCCGCAGGAGCCGGCGTGCCGGCGAACAGGGCCGTTATTGCGCGTTCAGTGCCTGCCCGTTCACATCCTTGCTGTCCGGCCCCATCAGGTACAGGTACACCGGCATGATCTCTTCGGGCAGCGGGTTGTTCTGCGGGTTCTCGCTTGGGTAGGCCTGGGCCCGCATTGCCGTGCGCGTGGCGCCCGGGTTGATACTGTTGGCGCGTACCGGCGCGACACCTTCGAGCTCATCGGCGAGCGTCTGCATCAGCCCTTCGGTGGCGAACTTCGAAACGCCATAGGCGCCCCAGTAGGCTCGCCCTTTGCGCCCGACGCTGCTGGAGGTGAACACCACCGAGGCGTCCTCCGACAGCTTGAGCAGCGGCAGCAGGGTGCTGGTGAGCATGAAGGTGGCGTTGACGTTGATGTGCATCACCCGCATGAAATTGTCGCCCGACAGCTGCTCAAGCGGCGTGCGCGGGCCGATGATCGACGCGTTGTTGAGCAGGCCGTCGAGGCGCCCGAACTGCTCCTCGATCATCACCGCCAGTTCGTCGTACTGGTGGGGCAGGGCGGTTTCCAGGTTGAACGGGATCACTACCGGCTGCGGGTGGCCGGCCGCTTCGATCTGGTCGTACACCTCGTTGAGGTTGGCCTCGGTCTTGCCCAGCAGCAGCACGGTGGCGCCCAGCGCCGCATAGGCCTTGGCGGCAGCGGCACCGATGCCGCGGCCGGCGCCGGTGACCAGGATGATCCGGCCCTTGAGCAGGTCGGGGCGGGCGGTGTAGTCGAACATGTGATTTATCCTTGAAATCGAAGGGCGACGCGCGCCCTGTAGGCCGAGGGCTTCAGCAGCCGCACAGCGCGCTGTCGATCACCTTGCGCAGTTCCAGCGGGTGGTCCACCACCACGTCGGCGCCCCAGTTGTTGGGGTTGTCCTCTGGATGAATATAGCCATAGCGCACGGCCGCGGTACGGGTGCCGGCGTCGCGGCCAGACTCGATGTCGCGCAGGTCGTCGCCGACGAACAGCACGCTGGCCGGGTCGAGGTCGAGGGTCTTGCAGGCCAGGATCAACGGCTCGGGGTCGGGCTTGCTGTTCTTCACGTGGTCCGGGCAGATCAGCAGTGCCGAGCGCTCGGCCAGGCCCAGGCGCTGCATGATCGGCTCGGCGAAGCGCACCGGCTTGTTGGTGACCACGCCCCACAGCAGATTGCCTTTCTCGATGTCGGCCAGCAGTTCCGGCATGCCGTCGAACAACTTGCTGTGCACCGCGCAATCACGTTGGTAGCGTTCGAGGAACTCCAGGCGCAGGGCTTCGAAGCCTTCGGCGTCCGGGTCCATGGCGAAAGTCGCGGCGACCATGGCCCGCGCACCGCCGGAAATCACGTCGCGGATGCGTGCGTCGTCGATGCTCGGCAGGCCCCGGTCGGTGAGCATTGCCTGGCAGATGGCGATGAAGTCCGGCGCCGTGTCCAGCAGGGTGCCGTCCATGTCGAAGAGTACTGCTCGCAGGCGCATGCTCATTCCTCGCGCAGGGTCTGGATCATGTAGTTGACGTCGACGTCGTTGCTCAGCTTGTAGTGCTTGGTCAGCGGGTTGTACGTGAGGCCGATGATATCCTTCACTTCAAGCCCGGCGACGCGGCTCCAGGCGCCCAGCTCGGAAGGGCGGATGAATTTCTTGAAGTCATGGGTGCCGCGCGGCAGCATCTTGAGGATGTACTCGGCGCCGATGATAGCCAGCAGGTAGGCCTTGGGGTTGCGGTTGATGGTCGAGAAGAACACTTGGCCGCCCGGCTTGACCATGCGGTAGCAGGCACGGATCACCGACGACGGGTCGGGCACGTGTTCGAGCATCTCCAGGCAGGTGACCACGTCGAACTGTTCGGGCATCTCCTCGGCCAGGGCCTCGGCGGTGATCTGCCGGTACTCGACGTCCACGCCGGACTCCAGTTGGTGCAGTTGGGCCACCGCCAGCGGCGCCTCGCCCATGTCGATGCCGGTGACGGTGGCGCCGCGCTGGGCCATCGCCTCGCTGAGGATGCCGCCGCCGCAACCGACGTCCAGCACCTTCTTGCCGGCCAGGCTCACGCGCTCGTCGATCCAGTTGACCCGCAGCGGGTTGATGTCGTGCAGTGGCTTGAATTCGCTTTCGCGGTCCCACCAGCGATGGGCCAGGGCCTCGAATTTGGCGATTTCGGCGTGGTCGACGTTGCTCATGTGAACAGTCCTCTGAATCTTCGATGAAAGTGCTACAGGGCGGCAGCCGTGGCTGCCGGCCGGTTATTCGTTGCGCCCGCCGATGCGGGCTCCCCAGGCGCGGGCGGTGCTGGCCAGCGCGGCTTCGTCCATTTGTGTCAGGCGGCGATCCTGAACCAGGGCGTGGCCTGCGACCCAGACGTCTTTCACGCAATCGCGGCCGGTGGCGTAGATCAGTTGCGAGACTGGATCGTGCACCGGTTGCTGCTGCAGGCCGGAGAGGTCGAAGGCGACCAGGTCGGCGGCCTTGCCCGCTTCCAGCGAGCCGGTAATGGCTTCCAGCCCCAGTGCTCGGGCGCCATTGAGCGTGGCCATGCGCAGGGCGCGATGGGCGTCCAGGGCCGTGGCCGAGCCCGCAACCGCCTTGGCCAGCAGGGCGGCGGTACGGGTCTCGCCGAGCAGGTCAAGGTCGTTGTTGCTGGCGGCGCCATCGGTACCGACCGCCACATTCACGCCAGCCTGCCATAGGCGCTCCACCGGGCAGAAGCCGCTGGCCAGCTTGAGGTTGGATTCGGGGCAGTGGATCACGTTGGTGTTGCTTTCTACCAGCAGCGCCAGATCTTCGTCGCTGACCTGGGTCATGTGCACCGCTTGCAGGCTGGGGCCGAGCAGGCCCAGGCGGGCGAGGCGAGCCAGCGGGCGCTCGCCGTTATCCTTGAGTGCCTGTTCGACTTCGCCGGCGGTCTCGTGGATATGCATGTGCAGTGGCGCGTCGAGCTGGTCGGCGATGATGCGGATCTTCTCCAGGTTCGCGTCGCTGACGGTGTAGGGGGCGTGCGGGCCAAGGGCGATGGTGATGCGCGGGTGGTGGCGCAGGTCGCCGAACAGCTCGATGGCCAGGTGCAGGCCTTCTTCCGGTGAGCGGGCGCCGGGGATGGGGAAGTCCAGCAGTGGCACGGCGATCTGCGCGCGGATGCCGCTGCGGTGCACGCGGTCGCAGGCTTCGCGAGGAAAGAAGTACATGTCGGCGAAACAGGTGATGCCGCCCTTGAGCTGCTCGGCGATGGCAAGGTCCGTGCCGTCGCGCACGAAGGCTTCATCGACCCAGCGCCCTTCAGCCGGCCAGATGTGCTCTTCGAGCCAAGTCATCAGGGGCAGGTCGTCCGCAAGTCCGCGGAACAGCGACATGGCGGCGTGGCCGTGGGCGTTGACCAAACCGGGGGTGAGCAGGCAGTCAGGGAGCTCTCGCACCTGGTTCGCCAACGGGGCGCGCTCGCGCGGGCCGAGCCAGGCGATCTGGCCATCGCGAATGCCTAGCGCATGATTTTCCAGCACCACGCCAGCCGGCTCCACGGGCACCAGCCAGCGTGGTGCCAGCAACAGGTCTACAGGGGGCGTGGGGGAGGGCATGCGCGGCATTTACCAGGGTCGGTTTGCTTAAACGCGCAGTATACCCGAGCGGCCGTGGCTGAGGGTCGCTATAATCGCCGCCTTTTGATGCCAGGGCGACGGGGAGAGGCGATGCGCGAGCAACTGATGGCGGCGGAGACGGTGACAGGCATCGAATGGCACGATGGCGCGCTGCACCTGCTCGATCAGCGCCTGCTGCCGCTTGAGCAGTGCTGGCTGACCTGCACCGATGTGGCGCAGGTGGCCGAGGCGATCAGCGACATGGTTGTGCGCGGCGCCCCGGCAATCGGTATCAGCGCCGCCTATGGGCTGGTGCTGGCGCTGCGTCACCGCTTGGCTGAAGGTGAGGGGTGGGAGGAGTCCCTGGAAGAAGACTTCCTGATGCTGGGCGAGGCGCGCCCCACGCCGGCCAACCTGTTCTGGGCGCTCAACCGCATGCGTGAGCGCTTGCAGCGCCTGCGTCCGGGCGAGGATGTGCTGGCGGTCATGGAGGCCGAGGCGATCGCCATCCATGAAAGTGACCGTGAAGCCAACCTGACCATGGCCCAGTTCGGTGTCGAGCAGATCCGCAAGCACCAAGGCAGCGAGCAGGCCCTGCTCACCCATGGCAACGCCGGGGCCCTGGCCACCGGTGGCTTCGGCACCGCTTTGGGGGTGATTCGCGCCGCCACGCTGGAGGGCATGGTCGAGCAGGTTTATGCCTGCGAATCCCGTCCATGGCTGCAAGGGTCGCGCCTGACCGCGTGGGAACTGGCCGCCGACGGCGTGCCGGTGACCGTGGTTGCCGATGCGGCAGCAGGGCATCTGATGAAGACCAAGGGCATCAGCTGGGTGGTGGTCGGCGCCGACTGCATTGCTGCCAATGGTGACGTGGCGGCGAAGATCGGCACTTACCAGTTGGCGGTGGCGGCCATGCACCACGGGTTGCGCTTCATGGTGGTGGCGCCGAGCAGCAGCATCGACCTGAACCTGGCCACGGGCGAGGATATTCCACTGGAGGTGCGCGGTGTTGAAGAGCTGCTGGAAGTGGCGGGCATCCAGGTGACGGCCGACGTCGAGGCATACAACCCGGTAGTCGATGTCACCCCGGCCGACCTGATCGATGTGATTGTCACCGAGAAGGGGGTGGTCGAGCGTCCGGATGCGGCGAAAATGGCCCAGCTGATGTGCCGCAAACGCCTCCATTGAGGCGTTTTTTCACCCGTTTGGATGATGCGGTACGGCAACCTGCCATATCTCCCATGCGCCCAGCGTTTGTGATACCATCCGGCAGTTTCCAAGGCCGTTCTTTGCAGCGGCCTTCATTGCGCAGATCCATGGCACAACTCATTGATTTGTCGTATGTCGTCGCTTCTCTTCACGCAGCGGCGGCGAGCTTCGTTCGTCCCACGAGGGACCAGGCGAAGTTTCACCAGAAAAAGGAATCAGGCTTCTCATGGGCGAACTGGCCAAAGAAATCCTCCCGGTCAATATCGAAGACGAACTGAGACAGTCTTACCTCGACTACGCGATGAGCGTGATTGTCGGGCGAGCGCTGCCCGATGCGCGTGACGGCTTGAAGCCCGTGCATCGTCGCGTTCTCTATGCGATGAGCGAGCTGGGCAACGACTGGAACAAGCCGTACAAGAAATCCGCCCGTGTGGTCGGTGACGTGATCGGTAAGTACCACCCGCACGGCGATACCGCCGTGTACGACACCATCGTGCGCATGGCCCAGCCATTCTCGCTGCGCTACCTGCTGGTCGATGGCCAGGGCAACTTCGGTTCGGTGGACGGCGACAATGCCGCGGCCATGCGATACACCGAAGTGCGCATGTCCAAGCTGGCCCACGAGCTGCTTGCCGACCTGCACAAAGAGACCGTTGACTGGGTACCCAACTACGACGGCACCGAGCAGATCCCGGCGGTCATGCCGACCAAGATCCCCAACCTGCTGGTCAACGGTTCCAGCGGTATCGCCGTGGGCATGGCCACCAACATCCCGCCGCACAACCTGGGCGAGGTGATCGACGGTTGCCTGGCGCTGATCGACAACTCCGATATCACGGTCGATGAGCTGATGCAGTTCATCCCGGGCCCGGACTTCCCGACCGCTGGCCTGATCAACGGGCGCCAGGGCATCATCGAGGCCTATCGCACCGGCCGTGGCCGCATTTACATGCGCGCCCGCTCGGAAATCGAAGACATCGACAAGGTCGGTGGCCGTCAGCAGATCGTCGTCACCGAACTCCCTTATCAGCTGAACAAGGCGCGTCTGATCGAGAAGATCGCCGAGCTGGTCAAAGAGAAGAAGATCGAAGGCATCACCGAGCTGCGCGACGAGTCCGACAAGGACGGCATGCGCATCGTCATCGAGCTGCGTCGCGGCGAGGTGCCGGAAGTAGTGCTCAACAACCTCTACCAGCAAACTCAGCTGCAGAGCGTGTTCGGCATCAACATCGTTGCCCTGATCGACGGTCGCCCACGCCTGCTGAACCTGAAAGACCTGCTCGAGGCGTTCGTCCGCCACCGCCGTGAGGTCGTAACGCGTCGTACTGTCTTCGAACTGCGCAAGGCCCGTGAACGCGGCCATATTCTTGAAGGCCAGGCGGTCGCGCTGTCGAACATCGATCCGGTCATCGCCCTGATCAAGGCTTCGCCGACGCCGTCCGAGGCCAAGGAAGCCCTGGTCAGCACCGCCTGGGAGTCCAGCGCCGTGCAGGTGATGGTGGAGCGCGCCGGTGCCGACTCCTGCCGCCCGGAGGATCTCCCGGAGCAGTATGGTCTGCGCGAGGGCAAGTACTACCTGTCGCCGGAGCAGGCCCAGGCCATTCTTGATCTGCGTCTGCACCGCCTGACCGGCCTGGAGCACGAAAAGCTGCTGGCCGAGTACCAGGAGATCCTGGAGCAGATTGGTGAGCTGATCCGCATCCTGAGTAGTGCCGAGCGCCTGATGGAAGTGATCCGCGAAGAGCTCGAGGCAATCCGTGTCGAATATGGCGATGCTCGTCGTACCGAGATCCTCGATGCCCGCCACGACCTCAACTACGGTGACATGATCCCCGAAGAAGAGCGCGTGGTGACCATCTCCCACGGCGGCTACGCCAAGACGCAACCGCTGTCCGCCTATCAAGCCCAGCGCCGCGGCGGCAAGGGTAAGTCGGCGACCGGTGTGAAGGACGAGGACTACATCGAGCACCTGTTGGTCGCCAACAGCCATGCCACCCTGTTGCTGTTCTCCAGCAAGGGCAAGGTGTACTGGCTCAAAACCTACGACATTCCCGAGGCTTCCCGTGCCGCCCGTGGCCGTCCGCTGGTCAACCTGCTGCCGCTGGAGGAGGGTGAGCGCATCACCGCCATGCTGCAGATCGACCTGGAAGCCCTGCAGCAGCACGCCGATCCGGAAGAAGACCTGGAAGACGGTGATGACGGTGTGATCGAAGGTGAGCTGGTCGAGGTCGAGGAAATCGACGAGGAAGATGGCGATACCCCTGAGTGGGCTGCCGAACCGACTGGCGCCTATATCTTCATGGCCACCGCCTCCGGTACCGTCAAGAAGACCCCGCTGGTGCAGTTCGCCCGTCCGCGCTCCAACGGCCTGATCGCCCTGAAGCTCAAGGAAGGTGACACCCTGATCGCCGCGGCCATCACCGACGGCGCCAAGGAAGTCATGATGTTCTCCGACGCCGGCAAGGTGATCCGCTTCGCCGAAAGCGTGGTGCGCGAAATGGGCCGTACCGCCCGTGGCGTGCGTGGCATGAAGCTGGGCAAGGGGCAGCGCATCATCTCCATGCTGATTCCGGAGTCCGGCGCGCAGATCCTCACCGCCTCCGAGCGCGGTTTCGGCAAGCGTACTCCGCTGTCGAAGTTCCCACGCCGTGGGCGTGGTGGCCAGGGTGTGATCGCCATGGGCACCAAGGGGCGCAATGGCCTGCTGACCGGCGCTATCCAGGTGCAGGAAGGCGAAGAGATCATGCTGATCTCCGACCAGGGTACGCTGGTGCGTACGCGGGTTGGCGAAGTGTCCAGCCTGGGCCGTAACACTCAAGGTGTGACACTGATCAAACTGGCCACCGACGAGACGTTGGTCGGCGTGGAGCGCGTCCAGGAGCCATCCGAGGAAGAGCTCGATGATGTAATCGAGACGGATGAGGAGGGCGCTCCGCTCGATGCGGTGGGCGAGGACAGCGCGGGCGCCGAAGAGGCACCTCAGGAGTAAGTGAAGCAACAACCCGAGCGGGGCGACCAAGGTCGCCCCGTTTGACTGATTGGAACAGGCAACGCCTGCTTTTTTGTAGGGGCGGCGAGGCCTGCACGTTACGATTTTGTTCTATTTGGCAGAGCGAGAGTGGATGTGAGCAAACGAGCCTTTAACTTCTGCGCAGGCCCTGCCGCGCTTCCCGATGCTGTCCTGCAGCGTGCCCAGGCTGAAATGCTGGACTGGCGCGGCAAGGGGCTGTCGGTGATGGAGATGAGCCATCGCAGCGACGACTACGTGGCCATCGCCGAAAAGGCCGAGCAGGACCTGCGTGACCTGCTGTCCGTCCCCTCCAACTACAAGGTACTGTTCCTGCAGGGGGGAGCCAGCCAGCAGTTCGCCGAGATACCGCTGAACCTGCTGCCGGAAAACGGTATCGCCGACTACGTCGAGACCGGTATCTGGTCGAAAAAGGCCATCGAAGAAGCGCGCCGTTTCGGTAACGTCAACGTGGCTGCCAGTGCCAAGCCCTACGACTACCTGGCGATCCCGGGCCAGAACGAATGGCAGCTGAGCAAGAACGCCGCTTACCTGCACTATGCCTCCAACGAGACCATCGGCGGCCTGCAATTCGACTGGGTGCCCGAAGCCGGCGACGTACCGCTGGTGGTCGACATGTCCTCGGACATTCTCTCGCGCCCAATTGACGTCTCCCAATACGGCCTGATCTATGCTGGCGCGCAGAAGAACATCGGCCCCAGCGGCCTGGTGGTGGTGATCGTGCGCGAAGACCTGCTGGGTCGCGCCCGCAGCAGTTGCCCGACCATGCTCGACTACAAGGTCTCGGCCGATAACGGCTCGATGTACAACACCCCTGCCACCTATTCCTGGTACCTCTCGGGCCTGGTATTCGAATGGCTCAAGGAGCAGGGGGGCGTCGAGGCGATGGAGCAGCGCAACCGCGCGAAGAAAGATCGTCTGTATGGCTTCATCGATAGCAGCGAGTTCTACACCAACCCGATCAGCCACAACGCCCGTTCGTGGATGAACGTACCGTTCCGCCTGGCCGACGAGCGCCTGGACAAAGCCTTCCTGGCGGGCGCCGATGCCCGCGGCCTGCTGAACCTCAAGGGGCATCGTTCGGTCGGCGGCATGCGCGCCTCGATCTACAACGCCTTGGGTCTGGAAGCCGTCGAAGCCCTGGTCGGCTACATGGCCGAGTTCGAGAAGGAGCACGCTTGATGTCCGATCAGGAACTCAAGGCGCTGCGCGTTCGCATCGACAGCCTCGACGAGAAGATCCTCGAGCTGATCAGCGAGCGTGCCCGTTGTGCCCAGGAAGTTGCCAAGGTCAAGACCGCCACCCTCGCCGAAGGCGAGAAGCCGGTGTTCTACCGCCCCGAGCGCGAGGCCGCGGTGCTCAAGCGCGTCATGGAGCGCAACAAGGGGCCGCTGGATAACGAAGAGATGGCGCGGCTGTTCCGCGAAATCATGTCTTCCTGCCTGGCCCTGGAAGAGCCGCTCAAGATCGCCTACCTCGGCCCTGAGGGCACCTTCACCCAGGCGGCGGCCATGAAGCACTTCGGCCATGCCGTGGTCAGTCGCCCGATGGCGGCTATCGACGAGGTGTTCCGCGAGGTGGCGGCTGGTGCCGTCAACTTCGGCGTGGTGCCGGTGGAGAACTCCACCGAGGGTGCGGTCAGCCATACACTGGACAGCTTCCTCGAGCACGACATGGTGATCTGTGGCGAAGTCGAGCTGCGTATCCACCACCACCTGTTGGTGGGTGAGAACACCAAAACCGACAGCATCACCCGCATCTACTCGCATGCCCAGTCGCTGGCCCAGTGCCGCAAGTGGCTGGATGCCCACTATCCGAACGTCGAGCGCGTGGCGGTGTCCAGCAATGCCGAGGCGGCCAAGCGGGTCAAGGGCGAGTGGAACTCGGCGGCGATCGCCGGCGACATGGCGGCCAACCTGTATGGCCTGACCCGTCTGGCCGAGAAGATCGAGGACCGCCCGGACAACTCAACGCGCTTCCTCATGATCGGCAGCCAGGAAGTGCCGCCGACCGGCGACGACAAGACCTCGATCATCGTGTCCATGAGCAACAAGCCAGGTGCGCTGCATGAACTGCTCGTGCCGTTCCATGAGAACGGCATCGATCTCACTCGTATCGAAACCCGTCCGTCGCGCAGTGGCAAATGGACCTACGTGTTCTTCATCGATTTCGTCGGCCATCACCGCGATCCGCTGATCAAGGCGGTGCTGGAGCAGATCAGCCAGGAGGCCGTGGCACTTAAGGTGCTGGGTTCCTATCCGAAGGCGGTGCTTTGATTCAAGGGAGGGTGGGGCGGCTGAAAGCCGCTCCTACAGGCGTGCGCGGTACCTGTAGGAGCGGCCTTTAGCCGCGATGGGCGGCACAGCCGCCCCAGCGGTCTCCCGGAACTGCCTAGATTTCTGAACAGGGTTCACGCTCGTGGTTAATGCTGTAACAAACAATCCTGCGCCGATTATCGGTCGGCTTGTCGTGGTGGGGCTTGGCCTGATCGGCGGCTCGTTCGCCAAGGGCCTGCGTGAAAGCGGCCTGTGCCGCGAAGTGGTCGGTGTCGATCTCGATGCCGGGTCGCGCAAGCAGGCTGTGGCGCTGGGTGTGGTCGATCGCTGCGAGGAAGACCTCGCCGCTGCCTGTGTCGGCGCTGATGTCATCCAGTTGGCAGTGCCGATCCTGGCCATGGAAAAGCTCCTGGCCCGCCTGGCCCAGCTCGACCTGGGGGGCGCGGTGATCACCGACGTGGGCAGTGCCAAGGGCAACGTGGTGCGTGCCGCACGCGAGTCCTTCGCCGAACGTCTGCCGCGTTTCGTGCCGGGGCACCCGATCGCCGGCTCCGAGCAAAGTGGCGTGGAGGCCTCCAATGCCACGTTGTTCCGCCGCCACAAGGTGATCCTCACGCCGTTGCCGGAAACCGATCCCCAGGCGCTGGCCCTGGTCGATCGCCTGTGGCGCGCGCTGGACGCCGATGTCGAGCATATGTCGGTCGAGCGCCACGACGAAGTGCTGGCCGCGACCAGTCACTTGCCGCACCTGCTGGCTTTCGGTCTTGTCGACTCGCTGGCCAAGCGCAATGAAAACCTGGAGATCTTCCGGTACGCTGCGGGGGGCTTCCGCGATTTCACGAGAATCGCCGGCAGCGACCCGATCATGTGGCACGACATCTTCCTCGCCAACCGCGAGGCGGTCCTGCGCACCCTCGATACATTTCGCAGCGACCTCGACGCCTTGCGCGACGCGGTCGATGCTGGGGACGGGCACCAGTTGCTGGGTGTATTCACCCGCGCCCGGGTTGCCCGCGAGCATTTCAGTAAAATCCTGGCCCGCCGGGCCTATGTGGACGCTATGAACGCCAACGACCTGATTTTCCTGGCCCAACCTGGTGGCCGCGTGTCCGGACGGATTCGCGTACCAGGCGACAAATCGATCTCGCATCGCTCGATCATGCTCGGCTCGCTGGCCGAAGGCACCACCGAGGTGGAAGGTTTCCTTGAGGGCGAGGACGCTTTGGCTACCTTGCAGGCCTTCCGCGACATGGGCGTGGTCATCGAAGGCCCGCACCATGGTCGCGTGACCATTCATGGTGTTGGCCTGCACGGCCTCAAGCCGCCACCCGGGCCGCTGTACGTCGGTAACTCCGGTACCTCGATGCGCCTGTTGTCCGGCCTGCTGGCGGCGCAGCCGTTCGACACCACCATGACTGGCGACGCCTCGCTGTCCAAGCGCCCGATGAATCGCGTAGCCAATCCGCTGCGTGAAATGGGCGCGGTGGTCGAGACCGGTCCTGAAGGCCGTCCGCCACTGACCATTCGTGGCGGCCACAAGCTCAAGGCGCTGAACTACACGCTCCCAATGGCCAGCGCCCAGGTCAAGTCCTGCCTGCTGCTGGCTGGCCTGTACGCCGAAGGTACCACTACCGTCACCGAGCCGGCGCCAACCCGTGACCACACCGAGCGCATGCTGCGAGGCTTCGGCTACGCGGTCGAGTCGAACGGTCCGGTGGCATCCCTGCAGTCCGGCGGCAAGCTCACCGCTACCCGTATCGAAGTGCCGGCGGATATTTCCTCTTCGGCGTTCTTCCTGGTGGCGGCGTCTATCGCCGAAGGTTCCGAACTGGTCCTCGAGCACGTCGGTATCAACCCGACCCGCACCGGCGTGATCGATATCCTGCGCCTGATGGGGGGCGACATCACCCTGGAAAACCAGCGTGAAGTCGGTGGCGAGCCGGTGGCTGACCTGCGCGTGCGCGGGGCGAAGCTCAAGGGCATCGAGATTCCTGAACACCTGGTGCCGCTGGCAATCGACGAGTTCCCAGTGCTGTTCGTCGCCGCCGCCTGCGCCGAGGGGCGCACCGTGCTGCGTGGTGCCGAGGAACTGCGGGTCAAGGAATCCGATCGCATCCAGGTGATGGCTGATGGTTTGATCACCCTGGGTGTGAAATGTGAGCCGACCCCGGACGGAATCATCATCGATGGAGGCCAGATCGGTGGCGGTGAGGTACACGGCCATGGCGACCACCGTATTGCCATGGCCTTCAGCGTTGCATCGCTGCGTGCCAGCGCGCCGATCGTCATCCATGACTGCGCCAACGTCGCCACCTCCTTCCCGAACTTCCTGGCGCTGTGCGCCGAAGTCGGTATCCGCGTCGCCGAAGAGGGCAAGTCGTGAGTTCGCAAGCACCGGTCATCACCATCGATGGGCCGAGCGGCTCGGGCAAGGGCACGGTAGCCGGCTTGCTGGCGCGTGAGCTGGGCTGGCGGCTGCTCGACTCCGGCGCCCTGTATCGGCTGCTTGCATTCAACGCCAGCAATCACGGTGTCGACCTGACCAACGAAGAACTGCTCAAGGCCCTGGCCGCACATCTGGATGTGCAGTTCATCGCTGCCGAGCCGGGCAAGCTGCAGCAGATCATTCTCGAGGGCGAGGATGTCAGCAATGTCATCCGCACAGAGACCGTCGGTGCGGGGGCTTCGATGGTCGCTTCGCTGCCGGCGGTGCGCGAGGCGCTGTTGCAGCGCCAGCGTGCCTTCCGCGAGGCGCCCGGCCTGATCGCCGATGGTCGCGACATGGGCACCGTAGTGTTCCCGGACGCGCCGTTGAAAGTCTTCCTCACCGCCAGCGCCGAGGAGCGTGCTCGCCGCCGCTACCTGCAGTTGAAGGGGAAGGGGGAAGATGTTAGTCTGTCAAGTCTGCTAGATGAGATCCGTGCGCGCGATGAGCGTGACACCCAGCGCGCAGTGGCCCCGCTTAAGCCGGCGGCCGATGCGATTCAACTGGATTCCACGGAGCTGTCCATCGAGCAGGTGCTGCAACGCATCAGAAGCGAGCTCGCGTTACGCGACCTCATCTGATGGAGAGGAGAGCAGGCAGGGGCACCAGTCAACGTCCTGCCGGCTTTTCTTTACTTAAACGAAACCCACATTGTCTGGAATGTGGCTATGGGCGTCTGTTTCGCCCGAATCTACAGGAATTAAAATGAGCGAAAGCTTTGCAGAACTCTTTGAAGAAAGCCTGAAAACCCTCAATCTTCAGCCGGGTGCCATCATCACCGGTATCGTTGTCGACATCGACGGCGACTGGGTTACCGTTCACGCTGGCCTGAAGTCCGAGGGCGTCATCCCGCTCGAGCAGTTCATCAACGAAGCTGGCGAGCTGACCATCAAGGTCGGTGACGAAGTTCACGTTGCGCTGGACGCGGTCGAAGACGGCTTTGGCGAAACCAAGCTGTCCCGTGAAAAAGCCAAGCGCGCCGAGTGCTGGATTGTTCTGGAAGCTGCTTTCGCTGCCGAAGAAGTGGTCAAGGGCGTTATCAACGGTAAGGTTAAGGGCGGCTTCACTGTCGACGTTAACGGCATCCGTGCGTTCCTGCCGGGCTCCCTGGTTGATGTCCGTCCAGTGCGCGACACCACCCACCTCGAAGGCAAAGAGCTGGAATTCAAGGTCATCAAGCTGGACCAGAAGCGCAACAACGTTGTCGTTTCCCGTCGCAGCGTCCTGGAAGCCGAAAACAGCGCCGAGCGCGAAGCTCTGCTGGAATCGCTGCAGGAAGGCCAGCAGGTCAAGGGTATCGTCAAGAACCTCACCGACTACGGTGCGTTCGTCGACCTGGGCGGCGTCGATGGTCTGCTGCACATCACCGACATGGCCTGGAAGCGTATCAAGCACCCGTCCGAGATCGTCAACGTTGGTGACGAGATCGACGTCAAGGTTCTGAAGTACGATCGTGAGCGCAACCGCGTTTCGCTGGGTCTGAAGCAACTGGGTGAAGACCCATGGGTTGCTATCAAGGCACGTTACCCAGAAAGCACTCGCGTCATGGCTCGCGTCACCAACCTGACCGACTACGGCTGCTTCGCTGAGCTGGAAGAAGGTGTTGAAGGCCTGGTGCACGTTTCCGAAATGGACTGGACCAACAAGAACATCCACCCGTCGAAAGTCGTTCAGGTTGGCGACGAAGTGGAAGTCATGGTTCTGGACATCGACGAAGAGCGTCGTCGTATCTCCCTGGGTATCAAGCAGTGCAAATCGAACCCATGGGAAGACTTCTCCGGCCAGTTCAACAAGGGTGACAAGATCACCGGTACCATCAAGTCGATCACCGACTTCGGTATCTTCATTGGCCTGGACGGCGGCATCGACGGTCTGGTTCACCTGTCGGACATCTCCTGGAACGAAGCCGGCGAAGAAGCCGTGCGTCGCTTCAAGAAGGGCGACGAGCTGGAAACCGTCATCCTGTCGGTTGACCCAGAGCGCGAGCGCATCTCCCTGGGTATCAAGCAACTGGAAGACGATCCGTTCTCCAACTTCGTTGCTCTGAACGACAAGGGCGCGATCGTCAAAGGTATCGTCAAGGAAGTTGACGCCAAAGGCGCCATCGTTACCCTGGGCGACGACATCGAAGCTACTCTGAAAGCTTCCGAAATCAGCCGTGATCGCGTTGAAGACGCTCGTAACGTGCTGAAGGAAGGCGAAGAGATCGAAGCCAAGATCATCAGCGTCGACCGCAAGTCCCGCGTCATCAGCCTGTCCATCAAGTCGAAGGACGACGCTGAAGAGCGTGAAGCCATCCAGAGCCTGAAAAACGCTCCGGAAGCGGCTGCTGATACCACCATGGCTGCGCTGCTGCGCGAAGCAATGGCCAAGCAGAACTGAGTTCTGTTTGATCGGTAAAAAGGGCGACCCTCGGGTCGCCCTTTTTTTTTGGCTTGCTGGGCTCGATGCTCCCTTGTTTCGAGGCAACTCTTGCCTCGAGAGGGGAGGGAGTCGCTCTTTAGGGCTGTTGCCTTGTTCTGGTGGTTGTCATGTGTTTGTGTCGAAGAGCTCTCGGGCCAGGCGGAAGTATTCCTTCGGGCTTGTAGTCCTCTTCTTGAATTTTTTTGTTAAGTCAAGAACCGCCCTGTTCAAATCCGCTGGAGCGTGCTACAAACTGATTAAGCAATGATCTAGCTGCTTGATAACGAAGGGAAAAATATGACGAAGTCGGAGCTGATCGATCGAATTGTCACCCATCAGGGGTTGCTCTCGTCCAAGGACGTGGAGTTGGCCATCAAGACCATGCTTGAGCAGATGTCGCAGTGCCTGGCGACTGGGGATCGTATCGAGATCCGCGGTTTTGGCAGCTTCTCTTTGCACTACCGAGCGCCGCGGGTAGGGCGCAATCCAAAGACCGGTCAGTCTGTCAGCCTTGAAGGCAAGTACGTGCCGCATTTCAAGCCGGGTAAAGAGTTGCGTGACCGAGTCAATGAAGAAGAGCATGAGTCGCTCTGAGCGATGAAGGATCAGTCTGATGCGTAACCTCAAGCGCGCCTTGGTGGCATTGTTCATGTTGCTGCTGGCGGCAGCAGTGCTGTTTTTTGTCTTGGAAAATCAGCAGGCGGTTTCGCTGGTCATGTTTGGGTGGTCGGCTCCGGCAATGCCGGTTGCGCTGTTAGTGCTGGCGGCGTTGCTCGTCGGCTTGGCGGTGGGGCCCTTGCTGGGTGCTTATGGCCTGATGCGTGGCAGGCGTAAAGCCCGCGCCATTGGTCGGCGTGTCGAACTCCCCGAGAGTTGATAAGTTTTCTTGCATTGGCTCCGGAGCTTCTCCCAATCGCAGTCCGCGCGCTTCTAGTGTTCGCGGCTGAAGGGTCTGGTGCGAGGAATGTCTTGTGGTTTCCCGACCTGGCGATGTCTATTCGGTTGCGGGCACCTGTCATCATTGCTGTCTTCTCCTGTCTGATTGGCGCGCTTCATCGGGCGCGTGGGTCTCGTTGCTCTCTTTGGCGCTGGTGAGGCGGGGTGTCTGCGTTTTTTACCTGCGCGGAAATCGCGCCGTGGTCAGGGTGTTGAGGTGTTTTCCGCGTGGGCTGATCGGCAGCAGGGTTGCACAATATGTGCTGGCGAGTAGATTTGGCAGGTATGCGGCAATAAAGGTGTGAGTTGAATGTCACATCTGTGCAATACGCTTCTGGTGGGCTTTGAGCCGTTGATCGTGGAGGGGGAACTAAGCGGTCATGATGTTCTCTAACGTCGCTTGACGCCTGGCTATGGAGTTCAAGCCTGAGATCGTAGCAAGCCAGCTATGCTCAAGGTTGGTGTGGAAGTAGTTTGGATGGAGCCAGTTGAGTGTGAGCAAACAGACTGACCCAAGGAAAAATAGAATAAATGCGCAATGAACCTGAGCGCCTGAGTGGTGATGAGATCGACCTTTATGAAATTTTCGAAAGGTTGTGGAAGCAGAAGTTACTAATTGTTGCGACAACGGTGGTTTTCGCGGGGGCGGCGTTGGCCTATGCGTTGTTGGCGACACCGATTTACGAGGCCAAGATAATCGTGCAGCCGCCAACCCAGAATGACATTGCCCAGCTAAATTATGGGCGAGGCGGAAGTTCTGGCTTGAGCATGCTTTCGGTCAAGGATGTGTACGATGTTTATCTGCGCAACTTGCAGTCAGAGTCATTGCGTCGGGAGTTTTTCCAGACGGTGTTTCTGCCTGACCTGCCAGAGGTTGAGCGCCGTGGTTCGCAGGATGACCTGTATGGCCGTTTTCAGTCTTCGCTGACTTTGGGTCTGGTTTCCAAGGACAGCCCGGGGCGCTACTACGTCAAGGTGGACTTACCGGACCCTCGGCGTGCTGCTGATTGGGTCGTCAAGTATGTCGAATTGGCTGGGCGGCGCGGTAAGGACGAGGTCGTGCAGGACATAAGGTCTGACGCCATGGTAAAGGCGAACAATCTCGAGCAGGAAATTACAGCGGCTCGCGAAAGTGCGCGCAAGCAACGTGAAGACCAGATCATCCAGTTGACGGAGGCGTTGCGGGTTGCGCAGTCGATTGGTCTGGAGAGGCCGCCAATCATCTCGAATAGCTTGTCCGGGGAGGTGTCGGCGGGCATGGATGGTTCGCTGATGTATATGCGTGGGACCAGGGCGCTTGAGGCTGAAATAGAAAACTTGCGCAAACGTACTTCGGATGACCCCTTCGTACGTAATTTGCGTCAGCGTCAAGAGGCTGTGGCGTTTTATCGAAATTTGCAGGTTAATGTTGGAAGTGTGCAGACCTATCGGCAAGATGGGGCTATCGAGTCCCCGGACAGACCTGTAAAACCCAGGAAGTTGGTTATTCTTTCCATGGGGGTGGTTGTTGGTGCTGCGCTTGGGGTGTTGCTTGCGCTCCTTCGTGGTTTTGCGCCGGGGGTTGGCCGGGGGCGGCGGTACTGAGTTTTCGAATCGGGCCCTGTGCGGTAGATCGCTGTGCAGGGCTTTCGGGTGTCTCCGTTCCCTTGGTGCAGGTCGCCTTACGGTATCATGTTTTCCTGGCCCGTCCTGGCGCGCAGCGGTGGAAGATGCCGGTACATTTTTTGGCATGCCGAGCACTCCTCATGTCGTGTATCAATGCTGTAGCCGGAGTCGGCGGCGATGTTTGAAGCGGGCTTTTCAGCGGTGTGCGTGGCGCGCGTGGATGTTTCGAGTGCGTTCCCTCCTGATTTTTGTTTTTTAAAAGCGGGTGCGGTATGGCATCATGCTCGCCGATTTCCTTCCTCTGCTGTCGGGGCTGGTGGTCGAGAGTGACTGGTTGATGTGGCTGTTAGTTGTTGTGCAGGGTGTTTGCTGATTGCCGAAGTTTCGTTTCGGAAGTGTTGCGGTTTTGTAATTATTTTTTAGAAGTTGTTGTCTGTAAGTGTCTGGGTTTTTGAAGCGCGGAAGAGGTGATTTATTCATTGCCTGTGTTTGGCTTCGATAATGATGGATGCAGTGCGGAGTCAAATATGAAGCTGCTGTATGTTGTCGTGTCCATGGAACTTGGCGGTGCCGAACAGCATCTGTTGCGAGTTTCGACCGCCTTGCGCAATAAGGGTTATCGACCTGAGGTGTTTGCGATCAGGCCGGATGGCCCGTTGACTCAATCTTTTGTTGAAGGTGGTGTGCCCGTCCATGGTGTGCGCTTGCCGCATTGGGTCTCTCGCTTGGTTCGAAGCAAGCGAATGCTCTCTGCGCTGGGCTTGCTCTGCTCTGTGCCGGCGCTTTGCTGCCTGTATTGGCGGATGCGTCCCCAGGTCACTCATTTCTTTTTGCCAGCGGCTTATCTGGTGGGGGGGATAACATCACTATTTGCCCCGGCAATGAAAAGGGGCATGAGTCGGCGTAGCTTGAACTTGTATCAATCCAAACATGGCTGGTCGCGTCGTCTCGAGCAATGGTTGCACTCGAAGATGAACTTCGTGAGTGGAAACTCTCAAGCGGTTGTGCAAGACCTTCTTGATGAGGGTGTGCGCCAAGATCAGATTCGGTTGATTTATAACGGTGTTAGCTTTGATCGTTTCGATAGCGCCCGTTCTCGTCCTCAGGTGCGGGAGCTGTTGGGTATTTCGGATGAGACTCTCGTCTTCGCGATTGTTGCGAATCTGATCCCTTACAAAGGACATGCAGATTTGATAGAGGCGTTTGGCCGTGTTCGTGGTCAGATGCCTGCTCCTTGGGTGTGTCTGTTTATTGGTCGTGATGACGGTATTGGTCGATCACTTCAAGAGCAGGCTGATGTGTTGGGTATCGGCGATAATATTAGCTTTCTCGGATCTCGATCGGATGTGCCGGATCTGCTCTGTGCCGCGGACATTGGAGTTCTGTGCTCCCATGAGGAAGGGTTCTCGAATGCGATCCTGGAGGCCATGGCGGCGCAATTGCCAATGGTTGTAACCAGGGTGGGGGGGAATGCCGAGGTTGTACTGGATGGCGAGACCGGCAAAGTGGTCGCTCCTCACGCGCCGGATGAACTTGCACAGGCATTGCTGGCGGTGGCGCTGGACCCTAGTCGGCGGGCAATGGGGGTGGCAGGCCGCCATCGAGTGGAAACCCTGTTTTCGATGAGCGCCTGTCTGCAGGCCTATGAAGATCTGTACCGCGGCAGTGACCATCACGCCGTTTAATCTCCAATTACTAACGCGATCAATCTCATGTGTGGAATAGCTGGGCAACTGAAACTGACAGGGCAGTCGACTGAGGCGTCGCTGTTCAATGAATGCATGCGGATGGCTGATGCCATTGTTCATCGCGGGCCCGATGACCATGGGGTCTGGGTGGAGCAAGGGGCAGGAATTGCGCTGGCGCATAGGCGGCTGGCGATCGTCGACCTGTCACCTGCCGGGCATCAGCCGATGCCTTCGGCGTCCGCTCGCTACGTCATGGTTTTCAACGGCGAAATCTACAACCATCTGGACCTGCGTCGGCAATTGGAAAGCGCTGGCATGGCACCGGCATGGCGAGGTCACTCCGATACTGAAACGTTGCTTGCGGCATTTGAGGCCTGGGGTATCGAGCAGGCGCTGCAGCAGAGTATTGGCATGTTCGCCATCGCTGTCTGGGATGTATTGCGCAAGACATTGGTGCTGGCCAGGGACCGGCTGGGTGAGAAGCCTTTGTACTACGGTTGGCAGGGGCAAGGAGCTGACGCTGTCTTCATGTTTGGCTCGGAGCTCAAGGCGCTGCGGGCGCACCCAGCCTTCAATGCATCAATTGATCGCCAGGCCCTAGCGTTGTATATGCGGCACAACTATGTGCCTGCGCCTCACTCGATCTATGAAGGCATCAGGAAACTTCAGCCGGGTTGCATCCTGACCCTTTCGGCCGGGCAGCGCGAACCGGAGATCAAGGCGTACTGGTCGGCGTTGGCCAAAGTCCTGGAGGGCACTGAAAGCCGACGTCGAGTCCATGATCCGCACGAAGCGGTGGATCAGCTGGAGTCGTTGCTCAAGTCTGCGGTCGCACAGCAAATGATGGCTGATGTGCCCTTGGGGGCGTTCTTGTCTGGTGGGGTCGACTCTTCGACAATTGTTGCGCTGATGCAGGCGCAGTCGAGCAGGCCGGTGAAGACCTTCACCATTGGCTTCCATGAAAAAGGTTACAACGAAGCTGAGCACGCGAAAGCAGTGGCTCGGCATCTGGGTACTGATCATACCGAACTGTACATCACGCCCGAGCAGGCAATGGCGGTGATTCCGTCGTTGCCTGGAATCTACGACGAGCCGTTCTCCGATTCGTCGCAAATCCCAACGTTTCTGGTCTCGCAACTGGCCCGTCAGCATGTGACGGTCTCGTTGTCAGGTGATGCGGGTGACGAGCTGTTCAGCGGTTATACGCGATACAACATGACCGCCAGTGCGTGGGGCAAACTCTCACGGATTCCCTTGCCGTTGCGTAAGGCCATGGCAGCATCGATTCGTTCGCTTTCGCCTGGTGCCTGGGATGCCTTGCTGGCGTGGCTGCCGGGTTCCAGGGCCCGACTCGGCGACAAGTTGCACAAAGGGGCTGGGGTGCTGACGTCTACTTCCGTGGGCAGCCTTTACCATGGCCTGGTGTCCCACTGGATGGATCCTGCAAAGGTGGTGATCGGTGGTATGGAGCCACAGACGCTGCTGACGGGGCTCATGCCTGACCTACAGGGCCTCGACCCGGTAGAGCGGATGATGGTTCTGGATCTTCTCACCTATTTGCCAGACGACATCCTGACGAAAGTCGATCGTGCGTCCATGGCGGTAACACTCGAGTCCCGGGTACCGATGCTCGATCATCGGGTTGTGGAGTTTGCCTGGCAACTGCCGCAATCGCTCAAGCAGCGTGATGGGGTGGGCAAATGGGCCTTGAGGCAGGTGCTTTACCGGCATGTGCCGCAGTCATTGATTGATCGTCCGAAGATGGGCTTTGGTATACCTATCGACGCCTGGTTGCGTGGGCCGTTGCGTGATTGGGCTGAAGCTTTGCTTGATGAAAGCCGGTTGCGGCAGGAAGGTTACCTGCATCCTGAGTTGATTCGTCAGAAGTGGCGTGAACATCAGAGTGGGGTGCGCAATTGGGCTTACCACCTGTGGGATGTGCTCATGTTCCAGGCTTGGCTGGAGGAGAGCAGGTAAGTGGTGGGGGCTGAGGCTTCGCTGACGTTACGTCAGAGGTAGTGAATTGCAAATGCACGAGCGCCGCCAGGGCGCTCGTTTTGTTTCTGGGCAGTGAGGGCCGCACGCGGAGTTTCTGTTGGCCGGTTGTGCTCGACTTGGCTTAAATTGCCGTGGGGCGCTAGTGGATTTGGCTGCTTGGGCGCTGCCGGGCAGTCCGGTAAGAAGATGTGCGCGCCGCTTCTGGCGAGTTGCTCAAAATGGTGGTTCACCGCCTGATTTACTGTCAGAATGCCACATTCGTCCGTAGGGACAGGGAAGTTCTGCCTAGCCATCATCAGGTTCAGTTGCTGGTTTCGTAAGCGGTCTCTGTCTCTGGGCTCGTCCACTTGATTGGCAGGCTAGAGTGTGAGTGGTATTACAAGCATCCCCCCTACTGCGACCCACCCTGAGATTGATCTTTTCTCGCTTCTACAGGCCCTCTGGCGCAAAAAATTGCAGATTGCTGCAGTCTCCGCTGTGTGTGGCGTGGCTGCGGCAGCCTATTCATTGAGCGTGACGCCCCAGTATGAAGTGGGGACGGTGTTGTTGCCTGCTGCGCTGAAGGACCTGGATGCACTTAACCGATCACAGGTCTACTCATTGCCGCCCTCTGAGGCGCTCCGGCGTGTGGGTGCTTCGTTGGGCTCCTACAAGACGCGTCTGGAGTATTTTCGTGGCAATGAGCAACTTCAAAAGGCCTTCGTGACGAATGGGCGCTCTGAGGAGCAAGGCTTCGAAGAGTTCAATCGTCGAGCGTTGAAGTTGGAGCAGGCCGACCCGAAAAAAGTTGAGGCGCAAGCCGCGTTTATCGACCTTGAAATGAGTTACCCAAAGGGTATCGATGGGCAGGATGTGTTGAACGGTCTTGTTCAGTTCACGCTGGAGAGGGAGCGTCAACAGATTTCCCAGGAATTCAGGGTTATTGTCGACAACCGCCTCAGTGAAGTAGACGCAAAAATTGCGGTTGCCCGTGTCGACTATGATGCGGAAAAGGAAAGCCGTCTTGCCGAGCTTCGGGAGGCCGATTCGTTGCGGCGTGCCCAGCTCAACGACGAGCTGCGTGCCTTGCGCGTGCAACTGAAGGTCATGCGCGAGGATCGTATCGCTCAGCTGAGCGAGGCCATTGAAATCGCACGCACGCTCGGGTTGTCCAGGCCGACGTCACCTTCTTCCCTGGCGCAGCAGGGAGATGAGAAGGGCGGAAATGTGATTCGTACTGAAATCAACAATCAGCAAATACCTCTTTACTTCATGGGCACTGAGGCATTGGAGGCGGAACGTCAAACGCTGCGCAAGCGTTCTTCCGATGATTTCACTGAGCCTCGGATCGCGCAGATTCGCAAGGATCTGCTGTTGCTCGAGCAGAATCGTACTGTCCAGCAGTTGCAGCAGCGCCAAAATGATGAAGTGTTCGTCAAGGGTGTCGAAAAGCTACGTGCCGAGCGGATACGTTTGTCAAATATCAGTACCGATTTGAGTGAGTTGCGGCTGGTCAATATCGATCGCCCAGCCGTAGCACCTTCCGCACCTATCTACCCGCGAAAGTCGCTGTTCGTTGTGTTGGGCCTGGTAGTGGGGGGCTTTGTGGCGAGTCTTCTGGTGTTGATGCGGCATGCATTCAAGTCGCTGCGCCGGGAGCAACTGCGCGCCATTAATTTGCCGCTATCCAGGGTGGTTGAAACCGAGGTCCCTGCGGCATTGCCTTCACGGTCTCAATGAGTGCGTGGCATTTCATGTCACAAGGAATTCTACGTGAATGATAATTGTTTGCGTTTGATTCCTTGGGCGGTGTCTGCCGACTCTTCCCGCTAGGGAAGCTCGTGTGGCTGAGGTAGAATGCGCCCAGGCGTGGCCGAGATATCGTTGAATCAAGGCGAAGTGCTATTACTTCAGGGGCGCTCATACGGCAACGGCTCAAGGCCGACACCTGTGAAGACTTCAAGGGATGTCCTCGTCGGATTATTTATCAACAATGAGGTCACGGTTGGGCCTCGTTACTAAATTTTGGATAACACATGCTTTCATTGAATGATACCAAGCTTGCTGTGATTGGCCTTGGCTATGTGGGTCTGCCGCTTGCCGTTGAGTTTGGTAAGCAGCGCGAGGTTATTGGGTTTGATATCAATCAGGCGCGTATCGATGCTTTGAACGAAGGGCACGATGCCACGTTGGAAGTCAGTGATGAGGAGTTATCGCTAGCTCGCGGTTTGCGCTACAGCGCCAATGTGGAAGATCTACGCAATTGCAATGTATTCATTGTCACTGTTCCCACGCCGATTGATGAGTACAAGCAGCCCGACCTCACGCCGCTGGTGAAAGCCTCTGAAACCATTGGCAAGGTGCTGAAGCGCGGCGATATCGTCATCTATGAGTCCACTGTTTATCCTGGGGCGACCGAGGAAGACTGCGTGCCAGTACTCGAGAAGTTCTCCGGCCTGGTTTTCAACAAGGATTTCTTCGCAGGTTACAGCCCTGAGCGAATCAACCCGGGCGATAAAGAGCACCGTGTCACCACCATCAAGAAAGTCACCTCCGGCTCCACGCCTGAAGTCGCTGACCTGGTGGATGCGCTTTACCGTGAAATCATCGTCGCCGGGACGCACAAGGCCAGCAGCATCAAGGTGGCTGAGGCGGCGAAGGTGATCGAGAACACCCAGCGCGACCTGAACATTGCTTTGATCAATGAATTGGCGCTGATCTTCAACAAGATGGGGATCGATACGGAGGCCGTGTTGCAAGCGGCCGGCACCAAGTGGAACTTCCTGCCGTTCCGGCCAGGCCTGGTGGGCGGTCACTGTATTGGTGTCGACCCGTATTACCTGACCCACAAGGCGCAGAGCATCGGTTATCACCCAGAGATTATCCTCGCCGGTCGCCGACTCAACGACAGCATGGGCGCCTATGTCGTTTCCCAGTTGGTCAAGGCGATGGTCAAGCGCCGTATCCATGTTGACGGTGCCCGTGTACTGATCATGGGCCTGACGTTCAAGGAAAACTGCCCCGACCTGCGCAACACCAAAGTGGTGGATATCGTCAAGGAACTGCAGGAGTACAACATTCAGGTGGACGTTCACGACCCATGGGTGAGCGTCGAGGAAGCACAACATGAGTACGGCATCACACCGGTCCAGCAGCCTGTTCAGGGTGCTTATGACGGTGTGATCCTGGCAGTCGCCCACCAGCAGTTCAAGGATCTCGGCATCGAGAGCATTCGCACCCTGGGCAAGGCTGAGCATGTACTGTATGACCTCAAGTACTTGCTGCCGGCAGAGCAATCGGACCTGCGCCTGTAACTCATCTGGAGGTGCCTTGCACCTCCTGTGTTTTCTTTTTGGGTGAAATTTCATGACTGCTTACCAAGACCTTGTCGAAGCACTTCCTCGTGCTCCGCGGACCTGGCTGATCACGGGAGTGGCCGGTTTCATTGGCTCCAACCTGCTGGAGACCCTGCTCAAACTCGGCCAGCGAGTCATCGGGCTGGACAACTTCGCCACTGGGCATCAGTGCAACCTGGATGAGGTTCAGGGCCTGGTCTCGCCAGCGCAGTGGTCGGCCTTCGAGTTCATCGAGGGCGATATTCGCAATCTCGAGGATTGCCACAAGGCCTGTGCAGGTGTTGACTATGTGTTGCACCAGGCTGCCTTGGGCTCGGTGCCTCGTTCGATCAATGATCCGATCACCACCAATGGCACCAACATCGATGGTTTCCTGAACATGCTGGTTGCCGCACGCGATGCGGGCGTCAAGAGTTTCACCTATGCCGCCAGCAGCTCGACCTATGGTGACCACCCTGGCTTGCCAAAAGTCGAGGAAACCATCGGCAAGCCGCTTTCCCCCTACGCAGTGACCAAGTACGTGAACGAGCTGTATGCGGAAGTGTTTGCGCGTACGTATGGCTTCACTACTATCGGCTTGCGTTACTTCAATGTGTTCGGCAAGCGCCAGGACCCTAATGGTGCCTACGCCGCGGTGATCCCCAAGTGGACCGCAGCGATGATCAACGGCGAAGATGTGTTCATCAACGGTGATGGCCAGACCAGTCGCGACTTCTGCTACATCGAGAACACGGTGCAGGCGAACCTGCTGGCTGCGACTACGCAGAACGCTGAAGCACGTAATCAAGTCTACAACGTCGCGGTCAGCGGCCGTACCAACTTGAACCAGCTGTTCGCTGCCTTGCGCCAGACGCTGGGCGACAACGGTGTCAGCTATGTTCAGAACCCGGTATATCGGGACTTCCGAGCGGGTGATGTGCGCCATTCCCAGGCCGATATCGGAAAAGCTCGCAGGCTGCTTGGGTATGAGCCTCAGTTCGATATTGCCGGTGGCATCGCTCAGGCCATGCCATGGTATGTTCGCTTTCTGAAGTAACGACCATTACCTGGAGGGGGCTGCCGGCGGGCTAGGCTCCCTTGTTTCATTTTGGCCCTGTGTGGGGCTGATAGTTCGAATATGGATTAGTCCAAGCGCATGAAAATTCTCGTCACTGGCGGAGCAGGTTTCATTGGATCGGCAGTGATCCGCCATATCCTGGCGAACACCGCCGATAGCGTGATCAATGTCGACAAGCTGACTTATGCGGGTAACCTCGAGTCTTTGGCTGAAGTAGCAGGTAGCGACCGGTATTGCTTCGAGCAGGTCGACATCTGCGACCGCGCGGCTGTGGATCGGGTGCTGCGGACCCATCGGCCGGATGCCATCATGCACCTGGCCGCCGAGTCACATGTGGATCGCTCCATCGATGGCCCGGCAGCATTCATAGAAACCAATATCGTGGGCACCTACACGCTTCTGGAGGCTACCCGTCAGTATTGGCTGGCGTTGGACGAGGCGGGCAAGGTGACCTTCCGGTTTCATCACATCTCCACCGATGAGGTATATGGTGACCTCGAGGGCCCCACGGATCTCTTCACCGAAGAGACGCCCTATGCGCCGAGTTCGCCGTACTCCGCCAGCAAGGCCAGTTCGGATCACCTGGTCAGGGCCTGGAGCCGTACCTATGGCTTGCCAGTACTGATCACCAATTGCTCGAACAACTATGGGCCCTACCATTTCCCGGAGAAGCTCATCCCGCTGATGATCCTCAATGCACTCGAGGGCAAGCCGTTGCCAGTGTATGGCAAAGGTGACCAGGTGCGGGATTGGCTGTATGTGGAAGATCATGCTCGTGCCCTGTACACCGTGCTGAGCCGTGGCGAAGTGGGTCAGACCTATAACATTGGCGGCCATAACGAACGACGCAATATCGAAGTGGTTCATGCATTGTGTGCATTGCTCGACGACTTGCGCCCGGTGGCGCAGAACCCGGCGGTTGCACATTTGTCGAGCTATCGCGAACTGGTCACCCATGTACAGGATCGGCCAGGCCATGATCTTCGTTACGCTATCGATGCGAGCAAGATCCAGCAGGCCTTGGGTTGGACGCCAGAAGAGACGTTCGAGAGCGGGATCCGCAAGACTGTACAGTGGTACCTGGACAATTTGCAGTGGTGCCGACGGGTCCAGGATGGCAGCTATCAGCGGGAGCGCCTTGGCGCCTTCGCCAACGGAGAAGCGCTCGTATGAAAGGTATCGTTCTTGCCGGAGGTTCCGGCACGCGCCTGTACCCCATTACCAAGGGTGTTTCCAAGCAACTGCTGCCCATCTACGACAAGCCGATGATCTACTATCCGCTGTCGGTCCTGATGTTGGCCGGCATCCGGGATATCCTCCTGATCAGCACGCCCGAGGATATCGGCGGTTATCAGCGTCTGCTGGGGGATGGAAGCGACTTTGGCATCAACCTGAGCTATGCCTTGCAGCCCAGCCCGGATGGGCTGGCTCAAGCCTTCATCATTGGCGAGGCGTTCATTGGCCAGGATTCGGTCTGCCTCGTCCTGGGCGATAACATCTTCTACGGGCAGGGCTTTACCCCGATGCTGCGTCAAGCAGCACAACGTACGTCAGGCGCAACGGTATTTGGCTACCAAGTGAAGGACCCGGAACGCTTCGGTGTCGTTGAGTTCGATGAACAGAAACGCGTGGTATCAATTGAAGAGAAACCCGCCAAGCCCAGGTCTCGCTTCGCGGTCACGGGGCTGTACTTCTACGATAACGATGTCATCGAGATTGCCAAGGCTGTCCAACCGTCACCTCGAGGCGAGCTGGAGATTACCTGCATCAACAACGCCTATCTCGAGCGGGGCTCGTTGGATGTAGAGCTCATGGGGCGTGGTTTTGCCTGGCTTGACACCGGTACACATGAAAGCCTGCTGGAAGCCGGGCACTTCGTGGAAACCATCGAGAAACGCCAAGGTTACAAAGTGGCCTGCCTCGAGGAAATTGCCTTCAACAACGGATGGCTGGAGGAGGATGACCTTCGCCGTATTGGCAATTCGCTGAAAAAGAACAGCTATGGCCAATATTTGTTGTCGCTAGTCGAGGAACTGTCATGAGCGAAAAACCCGTATTTGTTACCCAGCCATTCCTGCCGCCACTGGAAGAGTTCATCCCTTACCTGCAGCAGATCTGGGACAACAAGATCCTGACCAACGGCGGGCCGATGCACCAGCAGCTGGAGCAGGCCCTCTGCGACTATCTTGGGGTCGAGCACGTCGCATTGTTCAACAATGGCACGATTGCCTTGCTCACCGCCTTGCAAGCGCTGCGGGTCACGGGCGAAGTCATCACGACACCCTACTCGTTCGTAGCCACTGCGCATTCGCTATTGTGGAATGGCATCAAGCCGGTCTTTGTAGATATCGACCCTGTCACATTGAACCTCGATCCGGAAAAAATCGAGGCGGCCATCACCCCGCAGACCACGGCTATCATGCCGGTTCACTGCTATGGCAACCCATGTGATGTCGAGGCGATCCAACGGATTGCCGAAAACTACAACTTGCGCGTGATTTACGATGCCGCACATGCCTTTGGGGTTAAAGATGCGGGCGGTAGTGTGCTGCGCCATGGCGATCTGAGCGTGTTGAGCTTCCACGCGACGAAGGTCTTCAATACCTTCGAAGGCGGGGCGATCATCTGCCCGGATGCCAGGACCAAGAAGCATATCGACCGACTGAAAAACTTTGGTTTCGTCGATGAATTGACCGTTGTCGCCCCTGGTATCAACGGCAAGATGAGCGAAGTGAATGCCGCATTCGGCCTGCTTCAGTTGCAGCACATGGATCATGCAATGGAGCGTCGCCAGGCGATTGCTCAAGCTTATTGCGCTGGCTTGAAGAACGTGAAGGGAATCCGGGTGGTGGGTGATGCGGGGCAGGCCGTATCCAATAACTCCTACTTCCCGATCCTGATAGAGCACGATTATCCGTTGGGGCGTGATGAGCTCTATGAAAAACTGAAGCTCAGTAATATTTTTGCCCGCCGCTATTTCTACCCGTTGATCAGCGATTTCCCCATGTATCGCGGGATGAAGTCTGCGCAGCAGGAGAACCTGCCGGTGGCAAGGAAGGTGTCGGATAAAGTCCTGTGCCTGCCGATTTATACTGCGATGGAAGACAGCGCCGTCCAGGAAATCATTTCCATACTGAAGGCCGTGTGATCGTGAAGTTGGCAATCATGCAACCCTACCTGTTTCCCTATGCTGGGTATTTCAACCTCGTTGCGCAGGTGGACAAGTTTGTATTCTATGATGATGTTAACTTCATCAAGGGCGGCTGGATCAATCGGAATCGATTGCTACTTTCCGGTGATGTGCGGTATTTCACCGTGCCCCTGTCGGGAGCCAGCCCAAACTTGAAGATCAACCAGGTAAAAGTTCAACCGAAAGCTGCGTGGGAGCGCAAGCTTCTAGAGAGCATTCGGCAGTCCTACGCCAAGGCACCCAATTTCTCTGCGTGTTTCGATCTCATCAAGGATGTTCTTGATGGCGACGCCGAAAGCATCGCCGCATTGGCCCGACGCAGTATTATAAAGAGCGCTGAGCGCCTCGGATACGACGTGGCGTTTGTCGAAACGTCGGCGATTTATGGCAACGCGGAGCTTTCTGCCGCGGATCGAGTCATCGACATCTGCGTAAAGGAACAGGCCTCGCAGTACGTAAACTTGCCAGGAGGCAAGGACCTTTATAGTTGCGATGCATTTGCGAAGCGTGGTGTAGCGCTCCACTTCAGTCGCCCGGCGCTTGCAGCCTATACACAATTTCGGGCGCCCTTCGAAGCGGGCCTTTCGATTGTGGACATGATGATGTTCAACGATTTCGAAACCTGTGCCGCGCTGATAGCCCAAGAGCGTAATGCATGAGCGCGGCCATTGGTGGATATTTCGGCCTGGCAATGCCAGCGGCGAGCACGCAGCGTTATGCCGAGGCGCAGTATTTTCAATCCGCGCGGGCTTGCTTTTACGCCCTGCTTCAGAAGGGAAGGCCTAAGCGGGTCTGGTTACCCTTCTACAACTGTGACGCCATGCTGGGGCCCTTGGAAGCGTTAGGTATCGAGTACGCTTTCTACTCCATCAATGATGACTTCTCCGTTGCAGAGAGTGTTGAACTTGCCAGCGGTGAGTGGTTGGTCTACGTCAACTATTTTGGTCTTTGTGACCTCCAGCAAGCTGACGTCCTGCAGCGTTTCAACCCGCAACAGGTCATTTTTGACCATGCGCAAGCTTACTTCTCCCCGGCCAAGGAGTGCTTGGCAACCCTCTACTCGCCTCGAAAATTCTTTGGCGTGCCGGATGGCGGTTTGCTGATATCAAGGCTGAAGGTCGAGCAGACGCCTGCGGATGAGGAGGCCTCCCATAGACGCATGGCCCATCTTCTCAGGCGTTTTGCTGATTCGGCTGAGGCAGGATATGCCGATTATCAGGTGGCGGAGGAGAGCTTGGAGGTGTTTGACGCCAGTGAAATGTCACTGTTGTCACGTCGTCTTCTCGCCTGTGCGGATAGCGACGAGGTCATGGCGTCACGAAATCAGAATTTCAGGATGCTGCATGAAGCGTTGGCAGAACACAATGCACTTGCATTTGACCTGTCTGCGCTGCGAGGGCCGTTGTGCTACCCATTCCTGAACAAGGAAAATGAAACTGTTCGCCAGCGCATGCTGAGTAAAAAGGTGTACAGCGCCCGATACTGGAATGAGTGCCAAGCCCGCTGTGCAGAAGGGTCGAGGGAGTTGGCCCTCAGCCGGCTCTTGCTGCCACTCCCCTGTGATCAGCGCTATAGAGCAGAGCAGATGCAATACATGATCGCCAATGTAAAGAAGGGGTTGAGCGGTGACTGAATTCTACCTACGAGAGCTTGGGCGGCAGGACGTCTCGACGATCAATGAATGGCGCAATGATCGCGAGGTCATCGACTACCTCGGTAGCCCTTTCCGTTTTGTTGGGGAAGAAGTAGATGGTAACTGGCTGAACGGATACCTGGCGAATCGAAATAATGCCGTCAGACTGGCGATCTGTGAAAAAAACAGCGGTCGACTGGTTGGTGCCGTGTACTTGTTATCAATCGACTGGTTGTCGAAAAGTTGTGAGTTTGCGATCTGGATCGGAGAAAACAGCTATCAGGGGCGTGGCGTTGGGTCTTTTGCCACTCAAGAAGCCTTGCGTCATGCTTTTCATGACCTGAATTTGAATCGAGTCTACCTGACCGTGCTGGAAGATAACGATCGCGCAATCGGCCTGTATCGCAAGGTCGGTTTCTCGGTTGAGGGTACCCTGCGTCAAGCGGTATTCAAGAATGGTGTGTACCGCAATATGGTGCAGATGTCGATATTGGCAGAGGAATACCGCAGCGTAAACGGGCTGGAAACGTAACGTGTCATTGAAAAAGAACATCATTGCCAACTACGTCAGTCAGATTTATGTTGCGCTAATCGGTATAGTCATTTTGCCTCTTTATATGAAATCGATGGGGGCGGAAGCTTACGGCCTGATCGGCTTCTTTACCATGCTGCAATCCTGGTTCATGTTGTTGGACCTTGGGTTGACGCCCACCGTCGGACGGGAGACGGCCAGGTTCAAGGCTGGTAGTATGTCGGCCATTGCTTACAGGCGCCTGGTTCGGGCATTGAATAGTATCTTCCTGATTATTGCAGTCGTCGGTGGCGTAGGGCTACTGGTTTGCTCTGACACCATTTCGACTCATTGGCTTAAAGCCGAAACGTTAACGCATGATGTGGTGGTTGGGGCGGTCCAGATTATGGCGGTTTGTATTGCGCTGCGTTGGATGGGCGGGTTGTACCGAGGGGTCATTACCGGCAGTGAAAGATTGGTGTGGCTGAGTGGGTTCAACGCGGTAATCGCCTCGTTGCGCTTCATTGCGGTTTTTTTCTCGATGCACCTCTACGGGTATACGGTGATCGTATTCTTCGTTCATCAACTTGTCGTTGCGGTTATCGAGTTTGGCGGCTTGCTATTGATGGCGAGGTCATTGTTGCCCACGCTCGAAAAAGGTGAGCAACCGATCGGATGGTCGTTTGGCTCAGTCAGGCCGCTTCTCAAGTTTGCGTTGAGCATTGCTTTCACCTCATCGGTTTGGGTGCTGGTCACTCAGTCCGATAAGATGATCCTGTCGGGTGTCCTGCCGCTGGCTGAATATGGGTATTTCACGTTGGCCGTATTGGTGGCGAGCGGGATCATGGTGCTCAGCGGCCCTGTGAGCAGTGCGATTCTTCCACGTATGGCCAGGCTGCATGCGGAAAAGAAAAGTGACGAAATGATTCGCCTGTATCGAATCACCACCCGTTTCATCGCGACTTTCATTGGTTCAGTCACCATTGTGCTGGCATTCTGCGCGAGACCTCTTCTTATCATCTGGACTGGGGACGAGGCGCTTGCCGCCACCACCGCGCCCGTGCTGAGCTTGTACGCTTGGGGTAATGGGTTCTTGGCGTTGGCGGCGTTTCCTTACTATCTACAGTATGCAAGAGGTGACTTGAAGTATCATCTGGTGGGCAGCCTGGCCACCGTTTGTATTCTGGTGCCGGCAATGGTCATTGCCGCCTCGAAGTTTGGTGCCGTGGGTGCCGGATGGGCGTGGCTGCTAACCAATGGTTCATTCCTGTTGATATGGGTGACCTATGTGCATTACAAACTTGAACCAGGGTTGCAGTGGCGGTGGTTGCTGTTCGACTGTTTTAAAGTGGTTTTACCGGCAGTGTTGGTCGTTTGGGGGGGGGTACAGGTCATCGATTTCTCCTCTGACAGGTTGGCGGCACTGGCTCAGGTGATTGCGGTTGGCTTATTAGCGTTGGCTGTTTCTTGCAGTTTATCAGTGCGTTCTATTTTAGTTGCCTTCAAAGGGGCGCGAGGTTGAGATGGTCGGTCAGGTGAAAGTGTCTATTTGTATCGTGACGTACAATCAGGAGCAATACATAGCGGAGTGCCTGCAAAGTGTCGTCGATCAAGTGGCTGACTTTTCATTTGAGGTGGTTGTCAGTGATGACGCTTCATCAGATCGGACGCCAGAGATAATCAGAGATTTTTCGCTTAAGTATCCAGGGTTGTTCAAGGTGTTTTTGCACGAGAAGAACCTGGGGGCGGGCGATAATTTTGTGTTCGCACACCAGCAAGCCCGGGGTGAGTATATTGCTCATCTTGATGGTGATGATTACTGCTTGCCTGGAAAGTTGCAGGCGCAAGCGGATTACCTGGATCAAAATCCTCGTTGTAATATTGTGTGGCACAAGATGCTGGTGGAATTACCTGATGGTAGTCTCCTTGGGCACTCACAGGTGCCTGATTCCATGAGGGGGGCGGCTGGATATGTCTACGATATGGAGTTTGATCGAGGGGCAATTATTCAGTTTATTGCTGTGGGTGCCAACAGCTCGAAGATGTATCGGAAAAACGTGCGAGAGTACGAGGTAGCTGACTTCGATACGCTTGATTACTTTGCCAATGTCGAGCAGGTGGGTGACGGCGTTGGCTGTTTTGCCTGTGACAGCCCGCTGGGGGTTTATCGTGCGGGTGTTGGAGTGTCCTCTGGGAGCAGCAAGACGCGCTTGCTGCTATGCAAGACCTTCCTGTACTTCGCAAGCAAATATCCTCAGTACAGGTCGCAGGTCAACACCGCGGCATTGACCTACCTGTTGGTAGACTTGAAAAACTGCAGAGGCACGTGGTGGGATTTCTTCAAGGTTTACCTGAGAACGTTTCATCCGCTTTCCGTGGTCAGGTTTTATCGTGGCATGAATGTCATCAGGCAGTTGAGGCTAGGCAAATGATTTTACTTGCGAACATTCGTCAGGATCTTCAGCGTTACACGAACGGTGGTGGTGTGTTGCGTTCGCTCAAGATAGTGCTCGCCAGCCATGCGTTTCACCTGGTGTTTTTCTATCGACTGGGTGTCTGGCTTTCGGCAATACCGCTGGTAGGGGGGGGGGTGCGAATTCTGTTCGAATATCTTATTCGGGTGGTCTATGCGAGTGATATCTCGCTGCGCGCGCAGATCGGGCCGGGGCTGGTGATCATGCATGGGCATGACATTGTCATTGGCAGTTCTGTGGTCATTGGAAGGAACTGCAAAATACTCAACGGTGTGACGTTTGGAAACAAGGACACCGAAGCCTTGGATAATCAGCAACCCTGCCTGGGTGATAATGTGGTTGTGGGCACCGGTGCGAAGATTCTAGGGGGGGTAAAAATTGGCAGTCGCGTAAAAATTGGCGCCAACAGTGTAGTGACCAAAGATATACCTGATGGTGCGACGGCTGCCGGTGTGCCTGCGCGCGTTATTTCAGTAAATAATTAAATCAAGAAGTGATTCGCACGAGGCCTGTCAAGTGCTAGTTTCACCATTTACCCTCCTGTTGGTTCTCTATTTTGTTGCCAATTTTATCTCGTTGGTTTTCGGGATCTATGATGGTGGGATGCTGCTGGAGGGGACATTTTTTGAGTTGGGTGCAGAGTCCCTGGTCTGGGCGTTTTTACTCCAGCAGCTATTTGTATTCTTGCTGTGGGTCCTGTATCGGCTGCACATCCGGCGCTGTTCACGTGCGCCGCTGCTGTTGGGTGGCAATTACGGCCTGTTTCTTCTGGCCGTCCAATTGTTTTTCATGGCATACAATCAGATTGCCGGAATCAATGTGGCGGGGGTCGAGTCCCATGGGAGCGGCGCGCTTAACTACCTGTTTGTCGTTGTTCCACCGGATGTGTTGTTTGTTCTGATTGGCGTCGGATTGCGTTCGAGTCGTTGGTTCTGGTTGAACTGCCTGGTTTTCCTTGCGTCCATGTTCTTGCGTGGTTGGATGGGGGGGATCTTCGTCGTTGTGGTGCTGATCATGTGCAGAAGCTACCCCATTCATATTTCCATGAGGAGTTTCTTCCGCGGTATGGCCGGCCTAGGATTCGTGGCGCTGCTCCTGCCAGTCGTTATTGAAGCGAAATGGGCAATGCGAACGGGCGTGAGTATATCGGCCTTCATGGAGGGGCTCGCGGCGTTGAGCCTGGAGGGCTATGGGGAGGCGGTACGTTATGTCATGAACCGTTTGCAACACGTAGGGCATGTTGCCTTGATCATGGAACATGCAAGCACGCTGCATGATTTCTATGTGAGCGGCGCCTTCATTCCCTACTGGGCGGACGGCCTCCCTCAAATGACCGTCTACAAGGTGCTGGGCTACGATTATCTGCGTGTCAATACGTTCCTCGTCAACGAAATATTTGGCTATCCGGACGCCTACTGGAACACCAACCCCGGCCTGGCGGGTTGGGCTGCCCTGCTTCAGGAACGAGCGGTCATGCTGTTTATCTACGTTGTGGTGCTGTTGACTTTCGTCTATGCGGTACTCGGCAGGTATGGCGGTTCTCGCTATGTGTTGCTGATTGGCTGTTTTTCTCTTGTTTACCTTTACCATGGTTGGGTGGGCGCGTTTTTCAACTTATGCCTTTACGGCGTTTTCTTGATGGTTTTCGCGCGTCTGCGTTTGTTGCCGCGCTACAGCGTTCGGGCAGGGTCTGCTCAATGAGGGTGTGTGTCGGCCAATCAGTTGCCTGCTGTGCAGGACGTTTTGCAAAGTGCTGTTGAATTCGAGAGTGGCAGGGTTAGCATGAAACCGGTACTACTGATCGTTGTTAACGATCCGGCTTTTTTTATTTCTCATCGATTGCCGATTGCCGAGTCTGCGCGCGAGGCGGGGTACGAAGTTCACGTGGCTACGCGAGCGGGGGCGCGGGTCTCTGACATCTCACGTCTTGGTTTTGCTCACCATGAATTGCCCTTGTCGCGCAGTGGAAAGAATCCACTTCTTGAGTTGAAGTCGCTGCTGGCACTTTGGGCATTGTGCTGGCGCGTACGTCCCAATGTGCTGCATCTGGTAACCATCAAGCCCGTTCTATACGGCGGTATCGTTGCCCGGCTTTCTCCAGTCCGGGGGGTACTGGCCGCCATTTCAGGGCTTGGATTCGTTTTCATGGCCCAAGGCGGAAAAGCATCGGTACTGCGCAAGATCATTTCGCTGATGTACCGAGTGGCATTGGGTAAGCGAAACCTCAGGGCGGTTTTCCAGAATCCAGACGATCAGAAGGCTCTGGCTTCCCTTGGCGCGATCACAGCGGCGAAAAGTGTGCTGATTCGAGGATCCGGCGTGGACTTGCGACAGTACTCACCTTGCCCGGAGCCTGCCGGTCAGCCCGTGGTGACGCTCGCCGGGCGACTGTTGCGTGACAAAGGGGTGCTCGAGTATGTGGAGGCTGCCCGAACCCTCCAGCAACGCGGAATCAGTGCAAGCTTTCAGCTGGTCGGCGACCCGGACCCTGGCAATCCCACCAGTATCAGTGCGGATGAGTTGTCGGATTGGGGGCAGCAAGGCATTGTCACCTGCCTGGGTTATCGGGCGGATATGGAGACGGTGTTCCAGCGTTCGCATATCGTTGTCCTGCCTTCTTATCGTGAAGGTTTGCCGAAAGTCTTGGTGGAGGCTGCTGCCTGCGGCCGCGCGGTAGTTACCACCGATGTCCCTGGGTGCCGTGACGCGATCGAGCCAGGTATTTCCGGACTGTTGGTACCCGTACGCGACGCGCACGCGCTGGCCGATGCGATCGAGCAACTGGTCGTGGACACGCAATTGCGCCAGGACATGGGCAAGGCGGGCAGGGCGCTTGCCGAGCGTGCCTTTGCGATCGAAAGCATCGTCGCACAACACCTGGACATCTATCGCACCCTGGAGAACAACGCTTGAAACAGCGAAAAGTGCTGGTTACCGGAGCAAGTGGCTTCGTCGGATCCCGTGTGGTCGATCGATTGCTGCTCGACCACACCATCGAGGTCCTTGCCGGAACCCGCCGTCCCAAGGGCGATTTGCCTGCCGGTGCCACACCCGTGGTCATGGGCGCCCAGGGAGAGGGGCGTGACGAATTATCGCTGGCAGGTGTGCAAGCGGTTATCCATTGCGCTGCCCGCGTACATGTCATGAATGAGCAATCGTCAGATCCGCTCGCCGAGTTTCGCAAGGTGAATGTCGAGGGGAGTCTGGCGTTGGCACGCCGTGCCGCAGCCGACGGGGTCGAGCGCTTCATCTTCATCAGTTCGATAAAGGTCAATGGCGAGGGCACCGATGGACGCCGACCTTACCAGGCCGATGAACTGCCACACCCGGTCGACCCTTATGGTATCTCCAAGCTTGAAGCCGAGCAGGCGCTTCAGGCACTGGCGCAGGAAACGGGAATGGGCGTTGTGATCATTCGCCCGGTCCTGGTCTACGGCCCGGGGGTCAAGGCCAACTTCCAGGCGATGATGAAGTGGCTGGTAAAGAAGGTTCCTCTACCTTTGGGGCTTGTCCACAACAAGCGCAGCATGGTCGCGCTGGACAACCTGGTCGATCTGATCAGTGTCTGCATTGACCACCCGAACGCGCTCAATCAGGTGTTTCTTGCCAGTGATGGCGAAGACCTCTCTACCCCAGAACTGTTACGCAGGACCGCCAAGGCGCTTGGGACCAAGGCAACGCTTCTGCCCATCCCGGCATGGGTGCTGAAAGCGGCTGCTCGCGCCATTGGTCGAACCGGTGTGGCGGAGCGCCTGTGCGGTTCCCTGCAAGTCGATATCGGCAAGACACAACAACTGCTCGACTGGACGCCACCCCTGAGTGTTGATCAAGCTCTGTCCCTTACTGCCCGTCACTACCTGGACCTGGAACGTTCGAAAGCATGACTCTCTGGTTGATTCTACCCTTGCTTCTTTTGCTGGCCTGGCTGCTGACAGGGTGGCTGCGTCGTTATGCCTTGGCACGCAGCATCATCGACGTACCTAATGCGCGTAGCTCCCATACCGTACCGACACCCCGTGGCGGTGGGGTGGCCATTGTTCTGACGTTCCTGGCTTCGGTGCCGGTTCTGGCCAGTCAAGCGTTGCTCGACTGGAGCCTGGCTTGGGCGCTGTTGGGGGCAGGATCGGGTATCGCCATCCTGGGCTTTCTGGACGACCATGGGCACATCGCGGCCCGATGGCGGCTGTTGGGGCACTTCACTGGCGCGGCCTGGGTGCTGTTCTGGCTTGGTGGGTTACCACCGCTTCAGGGCTTTGGACATGAGCTGGCGCTGGGCTGGGTCGGCCATGTGCTAGCGCTTTTCTACCTGGTATGGCTACTTAATCTGTACAACTTCATGGACGGCATTGACGGTTTGGCCAGTATCGAGGCGATCTGTGCCTGCCTGGGGGGGGCTCTACTATATTGGCTCAGTGGCCATGGCAGCGAGGCTTGGGGAGCGATTGCACTGGCATGCGCCGTAGCAGGCTTCCTGATCTGGAACTTCCCTCCCGCACGCATCTTCATGGGGGATGCCGGAAGCGGTTTTCTGGGTATCGCCCTGGGTATCCTATCGCTGCAGGCAGCGTGGGTCGACTCAAGCCTGTTCGCGGCGTGGTTGATCTTGCTGGGGGTCTTTGTCGTTGATGCGACGGTCACGCTGGTACGTCGCTTGCTGCGTGGAGAGAAAGTCTATGAAGCACACCGCAGCCACGGCTACCAGTTCGCCTCGCGGCAGTTTGGCCGGCACATGCCGGTAACCCTGGCGGTATTGGCAATCAATGTCGTCTGGCTATTGCCTCTGGCCTGTGCGGTTGCCCTTGGCAAGCTCGACTGTGTCGTCGCTCTGATGATCGCTTACGCACCGTTGGTATTGCTCGCCATCAAGTTCAATGCCGGGCAGGCAGAGCACCGCTGATCACCTGTTAAGCTGGGCAACAGGCAATCGAAAATAATATGCCTGCGCTCAGGTGATGAGGAAGGAAATACAGAGGGGATATGGATAGATTGAGAAAACGTATGCTCGCGCTGCCACGTCGTTACAAGCGCGCGCTACAAGTCGTTACCGACCTGATATTGGTCTGGCTTGCGCTGTGGCTGGCATTTGTCGTGCGCATTGGCTTCGACGAAATGAACAATCCGATCAAGGGGCACCTTTGGTTGTTCGCCTCGGCTGCGCTGGTCGCCATTCCGATTTTCATTCGTTTTGGTATGTATCGGGCAGTAATGCGCTATTTCGGCAACGATGCCTTGATCATGATTTTCAAGGCCGTCAGTCTCTCAGCCCTTATCCTGGCGCTGGTCGTGTACTGGTACAGTAACCACACCACCGTGGTACCGCGCTCGATCATCTTCAATTACTGGTGGCTGAGCCTGGTGATGATCGGTGGTCTGCGCCTCGTGATGCGCCAGTATTTCCTGGGCGACTGGTATGCTGCCAAGCAACACATGCCCTTTACCAGCAGTGAAAACGGTCTGCCCAAGGTCGCAATCTATGGGGCCGGGGCTGCCGGCAACCAACTGCTGGCGGCATTGCGCATGGGGCGGGTGATGCGACCAGTCGCCTTCATCGATGATGATGAGTCGATCGCTGATCGGGCGATCTCCGGTCTGCAGGTGTTCCGCAGCAAGGACATCCAGCGCATGCTCGACATTACCGGGGCGGAGGAAGTGCTGCTTGCCATTCCATCAGCCACGCGTGCACGCCGTCGCGAAGTCCTGGGTGCGCTTGAGAAGTTTCCGCTGCATGTACGCAGCGTGCCGAGTGTCATGGACCTCGCCAGTGGACGCGTTAAGGTCGACGATATCCAGGAAGTGGATATTGCCGATCTTCTGGGGCGCGACGCGGTCCCGGCGCAGCAGGATCTCCTGGCCCACTGCATCACCGGCAAGGTCGTCATGGTCACAGGGGCAGGGGGGTCGATCGGCTCGGAGCTATGCCGGCAGATTTTGATGCTCCAGCCGCGTACGCTATTACTGTTCGAACACAGCGAGTTCAACCTGTATAGCATTCACAGTGAACTGGAACAGCGTATACAGCGCGAGTCGCTTTCGGTGCGCCTGGTGCCATTCCTGGGTTCGATCCGTAATCCGAGACACCTGTTCGACACCATGAGTATGTGGCACGTGGACACGGTGTATCACGCGGCGGCGTACAAGCACGTGCCGATGGTCGAGCACAATATCGCCGAAGGCGTGCTCAACAATGTGATTGGAACATTGAACACGGCACAAGCAGCGTTGCAGGCGAATGTCTCCAACTTCGTGCTGATTTCCACCGACAAGGCGGTGCGCCCAACCAACGTCATGGGCAGCACCAAACGCCTCGCGGAAATGATCCTGCAAGCGCTGAGCAAGGAAATCGCTCCTGTCCTGTTTGGTGATGCAGGCAATATTGCCCGCGTGAACAAGACCCGCTTCACCATGGTGCGTTTCGGTAACGTGCTGGGTTCGTCGGGCTCGGTGATTCCGCTTTTCCATAAGCAGATCAAGGCTGGGGGGCCGCTGACGGTCACGCACCCCAAGATCACTCGCTACTTCATGACCATTCCCGAGGCGGCCCAGTTGGTCATACAGGCAGGGTCCATGGGTCAGGGGGGGGATGTGTTCGTCCTGGACATGGGGGAACCTGTAAAGATCGCCGCGCTGGCGGAGAAGATGGTGCATCTTTCCGGTTTGAGTGTCAGGTCGGAAAAAAATCCCCATGGAGATATTGCCATCGAGTTCTCGGGGTTGCGTCCAGGCGAGAAACTTTACGAGGAGCTCCTGATCGGCGATAACGTATCGCCTACCCCGCACCGGATGATCATGACGGCGAACGAGGATTACCTCAGCTGGGATGTTTTGAAAGAGCAGCTCTCGGCTTTGGTGGTCGCCGTGGATGCGGAGGATTTCCAGGCTGTCCGACAGCTGCTGAGGGGCATGGTCAGCGGTTACTCACCTGAAGGCGAGATTGTTGACTGGGTCTATCAGCAACGCCGTCGGGATGTCTGAGCGGCGGCGTTTCCGATAGAGCTGCAAGAAGTGGCTTACAGCTGGCAGTCATTGTGCTGTCAGCTGTTCAATTTGGTAACTATTCGCTTTGCGCAAGCGCTTTCAGGACACTGTTCGAGCCGTTACTTTTGTCAAGGCAGCCATGGAGATGCTGCCTAGCAATCCTCGACTCACAGGAGTGTCCAAATGCGCAATATCACTTTCTCTCTTCTGTTACTTCCGCTTCTCGCAGGCTTATCCTTGCCCCTCAGTGCGGCGCCCTCGTCTTCCGGTATCGCTGAGGTTACGCCCATTGTCACCTCATCGGTGGCTGCTCCGGCCATGAAGATAAACATCAACAGTGCCGATGCGCCGTCTCTTCAGCAGGCCCTTGATGGTATCGGCAAGGCGAAGGCCGAGGCGATCGTGGCCTATAGGGAGGCCAATGGACCGTTTACTTCGGTAGACGAATTGCTCGAAATCAAGGGAATTGGCAATGCGCTGTTGGAGCGCAACCGTGACAAGTTGATACTGGAATAAGCCAAAGGGTGGTCGGGCATTTTCGAATGCTCGGCCTCCGTTATATTGTTCAGCGGTCCTTTGCTTCCTTGGCATCCATTTCTGCGTTGCGTTGATGAATCTTCTGCAGTTGTTCTTCGGTCAACGGCAGCTTCTTCGCGGTGTCACGCAGCATCAACAGCCCACCTACGATGGAGCCGAGCGCTATGGCGATTATAAGCCAGGCATACCAAGGCATTGTCATGCTCCTTTGCTGGTTCGAGTGCTACCCATACAGGTTGGAGCGAACAGGTTTCTCATTGGTTCAATTATAGGCGGGGCGTTCAGCGGAGCCAATTAGACCGACTCGCGGCCCCCAAAGCGCTCACTACTTCGTTTACAATGCGCGCCGTTCAAGACTTGCCAAGAGACCCTGCCCATGTCCGCCTGCCAGACGCCCCTTATCGTCGCCCTGGATTTCCCTACCCGTGACGCCGCCCTGAAGCTGGCTGACCAGCTCGATCCGGCGCTGTGCCGTGTCAAGGTTGGCAAGGAGCTGTTCACCAGCAGTGCTTCGGGGATTGTCGAGACCCTTTGCGCCAAGGGCTTCGAAGTGTTTCTCGATCTCAAGTTCCACGACATCCCCAACACCACTGCCATGGCGGTCAAGGCTGCAGCCGAGATGGGCGTATGGATGGTCAACGTGCATTGTTCCGGTGGCCTGCGCATGATGTCGGCTTGCCGCGAGGAACTGGCCAAGCGTAGCGGCCCGCAGCCGTTGCTGATCGGCGTGACCGTGCTGACCAGCATGGAGCGCGAGGATCTTGCCGGCATTGGCCTGGATGTCGACCCGCAGGAGCAGGTCTTGCGCCTGGCGGCGCTGGCGCAGAAGGCTGGCATGGACGGTCTGGTGTGCTCTGCGCTTGAGGCTCCGGCGTTGAAGGCCGCACATCCTTCGTTGCAACTGGTTACGCCAGGCATTCGTCCGGCAGGCAGTGCCCAGGATGATCAGCGTCGCATCCTGACCCCGCGCCAGGCGCTGGATGCCGGTTCCGATTACCTGGTGATCGGCCGCCCGATCAGCCAGGCGGCGGATCCGGCCAAGGCATTGGCTGCCGTGGTGGCCGAGATCCGTGGCTGATCCGAAGACGGGGGCCGCACTATGCGGCCCATCGCTGTAGGAGCGGCTTCAGCCGCGATCACCCGCGAAGCGGGTGCCAGACACCGCGTTGCCTGCATCGCGGCTGAAGCCGCTCCTACACAGTAAGCTGCTCCCTACGCGGCAGTCCTCAAACCTTCAGCACCAACTTGCCGAAATTCTCTCCGCTGAACAGCTTGAGCAGCGTTTCCGGGAAGGTCTCCAGCCCCTCCACCACGTCCTCCTTGCTCTTGACCTTGCCACTAGCCAGCCATTCGGCCATCTCCTGCGCAGCCTTGCCATACTCCTTGACGTAGTCCATGACCACGAAACCTTCCATGCGCGCACGGTTCACCAGAAGCGACAGGTAGTTTGCCGGCCCCTTCACGGCTTCCTTGTTGTTGTACTGGCTGATTGCGCCGCATATCACTACCCGGGCCTTGAAATTTAGGCGCGAGAGCACGGCATCCAGAATGTCACCACCGACGTTGTCGAAGTACACATCCACGCCCTTGGGGCATTCGCGCTTGAGGCCGGCCAGCAGGTCTTCGGCCTTGTAGTCGATGACACCGTCGAAGCCCAGTTCATCTTTGAGGTATTGGCATTTCTGCGCACCGCCGGCAATCCCGATCACCCGGCAACCCTTCAGCTTGGCAATCTGCCCGGCAATACTGCCGACCGCGCCGGCGGCGCCTGAGATCACCACCGTCTCGCCAGCCTTGGGCTGGCCGACATCGAGCAGGGCGAAGTAAGCGGTCATGCCGGTCATGCCCAGGGCTGAAAGATAGCGGGGTAGCGGGGCGAGCCTGGGGTCGATCTTGTACAGGCCCTGTGGCGCACCGGTGTAGTAGTCCTGCACACCAAGTGCACCGTTCACATGATCGCCGACCTTGAAGTCCGGATGCCTGGAGGCGATCACCTCGCCGACCCCCAGGGCACGCATCACCTGGCCAAGGGCCACGGGCGCAATGTAGGACTTGCCCTCGTTCATCCAGCCACGCATCGCGGGGTCCAGTGACAAGTAGAGGTTCTTCACCAGTATCTCGCCCTCGGCGGGTTGCTCGGTGGCGACCTCCTCATAGGTGAAGTCTTCGCGACGCACAGCACCGACCGGGCGCTTGGCAAGCAGGAAACGGCGGTTGCGGGTGGACATGGCAATATCTCCTGAAATGGGGGGCGGGGCAGTATGATCGGCTGCGATCCTGTCCTGCGTCACGCAAGATCAGCGCGAACGATAGTAGTCCAACCGTAGCCCTGATGATGCTGCCCAGGCGGTCGGCAGGCTGACTAGACTCAGGCTCGAATCCAGTTCCCAGAAGGAGCCAATGATGGGCATGACGTTCTCCGGCCAGGTCGCACTGGTCACCGGCGGTGCTGCGGGTATCGGCCGGGCGACCGCCCAGGCTTTCGCGGCAGAAGGCTTGAAGGTGGTGGTGGCCGATCTCGATGCGGTGGGTGGCGAGGCCACCGTGGCGCAGATTCGCCAGGCGGGCGGCGAAGCGCTGTTCGTGGGCTGCGACGTGACCTGCGACAGCGAAGTGCGGCAACTGCATGAAAGGATCGTCGCGACTTATGGTCGGCTCGATTACGCCTTCAACAACGCCGGCATCGAGATCGAGAAAGGCCGCCTGGCCGAAGGTAGCGAAGCAGAGTTCGATGCGATCATGAGCGTCAACGTCAAGGGTGTCTGGTTATGCATGAAGTACCAGTTGCCGATGCTGTTGGCTCAGGGCGGCGGGGCCATTGTCAACACAGCCTCGGTGGCTGGCCTCTCGGCCGCGCCGAAAATGAGCATCTACGCCGCCTCCAAGCATGCGGTGATCGGCCTGACCAAGTCGGCGGCCATCGAGTACGCCAAGAAGGGTATCAGGGTCAACGCGGTGTGCCCGGCGGTCATCGACACCGACATGTTCCGCCGCGCCTATGAAGCAGACCCGCGCAAGGCCGAGTTCGCTGCGGCGATGCACCCGGTCGGGCGCATTGGCAAGGTCGAGGAAATCGCCAGTGCGGTGCTTTACCTGTGCAGTGATGGGGCGGCGTTCACTACCGGGCATAGCCTTACGGTCGATGGTGGCGCATTGGCGATCTAGGCTCGTTACCACAGGCTCTCGATCTTGCCCTCGAGGAAAATATCACGTCGTTTCAGTCGACCAATGTCCTGATGCTTGGCTATTTCGTAGACACGCTGGAAGTCTGCCTCGCGGATCTGCGGGAAGTAGCGCGCCACTGCCTGTTTCACCTTGGCGTCATAGTCGATTTCGGTAATGAAGCGATAGATGTGCCGGTAGTAGAAGAAACCGAACTGGAATGCTAGGGTCTCGCTGAAGAAAGCTGTCGGGACCGAAAAGCTGTTCTCGAGGTCGATAGCCATGGCGGGCTCGCCGCCTTGCTCCGGCAGCATGACATTGGCAGCCCAGAGATCCATGTGGGTGATGCCTTGGACATGGAGGGCATGCAGCAGTTCAAAGGTTGCGTCCAGCAACTGGTCGACCGCCTGCGGGTGAGTGAGGATCCAGTTGTAGCCATCGAGGTAGCCATCGAGACGGTGGGTGATCAGGAAAACATCGTTGATCAATCCCACCTTCGAGCGGCTGTAGCCAAAGCCCACCAGGCCGGGTATGCGCGCGCCGCGCCGGTTAGCCTCGCAGGTGTTGACCAGCTCCTCCAGGCTCCAATCGAACATGCCGTTGCGCTTGCGTGTGCCGTGCTGGACGCGCCACTTCTGCCTGAACGAATCAAGCCGCTCGCGCTTGGTGAACAACCGGCTGCTGGCACACTCCAGCGGGGCGCTGACTCGTTTGGCGTCGGGCGTGAGGTCGATAAGACGCTTGAGCGCTTGTCGGGTCAAAGTCGGGAGTTCTTTTTGCAGGTGCAGTGTAGTGCGTTTGTGCTTGAGGGTAACGGGGTAATCGTTGCTGTGGGGCCAGGAAAAGCGAGTCACTCTGCGTCCTTGCTGCTGTCAAATTGCCATCGTCAATTCCTTGGCATATTACATTTTTTTTACATTTTTCCTACAAATTTTCAAGGTTGCGCTCTTTACGCAGAGGCGCAGGCTGCAATAGGCGGCTGGCCACCAGCAGGCAACCGGCTACCAAACCGATGCCGTACAGCGTCAGTGCGCGGTCGCTCCCCAGTTGGTCACTCAGCATTCCCACAAGCATCACCGGCAAGCTGAAGCCGCAATAGGCCAGCAGGAAGAAACCAGCAGTGGCGCGGGTTTTCTCAATACCTGCCAGTTGGCATACCCCGGTCAGCCCCCCTAAGTAGATGAAGCCATAGCAGGCGCTGCTGGTGGCGATCGCGCCTAGCAGCACAGCAGGCAGGTCGCCAGTGTGCGCGCCCCAGGCTAGCAGGGTGTAACTGCACGGCAGGATCAGCAGCCCCAGCAAGGTTGCCCGCGTGCTGGACAGGCGACGCGCGATGGGCTGGAACAATAGGCCGCAACTGATCACGCAGAAGGTCGAGAAGCCCGACCAGGCACTCAGCCCATGCTGGCGCAGGATACTCGGCAGCAGGGCGATGACCAGGCCGACGCAAGCCCAGGCCAGGAAAATCGCCATGCCATGGGTCAGGCTCCCCTTGGGGTAGAAAGGCAAGCGCAGCATGGCGCCGCGCTGGGTCGGGCGTGGGTCTGGCAGACGCCAGGCCAGTAGCAGGGCGATTGCAGCCAGTGCCAGTTGCAGGTGGAAGCTGCCAGGCGTGAGCGTGGGGCCGTGCAACAGGAACAGGCTGGTCAGTGCCGCACCCAGGCCAAAACCCAGGGAGGTGCTGGCGGTGACCCAATTGGCCGCGCGGCTGCTGTGCTCTGGCGGCATCAATTCTCCCATGTAGGCGGTGGCCGTGGCCGAGGCCAGGCCGGTGCCCAGCCCCAGCAACAAGCGCGCCACGCCCAGGGCTTCCAGGCCGGGTGCCAGCAGCATGATCAGGGTAGCGATCATCGACAGCCCCAAGGCCACGAGTATCAACGGGCGTCGGCCGACCCGGTCGGCAAGGCCGCCTAGGGCCAGTAGAACCGGCAGCACGCCGAGCACATAGCCGGAAAAGGCCACGGCGGTCGCCGCCGCGCCTCGTCCGGACAAGTCGGCGTAGGCGATGTACAGGGGGGCCTGAAGGTTCACCGCGAGGGTGATCAAGCACAGGGCAAAGGCCAGCAAGGCCGGGGCATGACGAGAGGGCATCGCAAGCATCCATTGGGGGAGTGTGCGGTGCAGCTTCGAGGTCATGGCCTGTCATCGACAAGGTACACGGCAGGGGCATTTGTGATTAACTGTTTGCCTGCAAATAGCGAACACTTGCCATGCGCCTTGAACTCGACCGTATTCACCCTACGCCATTGGTCCAGCAACTGACCGAGCAATTGCAGGCATGGATCGAGCGGCAGCGTCTGCGTCCTGGCGCGCGGCTGCCCTCGATCCGTGCCTTGGCGCGGGATCACGCGGTGAGCGCGTCCTGTGTGGTCGAGGCTTACGATCGGCTGGTCGCCAGCGGCTGGCTGGAAGCGCGCCACGGAACCGGCTTCTTCGTGGCTGAGCGCAAGCCGGGATTGCAGGCTGATGTGGGTGTGGCCTGGGGTGAGGGCATCGACGGTAGTTGGCGACAGTTTCGTGAAGGGCACGATGAGTTGCTCAAGCTGGGGTGTGGCTGGCTGCCGGTGGCCTGGCGCGCCGAGGCTGAGCTGGCCCAGGCGGTGCGCCAGGTAAGCCGTGGCGCGCCAGAAGCCTTGTTCGACTACTGTCCGCCGTTGGGGCTTGCCAGCCTGCGTCTGCAGTTGCACAAGGGGTTGGCGAAGCTCGACATTACGGCTTCACCTGAGCGTATCCTGACCACCCAGGGCGCCAGCCACGCCCTCGACCTGCTGGTGCGCACCCTGTTGGCACCCGGCGATACCGTGCTGGTGGAGCGTCCTGGCTATTACAACCTTTACAACCTGCTGCGTCTGCATCAGGTCAACATGCTTGAAGTGCCGCGCACGGCCACCGGGCCTGACCTGGCGGCGCTCGAGCGCCTGCTGGCCGAGCACCGGCCACGGTGCCTGTTCACCAACAGTCTGTACCAGAATCCCACCGGTTCCAGCCTGACGCCCAAGGTGGCGTACCGCCTGCTGGAACTGGCGCGCGAGCATGATGTGCGGATCATCGAGGACGATCTGTACGCCGACTTCCAGGATGGCGCGGCGACGCGCCTGGCAACCCTCGACAGTGATCAGCGGGTCATCTACTTGGGCAGTTTTTCCAAGACCCTTAGCAGTTCGCTGCGGGTTGGCTACCTGGTGGCTGAAGAGGCGCTGGTGGCTCGCCTGGCCGAGTTGAAAATGGTTAGCGGTATCGGTACCTCGCGCTTCGCCGAGCAGGTGGTCGGGCAGATGCTCGCCAATGGCAGCTATCGCAAGAGCATCCAGCGTTTGCGCGTGCGCCTCGGGCAATACATGGCGAAGGCGCTTGGGCAGCTGGAGGCGTACGGCTGGGAGGTGTTCTGCGAACCTTGCGGTGGCATGTTCGTCTGGGCTCGCTCGCCCGGACGCGATTTCGCCGAGCTGGAGCGACTGGCACTGGACCAGGGCGTGCTGTTGACGCCGGGCAATGCCTTCGATCCGCAAGGGCGTGCAAGTGACTGGCTTCGGATCAATGTCGCCTATGGGCAGGATGTCCGCGCCCAGGCCTTCTTCCAGCATGCCGGGCGACCTTCAGCAATCTGAAAACGACACGTTCATAGCTATTTGACACCATTGTGTCGTTCGGCTCTTGTGAGGGCGTCGATGCCGTTGTCACTCTTGCAGCTCGGAACAGTCCGGCAACGCGAGGGGTGACGGTGATGGTGGCGACCAGGCACGGTGTACTGGCCAACCTGGGCATGGCCCGCAAGCTTGGCCTGGGTTTCGCGTTGGTATTGTTGCTGACGCTGGTGGTGGCTGTGATCGGCGTGTACGCACTGACCGCTATCGGCCAGCGCTTCGACGGGCTTCGGCAGATGGCGCAGTTCAACGCCGAGCTGTCGAGGCTGCGCCAGCATGAGCAAGCCTTCGCCCTGCGTTCTGACATCAAGGAGGCCGAGGCCTTGCGTGGCGGGCTGAAAAGCCTGCTGGAGCGGGCCCAGGGCGTGCCGACCCTAGCGTCCGCGCAAGCAGACCTGTCCGCCTACGGCCAGGCGTTCGACCAGTTCGTCCAGGCGGTGCAGGCCAAGGAGCTGGCGCTGGACATGGCCAGCTGGTCGGTGTCCAGCGTGGCCAACAACCTCGATGTGCTTCAGGCGGGGCTGGCCGATGATGGCAGCTACACGCTCAAGCAGTCCCAGGGGCAGCAGGGGGCTGAGTTCCTGGAGCAGGCGGGCCAGGTGGGGCAGGTTTCACGCTTGATGCTGCAGGCCATGGACGAAGCCCGGGTTCGCCTGGACCAGAGCCGCAAGGGCGTTGAAGCTGGCCAGGGGCGAATTGCCCAGACGGTTGAGGCCGCACGTCTGGTCGAGCAGCTCAAGGGGGCGGTCAGCGACGCGGGTTACCAGAGCGTGCTCGGCGAAGTGGCCGGGCATATCGCGAGTTTTTCCGAGAAGCTCAACGAATACACCGACCTGTTGAGCCAGGAGCAGGGTATCAAGGCCCAGTTGCAAGCCAGGGCCGAGCAGGCCACGGTGCAGGTCGACCAGGCGTACGCGGCTCAGGAGCAGGCGATGCAGGGCGAGTTGGCGCGCAACGTCGTGGCCATCGCGGCCGCCACCGCCCTGGCCTTGCTGGTAGGGGTGCTGGCCGCCTGGTTGATCACCCGTGCCGTGGTCGCACCGCTCAAGCGGGTGATTGCCAGGGCCCGGCGTATTGCCGCAGGTGAGCTGGGCATCGAAGCGGAGCCGCCGCGCCAAGATGAAGTGGGGCAACTGTTGCAGGCCATGCAGCAGATGGCCGAAGGCTTGTCCGGCGTGGTCAGTGGCTTGCAGCAGGGGATAGAACAACTGGCCGGCAGCGCGCAGGCATTGTCGGCGGTCACCGAGCAGACCAACCGCGAGGTCGGTAGCCAGAAGGACGAAACCGAGCAGGTGGCCACCGCCATGCAGGAGATGACTGCCACGGTCCACGATGTGGCGCGCAATGCCGAGCAAGCGGCGCAAGCCGCGCAGGCCGCCGATGACAAGGTTGGCTCGGGGCAGCAGGTGGTGCGCCAGAGCATGCAGCGTATCGAGCAGTTGGCGGCGGCGGCTGAAACGGCCAGCAACGGCATCGACAGCCTCAGTGCCGAGATCCACACCATCGGTGGTGTGCTGGAGGTGATCAAGAGCGTCGCCGAGCAGACCAACCTGCTGGCACTCAATGCCGCCATCGAGGCCGCCAGGGCGGGAGAGCAGGGCCGTGGTTTTGCCGTGGTGGCCGACGAGGTGCGGGCATTGGCCAGGCGCACCCAGCAATCCACCGAAGAGATCGAGCGCCTGGTCGCCAGCCTGCGCGGCAATGCCCAGCAATCGGTGGCGCAGATTCGCGGCAGCACCGAGCTGGTGCGCCTGGCGGTGGCCGATGCGCTACAGACCGAGAGTGCCCTGGGCAGCATTGCCGCGGCGGTGTCGTTGATCCAGCAGATGAACCAGCAGATTGCCGCGGCGGCCGAGCAGCAAAGCTCGGTGGCCGAAGAGATCAGCCGCAGTGTCACGCAGATTCGCGGCAGTGCCGATCAAGCAGCCTTGGCCATGGAGGACAACGCCCGGTCAAGTGTCGAACTGGCCCGGCTGGGGGATGACCTGAAGGGGATGGTGGGGCATTTTCGCTTGTGAGACGTTGCAAGTCCCGGTTCGCCGGCAAGTCGGCTCCTACAGATTCCGGTAGGAGCCGGCTTGCCGGCGAACGGCTGTTTCAACCCTTGCGCGGGCTCAGGATCAGCAGGGTCAACACCCCCGCCACGATCCCCCAGAACGCCGACCCGATCGAGAACAGGGTGAAGCCCGATGCCGTCACCATGAACGTGATCAGCGCCGCCTCGCGTTCACGGGCTTCGCCCATGGCCACGCTCAGGCCGTTCATGATCGAGCCGAACAGCGCCAGGGCGGCAATCGAAAGCACCAGCTCCTTGGGCAGTGCGCCGAACAGCGCCGCCAGGGTCGCACCAAAAGTGCCGGCCACGCCATAGAAGATCCCGCACCAGACCGCCGCGGTATAGCGCTTGGCAGGGTCTTCATGGGCATGCGGGCCGGTGCAGATCGCCGCACTGATCGCTGCCAGGTTGATGCCGTGGGAGCCGAACGGTGCCAGTAGCAGCGAGGCGAAGCCAGTGGCCGAGATCAGGGGCGATGCGGGCACCTGATAACCGTCGGCGCGCAGCACGGCGACCCCTGGCATGTTCTGCGAGGTCATGGCCACGACGAACAGCGGGATGCCGATGCTGATGGTCGCCGCCAGCGAGAAGCTTGGAGTAGTCCACACCGGTGTGGCGATCTCCATTTGGAAACCGCTGAAGTCCAGCAACCCCAGGGCGCCAGACAGCGCCGTGCCGACCAGCAGCGCGGCGAGCACGCAATAGCGTGGCGACAGGCGTTTGACCAGCAGGTAACTGAAGAACATGCCCAGCACCAGCAGGGTGCGGTGCTGTGCGGCGACGAAGATCTCACTGCCGATCTTGAACAGGATGCCGGCCAGCAATGCCGAGGCCAGCGAGGCGGGGATGCGCCTGACCAGGCGCTCGAAGCTGCCGGTCAGTCCACAGGTCAGTACCAGCACGGCGCAGGTGATGTAAGCCCCAATGGCTTCGCTGTAGCTGACACCGCCCAGGCTGGTGATCAGCAGCGCCGCCCCGGGCGTAGACCAGGCCACTGTGATGGGTGTTCGGTAACGCAGCGACAGGCCGATGCTGCACGCCGCCATGCCGATTGACAGTGCCCAGATCCACGACGAGATCTGCGCGCTGGTGAGCCCCGCCGCCTGGCCGGCCTGGAACATCAGCACCAGCGAGCTGGTGTAGCCGGTGAGCATGGCGATGAAGCCGGCGACCACCGCCGACGGGGAGCTGTCTGCCAGCGGGCGCAGGGGCGCTGTGGTGGCATCGGTCATGGGGAATTCCTTGTACAGGTGTAAGCATTTTTTGCAGGCTACCCTGCGATGGCGTGAACCTTGCCATACAGCAGGCATTGCATTTAGCCGTACAGTCGCCAACTATTGGCCACGACTACGCAACTGCGTGAAAGGGGAGGGGCGATGTACAAGGTGTATGGCGATTACAACTCGGGCAACTGCTACAAGATCAAGCTGATGCTCAGCCTGCTTGACCGCCCGTATGAGTGGCATTCGGTGGATATTCTCAAGGGTGAGACCGAGACCTCCGAGTTCCTGGCCATGAACCCCAACGGCAAGGTGCCGGTGCTGCAACTGGAAGATGGCACTTGCCTTTGGGAGTCCAACGCGATTCTCAACTTCCTGGCCGACGGCAGCGAGTTCCTGCCCAGCGAACCGCGCCTGCGCACCCAGGTGCTGCAGTGGCAGTTCTTCGAACAGTACAGCCATGAGCCATATATTGCCGTGGCGCGTTTCATCCAGTTCTACCTGGGGCTGCCGCAGGAGCGCGTGGAAGAGTACAAGGGGCTGCACAAAGGCGGCTACAAGGCGCTCAAGGTGATGAACGAACAGCTGCAGATGACGCCGTACCTGGTAGGGGATCAGTACTCGATCGCCGATGTGGCGTTGTATGCCTACACCCACGTGGCGCATCAGGGCGGGTTCGACCTGGCCGATTATCCGGCGGTGAGAGCCTGGCTGGAGCGGGTGGCGAGCCATCCGCGGCATGTGCCTATGGTGGATTGAGCACGGGCACTGTTCGCCGGCAAGCCGGCTCCTGCGGGTAGGGCGCTAACGTTTCGTAGGAGCCGGCTTGCCGGCGAACAGGGGCGATGCCGTGCTGTCAGATCGCCGCGAACCGCTTGTCCAGATAGGCGATGATGTCCTTGGACTCGTACATCCAGGTGACCTTGCCGCCTTCGTCGATACGCAGGCACGGCACCTTCACCCGGCCACCGCCTTCGAGCAGCGCCTGGCGGTGCGTCGGGTCGTTCTTGGCATCGCGCAGCGCCACCGGCACGTTCAGCCGGTGCAGGGTACGGCGGGTTTTCACACAGAACGGGCAGGCATGGAACTGGTACAGCGCCAGGCCCTTGGCATCCTGCTCGACACGCGCCTGGGCGGCGCCGTCGCGCTTTTTCTTGGCCGGGCGGCTGACCCAGTCACCGAACACGATGAGCTGGCCGAGGCCGACCCGCAAGGCTTTGACGATCATGGGTAACTCCTGAAAAGAAAAAGCCGACCCCAAAGGGTCGGCTCCAGATCACCGGCCGATCACTTGATCAGGCTGAGGAACTCGCTACGGGTGGCGGCGTTCTCGCGGAACTCGCCGAGCATTACCGAGGTGAGCATGGTCGAGTTCTGTTTCTCGACGCCGCGCATCATCATGCACATATGCTTCGCTTCGATGACCACGGCCACGCCTGCGGCGCCGGTCACCTGCTGGACGGCTTCGGCGATCTGGCGGCTGAGGTTTTCCTGGATCTGCAGGCGACGGGCGAACATGTCGACGATCCGCGCGACCTTCGACAGGCCGAGCACCTTGCCTTTGGGGAGGTAGGCGACATGGGCCTTGCCGATGAACGGCAGCATGTGATGTTCGCACATCGAGTACAGCTCGATGTCCCGGACCAGTACCATTTCGCTGTTGTCGGAGGTAAACAGCGCACCGTTGGTCACTTCTTCCAGGGTCTGCTCATAACCGCGGCAAAGGTACTTCATGGCCTTCGCAGCCCGTTTCGGCGTGTCGAGCAGGCCTTCGCGGGAGACGTCCTCGCCCAGCTGGCTGAGGATCTCGGTGTAGTTCTGTTCCAGGGACATGGATCTACCTGTGGAAAATTTCGCAAAGACGAAGGGTACGGCGCCGAGCCCGGCGCTGCAAGCGCGATGTCACTCGTCGCGGCCTTCGAGCATGGTTCGCTTGAGCATGACGTACAGCGCGCCGGTGCCACCGTGGCGGGCCTGGCAGGAGGCGAAGCCGAGCACTTGCGGGTGCTGGCGCAGCCAGGTGTTGACGTGGCTCTTGATCATCGGGCGCTTGCCATCGATACGCGCGGCCTTGCCGTGAGTCACACGCACGCAGCGGACTTCGAGCTTGGTGGCTTCGGCGATGAAGTCCCACAGGGTTTCGCGCGCTTTCTCGACGCTCATGCCGTGCAGGTCGAGGCTGCCCTCGAAGGCGATCTGGCCGAGCTTGAGCTTGCGGATCTGGCTTTCCTGCACGCCATCACGGCGCCACATCAGTTCATCCTCGGCGCCGACGTCGATGACGAACTGGTCGGACAGGCCGTCGACGACCAATGGCTGGTCGCTACGGATGGTCGCCGCCTGGCGCAGGCCGGCCAGCTGCTTGCGGTCGGTCTTGGGTTTGCCGACCTCGGCGCGATCGTGCTGGATCGGCTTGACCCCGCGCACTTCACTGCGGAAGAGGGAAAAATCGTCGTCTTGCATGGTGCCTCCACGTGGGCGGCGTAGTTTACGCGACTGGGCGTCGGCGTGAAGCCTTGGGTTGTGCGTGTGAAGCCGGCGCTCATCGAACCCAGCACAACCTGTAGGAGCGGCTTTAGCCGCGATCACCCGCAGAGCGGGTGATAGGCACCGCGGTGTCTGCATCGCGGCTGAAGCCGCCCCTGCAGAGGACCCTGATCCCTGCGCGGCAGCTCATCAGGTCAGTCGTGTTTCTTCATCAGGTGCGGTGCCAGGTTGAGCCCGTGCCCGCGGCGCATGCGAATACGGTTGCGGCGCCAGCCACGCACACCGAAGTACAGCAGCAGGATACCGACCACCGCGAGCGTCGCCGCCAGTGGCTGGTTGGCGTTGAGTTCAGCGAGGGCGGGGTAGTTGCCCAGCAAGCCGGCGACGCCGGCCATGGCGAGGAGGATGCCCAGCGTCGCGAGCAGCACCGAGAAGGCCGCGCCCAGGCGTGCCCCCCAGTTGCTCGGCTCACGCTGGCGCAGGCGCTTGGCGTCGAAACGGCCTTTGAGCTTCATTCGAAGTCCTCTGGATCTGGTTACGCTGATCCGGATTTTGACCTGCGAGTCATCCTGGGGTTCCGCCCGTCCGCCGGGCGGTATCGATTCAGACCAGGCTGGCGGTGGGGGCGACGCAGGCGAAGTTGTCGGCCATCACGGCCATTTCGCACTGGTGGATCTGCGCGGCGGGTATCACCGTATCCTTGAGGGCAAGGTCACGGGTCGCCGAGGCATCTTCCACCAGGGTGCAGCGATAACCATAGTCCTTGGCGCGGCGCACAGTGGTGCTGACGCTCGAGTGGCTCATGAAACCGCAGACAATCAGGTCCAGCGGGCCGAACGCCTGCAGCGTCTCGTGCAGCTTGGTGTTCTTGAACGCATTGGGCATGCGTTTTTCGATGACGACTTCGCCATCCAGCGGCTCCAGGCCGGGGATGAACTCACCCCCCGGGCCCTGCGGGTCGAAGCGACCACCGACGGTACCGAGGTGGCGGACGTGGATGATCGGACGGTTGGCCTTGCGGGCAGCGTCGAGCAACCTGGCGATGTTCGCCACGGCCTCGTCCATGCCCGACAGTGCCAGCGGACCGCTCAGGTACTCCTTTTGCGCATCGATGACGATCAGGCTGGCTTGGCCCAGCTTGGCCGGCGGGTAGTCGCGGCCAGTGAGGCGGAACATCGTGGTTGGAACGGAGGACATCAAGGGCTCCTTGGATAGGGCTTTTGTATACCTATTCTCCCTCGCCTCGGCGCCAATGTGAATGGTTGACATTGCAGGCGGCATGGTTACTGGCCTGGGGCTATCCATTCGGCCATCGGAGAAAACAAATGTGTGGTGTGGGCTGTTAGACTTTTATCCTGTCTGAAAAGGAGTACCCCGTGATCACATCCCGCCTGCGCACCCTGCGCGACCATATCCGCTGGGCGGTCAGCCGCTTCCATGAGCACGAGCTGTTCTTCGGCCACGGCGCCGACAATGCCTGGGACGAGGCCCGCCTGCTGGTGCTCGGTTCGGTGCACCTGCCGTGGGAGGTGGCCGACAGCTACCTGGACTGCCAGCTGGAGGACGATGAACGGGTACGCCTGCAGCACCTGCTCAAGCGCCGCATCGAAGAGCGCGTGCCCACCGCCTACCTGTTGGGCGAGGCGTGGTTCTGCGGCATGTCGTTCATCGTCGACGAACGCGTGCTGGTGCCTCGCTCACCCATTGGCGAGCTGATCGAAAAGCGTTTCGAGCCGTGGCTGGCGGCGGAGCCGGCGCGCATCCTCGACCTGTGCACCGGTTCCGGTTGTATCGGCATCGTCGCCGCCGATGTGTTCCAGGATGCAGAGGTCGTGCTGGCCGACCTGTCCTTCGACGCGTTGGAAGTGGCCAACCAGAACATCGAACGCCATGGCCTGGAGCAGCGGGTCTACACCGTCCAGGGCGATGGTTTCGGCGGCTTGCCGGGGCAGCGCTTCGACTTGATTCTGTCCAACCCGCCGTATGTCGATGCCGAGGATTTTGACGACATGCCGGCCGAGTACCACCATGAGCCCGAGCTGGGCCTGGCCTGCGGCAACGATGGCCTGGACCTGGTGCGGCGGATGCTGGCCGAGGCAGCCGATCATTTGACCGAGAAGGGCTTGCTGATCGTCGAGGTGGGCAACAGTCAGGTGCACGTCGAGGCGCTGTACCCTGAAGTGGACTTCGCCTGGCTCGAGTTCGAGCGCGGAGGGCACGGGGTATTCATGCTGACCGCCGAGCAGTGCCGGCAGCACCAGGCGTTGTTTGCTTCGCGGGTGTAATGCGGATGGATTGAAGGGGGCTGCCTTGCAGCCCTTTCGCCGGCAAGCCGGCCCTTACGCCGTTTTTTCTGTAGGCGCCGGCTTGCCCGCTGAAGGATCAGCGGGTGGCGATCCAGATCAGCAGCCCGGCCTGGAAGACCGCGAAGGCCACCAGGCAGGTGATGGTGAAGCGCAGGCCGCTGTCCTCGCGACGGTACTTGGCCACGCGCTCGTCACGCTCCCGCAGCTGGGCTTCCTTCTCCATCAGGTTCTGCTCGGCCTGCTGCAGCATGCCGGCCGCCTCGATGATGTCGACGCGCTGGACCTTCTCGGTGTTCCAGCCGCCCTTGAGCTGGCCCACCGCGGTTTCCACCACGCGCCCCTTGAGCAACTGGCCATCGGTGTACTCCACCGCCAGGCCGACGCTGGCCAGCACGTGGTCGCGGCGCAGGCGAGTGTCCTCGTTGAGCGCATCCTTGTTCGGCAGGTTCATGCCTTCGACCCGATAGTGCGAGCAACGTTGCTGCAACCACTGCACCGCCTGGGCCAGCAGGAATCGACCGAGACCGCGGTTCAGTGGTTCGAGTTGCAGGCCACTGTCGCTGCCGATGCGCACCAGCCGCTGCTCGTGGTCGACGCGGATGTCCAACTGGTTCTGTTCCTTGCGCACTTTCTGCCCGGGCAGGCGGATTTCCATGCGCAGCAGGCTGTGGGCCTTGTCGTGGCGCTCGGCGTAACCGAACTGGACGAAGCGCAGCGGCCGCGCGCCGCTGTTGCGGTCGGTGGGCAGCGGCGCCAGGCGCAGCAGCTGGAAGTGTTCGGCGGCAAGGTCCGCCCACGGCTGCGGGGCGCTGTCCGGGGCTTGTTCTTCTGTCGCCTCGGCGGCGGGGGCATCGGTCATCAGGGCAATCCTCAAGTGCACGGCGGCCAGGTGTTCAGCGGGCCTTGGCGCCGTGATCACGACCTTCATAGCTGCATTATCGGCAGCTCGGGCCAAGACCTGAGCATTGTCGGTGATCGAGCCCTCAGGTGGGTGGCAGCTGGTGGATGAAGGCGACGATCCGTTCACCCAGTTCACGCGCCAGGGGCAGTTCCGGGTTGAGGTAGCTGTCGCGTTGCTGGCGGATGTCCCGGGGGCTGATACGCAGCACATGGTTCATGCCGTCGATCAGCGCCAGCTCGGCGTCGGGCTTGGCGGCCTTGAGGCGTTCGGCGTCGGCCACCTCGACCTGCACGTCGTTGCGCCCCTGGACGATCAGCGCGGGCACCTTGAGGTGGGCGAAGGCTGCCGCCGGGTCCTGGCGCAGCAGCGAGATCAGGTACGGCTGCACGCTGGGGCGGAACACCTGGCGCAAGGGCGCCGGTACGTCCAGGCTGGTCTGCCCGGACTGCAACCTGTCGATCAGCGCCACGGCGGCGTTCAGTTGCGCAGGTGGCAGGCGTTGGGCCAACTGCTCGCGCAATACCTGTGCCACCGGGCGGCCGCTGCCGGCCAGGGTGATCACCGCGCTGGCGCCGGCCTGTTCGGCGGCCAGGCTGGCGATCAGCGCGCCTTCGCTATGGCCGACCAGGATCAGCGGGCCGAAGCGTGGGTCATGGCGCAATGCCTGGCCCCAGGCGATGACGTCAGCCACGTAGCGCTCCACGCTGAGGTCGCGTTCGTCGGGCGTGGCCGGTTGGCTGGCGGCCACGCCGCGCTTGTCGTAGCGCACGCTGGCGATGTGCTCGCCGGCCAGCAGCAGGGCCAGGCGCTTGAGGTTGTCGATGCGCCCGGAAGCCGGGTTGTTGCCATCGCGGTCAGTGGGGCCGGAACCGGCGATGATCAGCACCACCGGAGGCGGGGTGTCCTGCTGCGGTAGCAGCAGGCTGCCGTGCAGCACGCCCTGGCCGGTGTCCAGGTCGATGGGGCGTTGCAGCACGGTGGGGGCGGCTTGGGCGAAACCAGCGCAGAACAGCAGGAGGAGGGCGGCCAGGCGCGACGTCATCAAGGGGCACTACATGAAGAGGTGTGAGTATGACCTTCAGGTTGGCAGAAGGTTCGCGACGCTCAATATCAGCGCTGCGCCTGGGCTGCCGGTTTTGCCGGCGAATGGGCCCGCACGGGCCACCATTGTTTCGGTGTTTTCCGTATACTGGCCGCTTTCGTTCACTTCAGGCTGATCTCGCGGAGCGTCCATGTCCGGCAATACCTACGGCAAGCTGTTCACTGTCACCACCGCAGGCGAAAGCCATGGGCCGGCGTTGGTCGCCATTGTCGATGGGTGCCCACCGGGCCTCGAGATCTCGCTCGCCGACCTGCAGCACGACCTCGACCGGCGCAAGCCTGGTACCAGCCGGCATACGACTCAGCGCCAGGAACCGGACGAGGTGGAGATCCTCTCCGGGGTGTTCGAAGGCCGCACCACCGGCTGCTCGATCGGCCTGCTGATCCGCAACACCGACCAGAAATCCAAGGACTACTCGGCGATCAAGGACCTGTTCCGCCCGGCCCATGCCGACTACACCTACCACCACAAGTACGGCCTGCGCGACTACCGTGGCGGTGGCCGCAGCTCGGCGCGCGAGACCGCCATGCGCGTGGCGGCCGGCGCTATCGCCAAGAAGTTTCTCGCCACCCAGGGCATCCGTGTGCGCGGCTACATGAGCCAGCTTGGCCCCATCGAGATCCCGTTCAAGACCTGGGATTCGGTGGAGCAGAACGCCTTCTTCAGCCCGGACCCGGAGAAGGTGCCGGAGCTGGAGGCGTACATGGACCAACTGCGTCGTGACCAGGATTCGGTGGGCGCAAAGATCACCGTAGTCGCCGAAGGCGTGATGCCGGGCCTGGGCGAGCCGATTTTCGACCGCCTCGACGCCGAGCTTGCCCACGCGCTGATGAGCATCAACGCGGTCAAGGGCGTGGAGATCGGCGCCGGTTTCGCCAGTGTCGCCCAGCGTGGTACCGAGCACCGTGACGAGCTGACCCCCGAAGGCTTTCTCAGCAACAATGCCGGCGGCATTCTCGGCGGCATCTCCTCGGGCCAGCCGATCGTCGCCCACCTGGCGCTCAAGCCTACTTCGAGCATCACCACGCCGGGTCGTTCGATCGATGTCGATGGCAATCCGGTCGAGGTGATCACCAAGGGCCGTCACGACCCGTGCGTCGGCATCCGCGCCACGCCGATCGCCGAGGCGATGATGGCCATCGTGCTGATGGACCACCTGCTGCGTCATCGCGCGCAGAATGCCGAGGTGAAGGTGGATACCCCAGTTTTGGGGCAGCTCTGATATCAGGGTGAGCCCTTTCGCTGGCAAGCCGGCTCCTACAGGTACGACACAGCCTTTGTAGGAGCCGGCTTGCCGGCGAAGGGACCGCAAGGCCAAACCGAGTTATCGATCAAGCCCATGCCCCCCATCCCCTACTGGCGCCTGTCCAGCTTCTACCTCTTCTACTTCGCCCTGCTCGGTGCCACCGCGCCGTTCCTGGCCCTGTACTTCGATCACCTGGGCTTCTCCCCAGCACGCATCGGCGAGCTGGTGGCCATCCCCATGCTGATGCGCTGCCTGGCCCCCAACCTCTGGGGCTGGCTGGGTGACCGCACGGGCCAGCGTCTGCTGATCGTGCGCCTGGGCGCATTGGCGACACTGGCGACCTTCTCGCTGATCTTCTTCGCCAAGAGTTACGCCTGGCTGGCGCTGGTCATGGCGCTGCATGCGTTTTTCTGGCACGCCGTGTTGCCACAGTTCGAGGTCATCACCCTGGCCCACCTGCACGGCCAGACGTCACGCTACAGCCAGGTGCGGCTGTGGGGGTCGATCGGCTTCATCCTTACCGTGGTCGGGCTGGGTCGCGTGTTCGAATGGTTGAGCCTGGACATCTACCCGGTGGCGCTGGTGACCATCATGGCGGGCATCGTCGTCGCCAGCCTGTGGGTGCCCAATGCCCAGCCAGTGGAGCAGGCCGAGCGGCGTGGGGCGGTGGGCTTCATCAGGCAGCTGACTGTACCCGGCGTGGTGGCCTTCTATGTTTGCGTCGCGCTGATGCAGCTCAGCCATGGCCCTTACTACACCTTCCTCACCCTGCATCTGGAACACTTGGGCTACAGCCGTGGCGCCATCGGCCTGCTGTGGGCGCTGGGGGTGGTGGCCGAAGTGCTGGTGTTCATGGTGATGAGCCGGATCTTCGCGCGGTTCTCGGTGCGCCGGGTGTTGCTGGCGAGCTTTCTGCTGGCCGCCGTGCGCTGGCTGGTGCTGGGCAATCTGGCCGAGATCCCAGCGGTGCTGGTGTTCGCCCAACTCCTGCACGCCGCCACGTTCGGTTGTTTTCACGCCGCCAGCATTGCCTTCGTCCAGGCCAGTTTCGGTGCGCGTCAACAGGGCCAGGGGCAGGCGCTGTACGCGGCGCTGTCCGGCACCGGTGGTGCGTTGGGCGCCCTGTATTCAGGCTACAGCTGGAAACTGCTGGGCCCGCACTTCACCTTTGGTATGGCCAGCGTCGCGGCACTGGCCGCAGCCGTTATCATTGCCCTCCGTCTGAAAGAAAGCAGGAACGACCCCTGATGAGCATCCTCAGTGTTTTCGACCCGTCCAGCCCGGAACTGCCGAACAAGGTGCTGACCCACCACGACGATATCGTCGCGACCCTGGCTGAACAGGGCGTGCGCCTCGACCGCTGGCAATCGGGTGTGCGGCTTCGTCCCGGCTGCACCCAGGCCGAAGTGCTGGAGGCATGCCGCGAGCCCCTCGATCAATTGATGACGGCCCATGGCTGTGCCGCGTTCGCGGTGCTCAGCCGCGAGGGTGTCGATCCAGCCTTGGACGACCTGCGCGGTGAGCATGTGCATGACAGCGAGGAAGTGTTCGCGGTGATCAGTGGGCGTGCCCAGGTCACGTTGCGCTTGGGTGGCTTCGTCCATGCCGTGTTGTGCGAGAAGGATGATGTACTGGTCATCCCTGCTGCGGCGCGGCGCTGGCTGGACCTTGGGGATGCCCCGTTCTGCCTGGCTTTGCGGCTGTTCGGCAGCGCGCAGGGCATGCAGCCTCGTTTCACCGGCGATGCCAGTGCCCGGCAGTTTCCGGGGCTCGACGAGCTCTGAGCGATCAGCGATAGGTCGGCAGGGCGAAGCGCTGCTGACTCTGCAGCCGCGAGATCACCGGCAGGTCGCAGGCCTGCTCGGCCAGGTCGCGGCGGATGGCACTGATGGCCCAGGAGAGCTGTTCGGCGCTGTGCAGTTGCGCGTACGACAGCACGCGACGGGTTACCACGCCATCGGCGGCGCGCAGGGTCAGCAGGATACCGCCGTCCGGTCGTGACTGGGTGGCGACTTGGTAGGCAGAGAAGACCGACGCGAATTTTTCCTGAATGAGGTCCATGGCAACTCCTGACTGTTGTGCTGGCAGACGTGAGTGGAGTTTTGCAGTGAGCGTGCCAGCCTTCGATATCCAGTAAAACCTTTATAAATCAATTAGTTATATTTGTTCGTGATGCCGAGTTCGTTGCATTTTGCAATGTCGTGCATTTTGCACAGTGCAATTTGCACGGTAATAGGTTTGCTCTGTCTGCCCCATAGAATCTGACGCTTTGACCCCTGGAGGGTGCCTGGCCAACACTTGGCCCCACGAAATTGCCAGGAGGTTCCGATGTCCGATCTACAGCCCGCCACTGAAGCGACCGCCGCCTTCGCTGAAGAAGTCTTCGAGTGCGCCCGCCGCGGTGATGCGCCCATGCTTGAACGCCTGCTCACCCGTGGCCTTCCGGCCGACTTGCGCAATCACAAGGGAGATACCTTGCTGATGCTGGCCAGCTATCACGGTCATGAAGAGGCGGTTCGGCTGCTGCTGGCCCATGGTGCCGACCCGCTGATCGCCAATGACAACGGTCAGTTGCCCATTGCCGGTGCCGCGTTCAAGGGCGACATGGTGATGGTCCGCCTGCTGCTGGCGCAGGGCGTGCCGGTGGATGCCGCCGCCGCTGATGGCCGCACCGCGCTGATGCTGGCGGCCATGTTCAATCGCCTGGAGATCCTCGATCACCTGCTGGCTCATGGTGCCGATCCGGCGCACCGCGATGCCATGGGCACCACGGCGCTGATCGCGGCGCGGGCCATGGGCGCGAGGGATACCGCAGCGCGTCTCGAGGCGCTGCTCGGCTAACCCCCTGGGGGCATTTGCGGCTATCCTTGGCGCCTTTTATGCCAATCCGCAGGGCCCCCAATGAAAGACCAGTTGCTCGAATTCATCAGCCTCATCGGCGCAGGTTGCATGCCCGATGACGTCATCGAGCGCATCGCCGACGAGGCCGCCCAGGCCTACGCCGACCCCGCCGCCTTCCTCGCCGCCAACCCGGACATCAACTACGACGACACCTTCCCGATCCCGCTGGGTGAATGGGTGGTGCTCGGCAGCCTGCCCGACACCGTAGTGTTCCAGGCCGACACTTACCAGGACCTGTTCCAGCAGATCAGCGACTCGTTCGACAAGAGCGTGCCGTTCACCCTCAAGCCCAAGCAGTTGGCGCGCACCGAGCCGCTGACCGCGCTCAACCGCATTCAGGTGCAGATGGGCGCGCTGAACAAAGAGGCCGGTGGTTATGTGCTGCTGAACTTCAGCCAGTTGCTCGATGACGAGTTGCAGATGGTGATGGTGGGGCAGAACGACCTGGCACGGGTGCTGGAGCTGGGTGCGGCGGTGGGGATCAAGGTGGAGCCGGCGCTGGAGGCGTTGCGCGTGGCTGTGCACGTGTAGGAGCGGCTTCAGCCGCGATGCAGGCATCGCGGTGTCTGTGTCTGGCACCCGCTTCGCGGGTGATCGCGGCTGAAGCCGCTCCTACAGAGGTTGTGCCAGGGCCGCCTTACCCTAGCGCGGTATCAAGGAACATCATCACCGCGAACCCGCCCATCAAGCCCAGGGTCGCCGCCGTCTGGTGGCCGTTGCGGTGGGTTTCCGGGATCACCTCGTGGGACACCACGAAGATCATCGCGCCTGCGGCCAGCCCCATGCTGATCGGGTAGGCCAGGGCGAAGCCGGTGGAAATCCCCAGGCCGATGACCGCCCCAAGGGGTTCCATCAGCCCTGAGCCGATCGCCACCAGCGCCGCTTTGAAGTTCGACAGCCCCGTGGCGCGCAAGGCCAGGGCCACGGCCAGCCCTTCGGGGATGTCCTGGATGGCGATGGCGCTGGTCAACGGCAGGCCGATGTTCAGGTCGCCGTTGGCGAAACTCACACCAATGGCCATGCCTTCAGGCAGGTTGTGCAGCGTGATGGCCATCACGAACAGCCATACCCGGCTGATTCGCTCGGCTTCCGGCCCGCAGGGCCCGGTGCTTTCGTGCTCGTGCGGGGTGAAACGGTCGAGCCCGAGCATCAGCAGTACGCCCAGCCCCATCCCCAGCACCACGGTAAAGGCGGCGGCCGGGCCGTTTCCGGTGATTTCCCGGGCGGCTTCCAGGCCCGGCAGGATCAGCGAGAACGAGCTGGCCGCCAGCATCATCCCGGCGGCGAAACCCAGCATCACATCCTGGCTACGCGCGCTGACATCACGCAGTACCACCGCCAGCACCGCGCCGAGGGCCGTGGCGCCGAAGCCAGACAGGCCACCGAGCAACGCCAGGTGCAGGTTGTCGGCGTGATCGCCGTTGATGGCGTTCCAGACGCTTGCCATCAGCAAGGCGAGGATGGCGAGCAGGCTCAGCAGCAGGCCGGCGCTGAGCCAGGGGGTGTCGAGCGCCTGTTGCCGCCAGGCGCTGATCATCGAGACTTGGGTGTTGGCTGGGGGCATGCGGACCTCGGAACGGTGGATAACGGCAGTCTATCCAGTGACCGGCGTGGTCGGCCAAGGATTCCCTTCTATCGGCGTCATAGCCAGCTATGCTCTGCAACACTGTCAATGAGTGGGGGCGGCACAATGGGTTCGACCTTCAATGGCCTGGTTGGCCTGATCATCCTGGCCCTGGACATCTGGGCGATTCTCAATGTCATCAAGAGCAGCGCCGAGGTGGGGATCAAGGTGCTGTGGATCCTGTTGATCGTGCTGCTGCCAGTGGTGGGGCTGATCATCTGGGCGATCGCCGGGCCGCGGGGCAACATTCGGATATAGATGCGCTGGCGGCCATGGCCGGCGCTTCGACAAAATTTTCACACTCGATTTTTGAGAATTCGCGCCGCACAATGCGGCCTTGGTCCGTGGCCACGGTAATGGTCGGACCGTCTGGCTGTCGGCGATTGTCGCCTTCCCGCAAACCGCAATCCTAGGACCTCTCCATTCATGGCTAACACGGACGCCTTGAAGCAACAGGGCGTGCGAGGCTCGTTCTCGCCAACCCTGAAATCCCACCTGGCCTACACGCTGCTCAGCGGTCTGGTGATCATGCTGATGCTCAGCCTGGTGCGCCTGGCGTTGTTGGTCTACAACAGCGACATGATCGGCGACACCCCTTACTCGACCGTCGCCGAAGGCTTCTTCAACGGCCTGCGTTTCGACCTGCGGGTGGTGGTGTACATCAGCATCCCGCTGCTGCTGGCCTTGCTCAGCCCATGGCTGATGGCCCGGCGCGGGCTGTTCCGCTTCTGGCTGACCATCGCCTCGAGCGTGGTGATGTTCCTCGGCCTGATGGAGATGGACTTCTACCGCGAGTTCCACCAGCGTCTCAACGGCCTGGTGTTCCAGTACATTCAGGAAGACCCCAAGACCGTCCTGAGCATGCTTTGGTACGGCTTCCCGGTGGTTCGCTACCTGCTGGCCTGGCTGTTCGGCACTTGGCTGCTGAGCCTGCTGTTCAAGGGCATCGACCGCCTGACCCGTGGCGCTGGTGATTCCATCCAGGCCTCTGGCCGTCGTTCGGTCGCCCCTTGGTACGGCCGCCTGGCCGTGTTCATGGTGATCCTCCTGGTGGCCGTGATCGCCGCCCGCGGCACCCTGCGGCAGGGCCCACCGATGCGTTGGGGCGATGCCTTCACCACTGACTCGAACTTCGTCAACCAGTTGGGCCTGAACGGCACGTTGACGCTGATCGACGCCGCCAAGAGCCGCTATGGCGAAGACCGCTCCAATATCTGGAAACCGGTGCTCAAGCAGGATGAGGCCACCCAGAGTGTGCGCGAGCAGTTGCTGACTGCCCACGACACCCTGGTTGACGCGGACGAAGCCGCGATCCGCCGTGACTTCGTACCGCCGCAGGACCGCGCGCTACCGATCAAGAACGTCGTGGTGATCCTCATGGAGAGCTTCGCCGGCCACTCGGTGGGCGCCCTGGGCAGCCCGAACAACATCACCCCGTACTTCGATAAGCTGGCCAAAGAGGGTTTGCTGTTCGACCGTTTCTTCTCCAACGGCACCCACACGCACCAGGGTATGTTCGCCACCATGGCCTGCTTCCCCAACCTGCCGGGCTTCGAGTACCTGATGCAGACCCCGGAGGGTGGCCACAAGCTGTCCGGCCTGCCGGCCCTGCTCAGCGCCCGCGACTATGACGATGTCTACGTCTACAATGGCGACTTCGCCTGGGACAACCAGTCCGGGTTCTTCGGCAACCAGGGCATGACCACCTTCATTGGCCGCAATGATTTCGTCAACCCGGTATTCTCCGACCCGACCTGGGGCGTGTCCGACCAGGACATGTTCGACCGCGGCAACGAAGAGCTGGCCAAGCACGATGGCAAGAAGCCGATCTACGCCCTGCTGCAGACGCTGTCCAACCACACGCCGTACGCGCTGCCGAGCAACTTGCCGGTCGAGAAGGTCACCGGCCAGGGGCGCCTGGACGAGCACCTGACCGCCATGCGCTACTCCGACTGGGCCTTGGGCCAGTTCTTCGAGAAGGCGCGCAAGGAGCCTTACTTCAAGGAGACCCTGTTCGTCATCGTCGGCGACCATGGCTTTGGCAACCACCAGCAGGTCACCGAGCTGGACCTGGGCCGCTTCAACGTGCCGCTGCTGCTGATCGCTCCCGGCATCCAGGAGAAGTTCGGCGCGGTGAACCACACCGTGGGCACTCAGGTCGACATCGTGCCGACCATCATGGGCCGCCTGGGTGGCCAGGCCCGTCACCAGTGCTGGGGCCGCGACCTGCTCAACTTGCCTGAGGGCGACGAGGGCGTGGGCATGATCAAACCGTCGGGCAGCGAGCAGATCGTCGGCCTGGTGCAGGGTGACCGCATCCTGATCGAGTCCAAGGACATGTCCCCGCGCATGTACCGTTACCAGTTGGGCCGCGAGTTCAAGGCCGAGCTGATCGAAAGCCCAGACCAGCCGCAGATGCTCAAGCGTCTCGAGGCGTACATCCAGACGGCGACCAAGAGCCTGCTGGACAACACCGCCGGTGTGGTGCACGGCACACCGAAGTAAGTGATGCGCTCCAGGGAAGCCCGCCGTCATCGGCGGGCTTTTTTTTGCGTTGCCGGTCTGCCCCCCTGAACGACGAGCGTGTATGGCGGTCAGCTACTACGGGTATCACTCAACGTTGCGCGTTTAGCGAGGGTTTATCGATGAAAGAGTGGGAAGTCATCTTTGCCGACCAGAAAGGCGAGCCGACGTCGCTGCTTCTCAATGCCGAGCAGTGCCCCAGCGAGGAAGACGCCGCGCGCGCGATACGTTCGCATCTGTTTCCGGTCATGGACGAGCTGGACCTCAACGACTTCCAGGACCGTACCCCTTCACCCACGGCGCGTTGGCTTAAGGAGCAGAACGGCGTCGTCATCACCGATATCCGCGAAGTCCCCTGAAAGCAGGCTTCTGGCGTGGTGCCTGTGCAGGCACTACGCTGGAGTGAGGCACCGGCCTAATCTGCGGGCTTGTGTCGATTCGATTCGCGTCTTGCATCAGCTCTAATTGCCAGGCATGGCACCGTTGCCAGGCAGGTGCGTCGTGCACTGAAAGTCTATCCATTGCTTTGCAGGAGGACGTTTCATGAGCAGCCAGAACGAAGACATCAGCAGCAGTGTCCTGCGCCAGATGAAAGCTGGCGGTTTCGATTTCACCCGCATCCACCCCATCGAGTTCTATGCCGTCTTCCCTGATGAAGCGGGTGCCCGGCGCGCGGCCGGGGCGTTTCGCGGCGAGTCCATCAATGCGCAGGTTCGCGAGCGTGACGATGGCGCCTGGCATCTGGAACTGAGCAAGGTCATGTACGCCACCCATGGCGGTATCGGCGCCTTCGAACAATCCTTCGAGCGTGCCATCTCGCCGTTCGGCGGCGAAGTCGAAGGCTGGGGCGTCAAGCAGGAGCGGCCAATCGCCTAGCGCGAGTACACATCTACCTGTAGGGGCCGGCTTTGCCGGCGAACAGGGCCACTAGTCGGCGGTCTTGCGCCCAGCCATATGCTTTAGATAAGCCAGTACCGCATCGAGCTCCCGCTCGCTGAGCACCTGGGTCGAGAAGCCCGGCATCTTCGCCTGTGGCCAGCGCCGAAGGCTCTGGGGGTCACGAATGTACTGGCGCAGGAACGCCGACTGGAAATACTCAGTGGGATTGTGCGGCAGGTTCAGGTCGGGGCCCAGTTGCGCGTCGCCAGCGCCATTGAAGCGATGGCAGGCGAGGCAGTTTTGCTGGAACAGGGCAAAGCCCTGGCGCACGGGGTCATCCAGGGGCAGGGCCGGATCGGGAAGCAAGGCGGGAAATCGTGCCTCGACCGCTGCCAGGCGGCGAATCGTAGTGATCTGGAACGGCCACTGCTCCGGGCGTATACCACTGGCCTGAGGTTGGGTCCAGACCAGGTAGAAAGGCCCTGCGCTCGGTTTTCCAGCGCCGATCGAAGGCCAGGGGTGAGCCGGATCCTCGATGGCCAGCCAGGCCTGCGCCGGGCCTGGCTGCAGCAACGTGGCGGCCGGCATCTCGGCGGCGAAACCGTCCAGCGCGACGGCCTGCAGGTGATCGCCCGGTTCTACCCCCTCAAGCAGCGCGGCCAGCGGTATGGCGCGGTAATGCAGGGTGCGCTTGTAGGTGACGTCCTGCTCGATGGTGATATCCCGGGCCTGGGGGTGGCCGAGCAATTGTTCGCTTTGCCAGTGGCGGCTGGTGGCCCCCAGTTCCAGGGTCAGCTGCGCGGCCCACGAAGGCAGGGCAAGCAACAGGCAGATCAGGGTGAGGCACGCGCGCATGGGCAATCTCCAACCATCAAGGTCGGCAGGTTACCTGTGCATTGCCATTAATGGCCACAGCGCTGTTCAACCGAACAGCCGGGTGAGGTTCGGCAAAATCAGCAGCAGCGTGGTGGCGAAGAGAATGAGCCCTGCTTGGCGTACTTTCGATTGTCTGAACATGGCGGACCGCCTTCTTGTTGTTATTCCTGAATAACCCTTGGCTTCCCTGTCGCGCGTCGGGTCGATCGCAGTGGCGCGATGAAGCGCCGTGCCTGCTTGCCTCTTGTGTCTGGGTATACAACCAACAGTAGGGCCCGCGTCATCCCTATTTCAGAACGCTTTGTTCTAACTGGACTTTCGATAATTTCAACGGGTTTTAAGGCCACTGGCCACACCGCTGCCACGCTGGGGCTAGACGAGTGCGCGGGCAGGGTTACCAAGGGTTACAGGGTCTACCGTTCGTCCGGATATCCTACTTGCTTGTAAGAGCCTTTCGCGTCAGTCTTTACAGCATTTCCCACACACATGTCGTTCAGGACTATCCCTATGTCGTTACGCATCTGCATCCTTGAAACCGATGTCCTGCGACCTGAGCTGGTTGCGCAGTACCAGGGCTACGGAAGGATGTTCGAGCAGCTGTTCTCGCGTCAGCCGGTCGCCGCCGAGTTCGACGTGTACAACGTGATGAACGGCGACTACCCCGAGGACGGCAAAGCTTTCGACGCCTACCTGGTGACCGGCAGCAAGGCCGATTCGTTCGGCAGTGACCCCTGGATCCAGACGCTGAAAGCCTACCTGCTCAAGCTGTATGAGCGTGGCGAGAAACTGTTGGGCGTGTGTTTTGGTCACCAACTGCTGGCGCTGACCCTCGGTGGCAAGGCCGAGCGTGCCGACAAGGGCTGGGGAGTGGGAATCCACCGCTACAGCCTGGCGGCCCATGCGCCGTGGATGGACCCGGAAGTGACCGAGCTGACGCTGTTGATCAGCCACCAGGACCAGGTTACCGAAGTGCCTGAGGGCGCCACGGTAATCGCCTCCAGCGACTTCTGCCCGAACGCCGCCTATCACATCCGTGACCAGGTGCTGTGTTTCCAGGGGCATCCGGAGTTTGTCCACGACTATTCGCGCGCGTTGCTCGATGCGCGTCAGGACTTCCTGGGCGAGGAGGTTTACCAGAAAGCCGTGGCCAGCCTGGCGAGCGAGCACCAGGGTGATCTCGTGGGTGAATGGATGTTGCGCTTCATTCAGCAGCCGGCCAAGGCGGGCGATAGCGCGGTGTGATCGTCGGGCCAGCGGTGTGTTTTGGCCTGGCCATGCTGAGCATCGCGAGCAAGGCTGGCGCCTACGGGTTGCCCAAGATCGGCGCGATACCTGTAGGAGCCAGCTTTGCTGGCGAATGGGCTAGAGCCAACCAGATCGCTTGAAGCTGTAGTACAACCCCGAACACCCCAACCCGATCACCCCAAGCACGGCGAAGTAGCCGTAATGCCAGCCCAGCTCTGGCATGTTCTGGAAGTTCATCCCGTAGATCCCGGCAATCGCCGTGGGGAACGCCAGGATCGCCGCCCAGGCGGCGAACTTGCGTTGAGTGATGCTCTGGCGTGACGACTCCAGCAGCATGCCGATCTCGATGGTCTGGCTGGCGATATCGCGGATGCCGGCCAGGTCTTCCATCTGTCGCGTGACGTGGATCTGCACGTCGCGAAAATACGGGCGCATGTTCTTGTCGATGAACGGGAAGCTCAGGCGCTGCAGCTCCTCGCTGACCTCCACCATCGGCGCCACGTAGCGGCGCAGGCGCAGGATATCCCGGCGCAGGCTGTGCAAGCGCTGGACGTCCTCTTCCTTCAACGAGTTGCTGAGCACGCTCTGCTCCAACTCCTCGATCTCGCCATGGATCGCCTCGCTGACCGGTTGGTAGTTTTCGGTGACAAAGTCGAGCAGGGCGTAGAGCACGAAGTCTTCGCCGTGTTCCAGCAGCAGCGGGCGCGCCTCGCAACGCTGGCGCACCAGGGCGTAGGACTTCGAGTGGCCGTTGCGGCAGGTGATGATGTAACCGTTGCCGGCGAAGATATGGGTTTCGATGAACTCGAGCTTTCCTTCATGGCGCACCGGCGAGTAGGTGACGATGAACAGCGCGTCACCGAAGGTCTCGAGCTTGGGCCGGCTGTGTTTTTCCAGGGCATCCTCGATGGCCAGTTCGTGCAGGCCGAACTGGCGTTGCAGGTTGGCCAGCTCCTCGGCGTTGGGCGCTTCCAGGCCGATCCAGACGAAGTGCCCGGGCTTGCGGGCCCACTCGGCGCCTTCGTCGAGGCTGATGTTGGTGACCTTCCTGCCGGCGCTGTACACCGCCGACGCGACGACTCGACCCATGGTTGTCCGCTTATTCGATTGAACACCGTGACAGCTTGGGCTGTAAGGCGGCCCGGGGCAACCTGTGGGGCGTGAAGAATTGCGTACCTACACGGAGAGTTCGTGTTCCATGTGGTCGATGCAGTGCTGCATCTGGGTGCGGCATTGTTCGATCAGTGCGGGGATGTCCTGCGAGGTGAGGCCGGCGGTGGCTATGGGGGCCAACGAGCGGATGATCACCGTGCGTTGCCGCCAGCTGTTCAGGCCCAGGCGCTTAGTGTAGCGGCTGACGCACACCGGCACGATCGGCACGCCGGCTTCGATGGCCATGTGGAACGCGCCTTTCTTGAACGCCAGCAATTGCTCGCCGGGGTTGCGCGTGCCTTCCGGGAAGATCCAGATCGAGGTGTCGTCGCGCAAGGTGCGCGTGGTCGCCTGCAGGGCTTTGCGCGCCTGGTAGGCGTTCTTGCGATCGACCAGTACATTGCCACCGAGCCAGAACAACTGGCCGAACAGCGGGATCCAGCCCAGGCTCTTCTTGCCGATGGCGACGGTACGCCGAGGCACCACGTGGCCCAGGATGAACAGGTCGTAGTTGGATTGGTGGTTGGCGATGATCACGCAACCAGGCGGCTGGTCCCACAGCGGGCCGACTTCGGCCTTTACCCGAATACGCATGAACCAGGCGGCCGGCACACTATAAAGGCGGGCGAACACGCGGCTGTTATCGGGGTTGAAGGGGCGTAGCAGGCCGATCAGCAGGCCCAGCACGCCAACCAGCAGGAAATGCAGCGCCAGCAGGAGCATGCGCAAGATATAAAGCATGGGACGGCTCACACCAGACAGTCGCGGCGCAGTGTACGGGTGTGCACTGTCCGGGGCAAATACTCGGTGAGCGTCTGGCGGGTCTTTGTAGCGGCTTTAGCCGCGATGCAGGCGCCGTGTCCCCGGCACCCGCTGCGCGGGTGATCGCGGCTGAAGCCGCTCCTACAGAGGCATAGGCTCGGCGATCAGCCCATGTGGTTCTGGTCCTGCAGGATCGCCTCGTCCAGCGCCTCCAGCAGTGCCTTGCGCACCTTCAGCTTGGTGTTCTTGTGCGCCAGCATGTTCAGCTTCTTCAGCTCACGGGCAGCCGCCAGAGCGGTCGCGTGCAGTTGTTCGGCCGGCACCACCTTGTCGAGGAAGCCGGCTTCACGCGCGCCCTGCGGGTCGAAGGTCTCGGCATTGTTCACCGCCCGCTGGAAGGCGGCGCGGCTCAGGCGGTCGCGGGCCAGTTCGATGCCGGCGTGGTGCATGGTCATGCCGATCTGCACTTCGTTCAGGCAGATCGTGTAGAGGCCTTCGACACCGATGCGGTAGTCGCCCGACAGCAGCAGGAAGGCGCCCTTGGCCACGGCATGGCCGGGGCAGGCGACGATCACCGGGAAGGGGTGCGACAGCAGGCGGCGGGCCAGGGTGGAGCCAGCAGTGACCAGGCCGACGGCCTCCTTGGGGCCGGCGGTCATCACCTTGAGGTCGTAGCCGCCGGAGAGAATGCCCGGCTGGCCGGTGATGATCACAATGGCGCGTTCTTCCACGGCGCGGTCGAGGGCGGCATTGAAGGCGACGATGAGATCCGGCGAGATGGCGTTGACCTTGCCGTTGTTCAGGGTCAGGGTGGCGATGCCGTCTTCGGCGTGGTAGGTAATCAGCTCGCTCATGGCAGAGTCCTTTGGATGGCGTGGCGACGACGTTACCCAGCGGCGCCGGCCAGGTAAAGCGCCAAGGCTGACCGGCCAGTCAGTGCCAGGCCGGCCGCCCTTGGTTAGTCGGGGCAGGGCGTTGGCGACGGGTAAAAGCGCTGGGCACAATGGCAGCATTGCCTTGATAAGCCAGCGTTTTCGGGGAATTGGCTTAAGCGCATGAAAATTCTGAAAAAAATGCTTGCCAAAGAAAAGCTCTTCTACTAAATTAGCGCGCCTCGACAGGCTGAATAGCTTGAAGAGAAACGGTGAAGTGTCCGAGTGGTCGAAGGAGCACGCCTGGAAAGTGTGTATACGAGAAATCGTATCAAGGGTTCAAATCCCTTCTTCACCGCCACATTCGAAAGCCCTTGATTCCATTAGGTTTCAGGGGCTTTTTCAATTCTAGGACCTGAAAACCCACTCACATTGGTACATTTGAGTGGTACATCATGGGCACTATGGCAAATCCCTGGAAGCATCCGACCTCGGGTTACTACTACATCAGAAGGGCAGTCCCGAAGGACCTTAAGCCCCTCTTGGGTGGTATCTACAAGAAAACCCTAGGGACCAAAGAGCTCGGGTCGGCCAAGGCCCTCTTCGCGGCTGCTTGGGTCGAGTCTGAGGCCAAGTTTGCCCTAGCAAGGTCTCAGCGAGACGGCGGGGAGCTCCTCACGGCGAGGGATGTGCAGCAATTAGCGGCGCGCTGGTTTACTCAAGAGCTCAATTCGGTAGAAGCCTCTGGGGACTTTGAGGCGTTCCTTATCCCTATCCCTGGAGAAGGTCCCGCGAGTCTTCGGTATTGCTTCGATGACAGCGGGAAGGTCTCTGCGCTGGTGCGCCCCTACATCGCCCAAGCACTGACCGCCTACAACTTACCTCCTGTACCTCCAGGGGCTCTCTACGATTCTCTTGTAGAGGCGTTCTCTCAACACCTTTTTAAGCTTTCGGACTTGGCACTGGCTCGCCACAGTGGTGACTGGACGGCTCAGCCTGACGTGCTCCCCGAAGAGCCCCTCAAGGTGGAGCGCAAGGTCAAGCGCCATAAGTTGTCAGAGGTCTTTGCCCAGCTCAAAGCCGATAAGCTCGCCACTGAAGGTCACACCCGGACAGCCCTGAAGACCTGCGACGAGTACGAAGCCGTGGTCCTCAAGTTCATCGAGCTTTTTGGTGACTTGCCAGTAGATCAGATTGATCGACAGACCATTCAGGACTATCGGATGCTCCTCCAGGAGCTCCCTTCGAAAGGAGAGGGTATCCGTGGCTTGAGTGCTAGGCAGCAGATAGAGAGGGCGAAGGCTGAAGGTCTTCCAACGCTTCAGGCTACGACCATCAAAACTCGCTTGAGGATACTTTCGGCAATCTTGGGCTTTGCTATTCAGCTCGGATTCATCAAGGAAAACCCGGTGAGCACCTCTGGGGTTGCCACCAGGCTTGCCAAGAGCATTGCCAAGTCCAGCTCCGCCCAGCGCCGTAAGGACTACACGAGAGAAGAGCTGAAGAAGATTTTCTCCAGTCCGCTCTATACCAGCGCGGGATGGTCGCCACCTCGGAAGGATCTCGGAAAGGCTCTTTACTGGATCCCATTGTTGGCTCTGTACACTGGTGCTCGCCGTGAGGAGCTTGCTCAGCTCTTTGTGCGAGACGTTCGCAGGGGCTCAGAAGGGATCGCCTACCTGAGCATCCTTGAGACGGGCGATGATGAAGAGCGCACGGTTAAGACTGCTGGCTCAAGGCGTGCCGTTCCAATCCACCCAGACCTTATCTCTTTGGGCTTCCTTGAATATGTCGAGGGGCTACCGGCCAATGGTCAGGTCTTCCCTCAACTGGCTCCTACAGAGGATGGCTGGTATGGCAAAGCGTTTGGTAAGCATTGGACCAAGTACCTAAGGGGTGTGGCTAAGCTCGAAAGCTCGGCCCCTCCATCCCACGGATTCCGACACACCTTCAAGACCCTATGTCGTGAGGTAGGGATCCCAGAGGATGTCCACGATGCACTCACGGGACACTCAGACGGATCGGTCAGTCGGGACTATGGCTCGATGCCCCTGGAGAGGCTCTCAAGGGAACTCCAGCGCTTGCCCTCGATTGCGCATGAGGTCGGCCTTCTGGTGGGTTAAGTCGCCGAAGCCTGGAGGGCCCCTAGGAGGACACCAAACGCCGCAGCGACATCAGGAGAAACGCTGTAGCCAGTAGCAGCCGCAACAGCGACCACAAAAGCCCATGTCCGCTTGTCCCGAGCCAGGACCAAGAGAGCCTTGCGGACCTTTTGAGCCTTGTCCTCATTTGCTTTCACTTCAGTCATGGAAGACTCCTTGTGAAGGGTTACTGTAGATGGTTGATCATTAATTGATCCCATCCCAGGAAGGACTCATCAGGTTTGCTCAGGACCTCCCGAGACTAACTCCTCGGTTACTCCTGAGTACACTCCTACTGTCTATACATAAGCATGCCCCTGAGTGCGTGAGGGTCTCCCTAATGTATGTGCTCTCGGGGGGGATCTAAGGTGGGGAGGAACATTTTTCTTTATAGGTGGGGAGAAACAAAAGTGCATAGATATCAATTAATCAACGTTTCACGATAAGAGCCCTTCCTTACCCAGTTGCCGCTTCTGTTGTGCGCTCAGAGTTTTCAGGAATGGGCGCTTTAATGAGACCCCTGCGACCTGTCTGATCGCCTGCAAGGCGGGAACTCCTTCAGTCAGCAGGGTCAGCAGCTTCGGTTCACTGAAGCAACGGAACTGCGCCTCGAATTTGAAGGGGGCGAGTAGCTCCCGCTTTCTTTCTAAGGTGAGAGTCTCTTTGTTGCTCACCATTGACTCAAAATGGTTTTTGGGAAAGGCCCACTCTAGATTGTCCTTCTGGCAATTCCTTCCGTTTCCATCAATGTGTTTAACCTTGTAGCGACCTTCAGGCATCACAATGAATGCACGCCCCACAAAAAGGCTCACTGGCGAATAGTGGTTGAGCCCGTCTCGCACTAGGCAGACGTATAGGTGCCCGTTGTTTAACGCGGCTTTGAGGTAACGCGGCTGCCTTCGCTTGAAACTGAGGATAAGGCCGCTTTCCGTCACCGCGTAGTGGGGAAAATCAACAATAAGTTTTGCCAAGGTGTCTTCATAGGGGAACGAGGGGGCCTCGAATTGTTTTTGAGCAAGTTCCTTTAAGCATTCCACGATTGTCTTCCTATAGAGGCCGTCCTTGGCCGTTTCTCGTTAAGGCTCGTACATTCCGTGTTCCATCAGCCAGCCCAGCGCACCCTGTGTAGCGGGGTCATTTGGCATGGTGCCTTTAAGGTTTCTGAGTAGAGCTTCTTTCTGGCGGCGAATTTGATCTTCGTCTAGATCGTTTCGGAGGAGGTTGGCAGCGTTAATCGGAATAGATGCAAACTGGGTTGCCCATTTCATGGCTGGGAAGTTGCCGACTTTTTCTGCAAGGCTAAGTGATGACCATGCCTTCGGGCGCTCTCCTGTATCTAGCTCTGTATCACGGGTAGTGCGTCCGAGGCCCGCGTAGGGCAGTCCTAGGGGACTACCGATGGTGTCCCAAGCAAGAGAGGGCCCCGCCATATAACTGGAACGCTTCAGAGCCCCAATAGCTAGAGTTGAGATATCCATCTCACCTGTATCGGGGTCGTAACCCATGGTGTTCTTGTAGAACTCCGTGCGCCTATCATCGTCCTGGATCGTTTGAGCGCGGACAGCTGCGAATGCAGCGACTCCGAGCGCGGATAGGCCCATCGACAATACGAGCTGAAGGGCCTCATCAGCATCTTTGTTGCGGATCCTGTTAGCCCCCTTCAGGAACTTCTTCTCCACGGACCTCATGGAGAATGTCTGGTATTGAGTAACGGCACCAATAAAGGGGTTTGCAGAGTCAGCCCAAATGAAGGTGTCCCCTATGGACGGCCTCTGGATCACGTCCGTGGCTGCAATATCACCCATACGCCGAATCTCCGAGAGAGCCTCACGACCTTCAAGAAGCTTGCCAGAGTCCAGGGTGAAGCGGCCTTTGGAGTCAACGGTAGAGCTCTTCTTGACGTGCTCTAGGATCAGCTTGAGCTTCGTGCGATCCACATTCATGTACTTGAGCTTCGCCGCTGAAAAGACCTTTGACGGCTCTCCGTGAGCATGCCGAACGAGTACAGCCAGAAACTCCTCCTGAGCCGCCTTGACGATCCGGTTTGTGGTCGACCCTAGTAGCTGCGCCGAAGGAGCCCACCTTGCTAACCATGCGGTGCCTGCCTTAAACGCGGCGAAAGGGGCGGGGGAGCTTTGTAAGGCTACTTGGTAGACGCTGTTCAAGTGCGAGGGGTAGACGACATTATGAATCTCCTCACCCCAGAGGCGATTCTGGAGCATGGCCAAATCGTCCGCCGTAGCCTTTCCTTTGGCTACCCGCTGGAACATCTGGCCGACTTCTGGGAGGGCCTTGAAGAAAAACCCTAGTCCGTAGTTGTGAAGACCCGAAGCTATCTCGGTGTAATTCATCGGACCCATGTAGGCCGATTTGGCCACAAACGAGAGGTTCGTCAGGCTTTGAGTCAGGTGGTGGAGCCAAGACTCGTCGTGATTACCAAGGCTCATTCCATAGAGTTTCTTTGCGGCTATCTTCAGTGCGTTGAGGTCTCCGTCCAGTTGGCGTTTAAGTACAGCGTCACCAGAGCGCCCCGCTTTCGCGTTCTGCTGTTCAATCCGGGAGAGCCTCTCAGCGAACCCCGCATAGCCAGAGTCACCCAGCCCCACGGACATCGCCAAGTCTCCAGCGGTGCGCTTGTGGTAGCTGTGCATGATCGACCGAACGTCACCGCTCCGAAGATCCTTGTTGATGCTGAACTCTGAGCCGTCCGCTAGGGTGATCTTCGCGTCAGTCGTGAAGAGTCCCCGAGACTTCATGAAATCAGGAAGCTCTGCCGGGTCCATGGTCTTGTAGAGATGGGCCTTGATGCGGCTCATATCTTGGTCCACGTAGCCCAAAGCCTGATTGCGAGCTCTCTGCTGAGCCCACTTCTGGAACTCCTCAGTGAGCTTCCCGTCAGGAGTCTCCGCTTTCACAGGCTCCAGGAGAGTCCACGTGGGGTTCTTCCGGGCTTCCTGCTCGGCCAGAGCCTTCATCTCCGCCTCAAACGCCTGGATGGCCTTGGTGCGAACCTCAGGGTTCTTCAGGGAGGCATAAAGAGCCTTCCCTGTGGTCTCAAGGAGCGCTTGGTCACCACCAGCCTTGGCCGAAGCTCTGGCGATCTTGGCGGTGTCCATGATGACCGGGGAGTAGTTCCTGACGCCTTGCCACTGGAGAGGGTTCTCAATGATGTCCGCACCAGACCCAAAGCGTCCTGCTGGAGTCAGTACGTCACCAATGCGCTGGTCATAGAAGTTACCCATCAGGTCAGCCGCTTCGGAGACAGCCTGAGGAAGCCCCTCACGGTTGCCGGATTCACGGGCGAGGGTTACCAGATAGCCGAACTCTTCCTCCAGCTCAGCCTTCGAGAGGCCTGCATGACGCTGGGAGCGGATGTAGCTTTCTGCATGCCGGGAGTAGGTGGAATCAACATCAAACCACTCGTTGTCCAGGTTCCGCTTCACCTCTTCGCCAGTCATCCGACCGAGCCCCGAGGTGCCATCCTTGTAACCCTTATCGTTCCTGAAGAGTCCCAGAGCGGCCTTGCGGATCTCTGAGTTCTGACTGGAGCGCATCCGTTCACCGATGGTCGAGATACGAGCCACGGGATTCAGGGTGTCCTCCATATCGAGGATCCCATTGAGCCGGTCGTACTCTTCAGACGCTTGCTCTTTGGAGACCGCTGGGGAGCCTTCCTTCTTGGCTGTACGCTGCTTGATATAGGAGGACTTGGAGAGTCTCTTCTCGGATCCCTCACGGAAGAACCCGAGATCCTGAGCCTGTTTCCTTGCAGCGTCTGAAGCCAAGATCCGTTCAGTCAGGGGACCGGGGCGGTAGGGTTGCTCAGAGATCACCCCAGCTTCCTCAAGGACCTTGGAGGTCTCAGCGTCCTCGACATACCGGAAGGAGTCCATGGGGTTGTTCCTACCGAAGGCCTGCTTGACCCCTACGGCGATCCCATGAAGCGCCGCTCCACCAACAGCTCCAGCGAGGATTGCAGACTGGTAGTCGGCATCGACACCTGTGGAGGACTCCCGGAGGGACTCCGTGAGGGCGCCATAGGCCGCTCCTTCGACGCCTGACCCAGCGGCTCCAGCGAGGACTCTGGCTGTGCCTGGATTGAACAAGCGCCCAACTTGTCCGAGGCCGGGGAGGAGCATTGCTCCGTAGGTGACTGGATCACCGAGCATCTCGCCTAACCCCCCCATCAGGCTTGTGAGTAGACCGCCTCTTGCGTCAGCCGCCGCACTCTCTCTGTTCTCTTTCGCAATCTCAATGAGGCCATCCAAGTCATCTCCCGAGTGAGCGTGATCGAAAACAAAAGTGGCACCTGCTTCCCCGATGCCAGCCGTTGCGACCCTTTCCACATCCTCAGCGGTAGGTGACCAATCTGGTCGAGCCTTCCAGCCGGTGACGTTATGAGCTCTGTGGTCGCTCGTGAAGGTTGACCGCCAGAGGCCTCCCATTAGGGCCTCCCAGGACGAGCGCTCGGAGTCCGTACCGAGCTCTACAGGGGTTGCTGTGGAGATCCGATCAAGGGCACTTTCTGCGGGAGCCGATGGGGTCCCAAAGTTGATGCGGCTGAGCGGTCTAGTGCCGTCTGGTGCCCAGCCTGATTGCTTTCCCTCAAGGATCTTCTGTAGATACCCACGGGTTTCCTCAGGGATCTCTGCGTTCTCGATGATGCCCCCGGCCTTATCCAGCTTCCGCTGAAGAGCTGTAGGGCCCATGTTGTAAGCCGCCAGGGCCAGCTCATCGGAGCCCCCAAAGCGTTTCTTCAGGTCTGCCATGTAGCGCGCCTGAGCGGGAATCGCTTTCTGAGGATCGTGGAAGTCTGAATCGGTGAGGAGACCATAGGCCTTGCCAGTACCGGGGATGAACTGAGCGAGGCCCCGAGCCTGACCGTACTTGGTCATCGGCCCGAGTGCCTCAGGGTTCCAACTGGACTCAGCGAAGCCTTGACGCTCAAGGAGGTCAGGACTCACGCCATGTGCTTCCCCAGCGGCCACATAGAGGGCCCGGTAGGGGGATTCTTTAGGCAAGCCGGTAGCGTCTGCGTCATTGCGCATGGTGTGGATTCCTTTTAATGCTGCCGCCTGGTTCCCTTCTGCCCTGAGTCTCCAGCGCCCACAAGGGCAACTCAGGCAGACTCAGGCGACAGGAATAAACGGGCTGGAGATTTTGAGAAAGCTGCTGGGATGCAGCGGAGAGGCGGGGCTAGTAACTACTGTCCGGAGGTGTTACCTGTCTGTCCCTTATTTGAAGGGTTATTGGCTTTGTAGGTGCTGTAAGCATTACCCGCTTGTTGTCCGAGGGAGAGAAGCTGGGCCCACTTCGAGGGCTGAGAGTTGACCACTTGGCGGCGCAGCTCGTTGAGACGCTGCTGGGTGCCAATCTGATTGGTCTGCTTGATGAGGAGGGATTGTGCGACTGTCCGCTTGAAGTTGTCCCTGATGCTGTCCTCTGCGCGGAGGTCCGAGCCTTTGGCGGCGCGCATGACCCGATCCATCGAATTCCCCTCCATACCTGTCTCAGATACAGCGGCCCGAAGGGCGGCGATGTTCATAATGGAGTTCGTCTGGGTGCTGGAAAGGTCTGCGGCGGCTTGCTCTGCGGCGGCTTGCACCTCTAAGTCAGTAGATTGATTGGCGAAGTTATACGTCTGACTTAGTGCCGCAACTTGAGCTTTGTAGTCCTCCTCAATCCTGGCGCGGTTTTCCTTGTCCGCCTTTCCGCCGACGAAGAGGCCAATCACTGCGCCGATTGCTGCTCCCCAAGGACCTGCGGCAGACCCTGCCTGAGCGCCTGCAACGGCACCGTTAAGTGCTGACATGATGGTTTCCTCTAGTGTGGACCATAGACATGGGTGTTAAAGCCCACTGGCGCTTCGCGGGATTTAAGGGGACCCACTTGGTGGCTCAAACAGGAGAGCAACTCGTCATAGGCTTCTTCCGCTTCCACCATCGTGTTCTTGACCTGCTCGGTCATGAAGTCACTTCTTGAAGAGTTCACTGGGGCTGATTGGACTGAGTATCTACAGCCGTCAGTGAAGCGGTGTTCGAATAGAACTACTCCCACTGTACCGGCTGCATCGTTAGCGACTCGAAGCATCCGAGCAGAGATCATCCTGGGAGTGCTCGGGGATTCTTTAGGGATAGCCATCCTGGCCTCCTGAAGTTATTGGGTTGATTTGAGGGCGTTCAGAGCCTTCTCAGCGTCATCCACGTCCGCTTGTTTCTTGGCGTTGAGATGGCTGTAGGGGTTAGCTTTCTGAGCCCGCTGGGCATTGAATAGGGCCTCTTCGGCACGGCTAATGGCCGCGTCACGAGTCTCCTTAGCGTTCTGTGCAACTGCGGATGCTTGGCGCTCCTCTGCGAGAGCTTGGGCACTCTTTTGGAGAATTTCTGCTTGAAGTTCCAGAGGGACCTTACCTGGAGCTCTGAGCAGTAGCGAACTTGCCGCCTGGTTGTAATCAGGGATCACATCCTCTTCACGAACCCCCTGAGATCGAGCGTATTCCGTCAGGGCCTCCGCAAGGAGATCCATACCGACATTCACTTGATCGTCAGCCTTGATGGGGGAGAAGAAGGAGGCCGGGATGGGGAACCCGTTGAGCCCCACATGGGACTGAGCGAAGGCGCTGTCAGCTTTCTTGAGGGCTTCGTCTTTAGGGATTCCCACGGAGAGCAGGCCGTTGACCATCGTCCGCATGTAGGTTTGGGCGTATTCGCTCCCTGCAAGGTTCTTGAGACCTTCAGTCTTCCCGACATGCTTTGGAGCAATGGCCTCATCGAGCAAGGCGCCCCTAACGTCTTGGTCTTGAGCTTTCTTCTCCTTATCGCTCATCTTGTGCCAACGAGCCTGACTGACGACCATATCCTTGTACCCGAGCCCCATCCCCGAGAGGACATCCAGGGTATCCAGCTTGGCGAGACCTTCGGTGTCCCCGCCGATCACCTTGCGGAAGGCCAGAGGGTCTGCCGACTTCAGGAGATTCACTGAGGCTAGGGCTTTAGGTTCCTTGATGTCTTCAGGGCGCATGAGTCCTTGGGAGACTCGTGAGGCGTCAATCGCCATTGCTCCCGAGGTGTCCTTCCAGTAGTCCTGAATGGTGCTGGAGATGTAGCCGCTGGGCATGTACTCAGCCAGTTTCAGGAGCTTCGCGGGCTGTCCTTGGTATCGTTCCAAGAGTCCGCGCTCCATCAATAGGGCGTCATCCTTGCTGTACTTCCCGAGCTCAGGATCCTTCGGCATGGTGTCGTAGCGCTGAGCATCCCGGTTGCCAGCCAGGAATCTCCCAGCTTCCTCCGTGAGGACAGCCACACGAGCGGCCTGAAGAGTTGCCTTGGCGTTCTCCGTCTGGAGCTTCGCGGCCTGAGTGGCGAGGGAGTGTTTCTTGGAGGCGATCTCCTGTTGAAGCTGGAGAGTTCTCTTCGAGGCAACCCCTCCGCTCCTGTTGAGCTCCTCCTGGTGCATCTGGAAGAGCCCAGTGAGACCGTTGGGGTCGTCCTGGAAATCCTGCACCTTCACTTGCCAGTCAAGGTCAGCCTGAGCATCCATCTTGACTTGAGTGTTAAGAGCCTTCTGGCGGAAGCCTTCCAGTTCATCCGGGTCATAAAACTCACGAACAGTCTGGGTCGTACCGGGGACCTTGGCATCCAACAGCTTGTCGACCACCGAGAGGCCACCCACCTGCGCGGACACCTGTGAGAGTGTCTGGCCGATGTCCTTGAGGGCATCCGGGAGGTCCCGATAGACGCCTGTCTCGTAACCAGTTTGCCAAGAGTCAGTGGCTACCTCAGAGGCTTCCTCAGGAGATCTCTTCACGGCCTCCGAGAGGAGGGCATTCCGAGTAGACGTGTGGAGAATGTTTGCCTGAGCCCGGTTGCGCTTGTCAGTGACTTGCGACTGGAGCCCCATGAGGGACACTTGGGCTTGGTCGGAGTTGCGGAACATCCCGTTGGTGAGCGCTTCGTCCTCTTCGGAAAAGCCGAGCTCCTTGGTGATGTCAGATCGCATTGCCTTCATCCGCGAGAAATAGTCCTCGACAGCAATGTCAGAACCCCTGCGGACCACCTTGCCGGTTGCATCCAGCTCGTCCTTATAGGCACCTCCACGGATGTTCTCCGCGACTTGCTCTTGGACTGCCGCCGATGCGTGGAACCCGTGGAGATACCGAAGCCGCGCCATGGCTATCGGGTCATCCTGGAACGGGAGGTTTCCTTCCTGAGCTGCCTTGCGGTACTCCTCAGGAGACACCGACTTCATCCAGGTCTCAGCCTTGGCCTCGGACACTTGGTCTTCTTGGCGCTTCGTGGTCACTCCGTAGCGGTGCCCTGCTTGAACAGCAGCACTAAGAAGTCCATCGAACGCAGCATTGAGACCCCCATCGGATGAGCGCCCAGCTTGGACATTGAGAGATGCCCCTTGAAGCTGTAAAGGGGATTTCTCTTGGGGAGCGAATTGCCGCCAGGTTTGATAAGCGTTGTTGATTGGGGCGCTCATACAGGTTCCTCCTTGATGTCCCGCCGAGGCTCATCAAGGGCAAGCTCTATTACTGTATTTTGATACCAGCCGGGAAAGTCGGGGTGAATCTCAAGGAATGCACCGATGTGGTTGAATACCTTCAGCGGCATCCATAGGGAGCCGTTCGCACAGTCGCATGTGGTGCTCCCCTCCTGAATTGCGAGATGCCACTTAGGGTCCTCCACGATCATGGAGGTGAATGCCCTGAGAGCATCGACTACGAGGTCTGGCGTAATCCCGAAGGCGCGCATCAAAGACTTGAATTCAATGTAACCGTCTTGCCGAAAGGTAATGGGCCTCCCTTGGAATGTCCTGTGAATGGTGATCGAGAGCTGCTCGGTGTGCTCCGTGCTCATGGATGGAATCTCCTTGGTTTTCTCGCAGGCAACAAAAAGCCCGCAATGACAGCGGGCCTTGTGATTTCTATATGTGAAACGCTTAGCTCTAAGGTGGGGAGAAACTCTCAGTGCATCGTGAGACGTTTGGGATTTGCTAGGACCACTTCATAGGCATGCTTCAAGGCAGTGGCGCTGTAGCCTTTCACGAGGATTCCCCCGTGGGTCCTCGGGCTGATCTTCAAACCCGTCCGTATCGAGTAGCTTTCGGCCACCTCTTGCAGGCGTTCCCACTGACTCGGCACAGGCAGTAGCACCCGTGCGTTAGGACCGTCTTCGTGAAGGAGCGTCAGAACTGTCTGAATTATTGTGAAGGCGCTTTGCAGGGCCGCGCCCATCTCCAGGGTTTGCCCTGCTTCGTCCTCTTGAGCGCCGCTCGGGAGGAGTGCATCAAGAAATTGAGTCGTCATAGATAGTCCAGATAGTTGCGCTGCTGTGAAGGGAGCTCCTGTGTGAAATCTGCAATAGCTCAGGTCTGCTAGCCCCTCAGATTTCACAGAGCAGCGCCCTCAGATTCCTTCAAAGGGCGTCACCGCGATCTTTTGCGTGGGAGATGTCCAGGAGACCCCGAAGGGCGCGCGGAAGAAGCGATTGGAGAGGGATAGGGTTTGTCCCGAACTGAAGCCCCTTGAGGGCGCGCCAAGTCCACGCCGGTTCATTGAAAGCTCCGACCTCCAACCACTCTTGGAAGCTATGCCGCGCCCACTGGCATCCCGTAGATGCGTTGAAGGCTCCGAAGGGGAACCTCCAGGAGTCCAGGTAAATGAAGTTCATTGCCTTGGGGCTGTGGTCCGATTCAAGGGCCACCTCAAGCGCCTTCATTTGAGCTCGGGTGGTTTGCTCATCTGCCCAGGTAAGAAGGGCCTGAGTGTCCTCATTCAGGTTCCCAGAGTCGGGCCATGCTGAGTGAAAGAGGTCGGCAAGGAATGGTAGAGCTTCTTTAGGAGCATCCAACGGCAGCTGCTTGATAAGGTCGGTCATGAGGTTGTCCTTTGGTGGGGGGGGGGGGCGTTTGCTTATGAATGGTTCGCTTCGGATGGCACTTCTCGGGTTTCCACAAGGAAACTCTCTCGTCCCGAGGCACAGTCACAAAGGGCAATTCCCACCACTTGCCCGCTCAGACCGTCCGTAACGGTGAAGCTGTGGAAGCTCCCGCGCCTACGGTGGTTGAGGGTGGTGCCAGGGGTCATGGCTGCTTGCGTCCACTCGCTGGCTGTGGTCTTAGAAATCATCTGATGATTCCTTTTCTAGGCATGAAGGGCTCCCGTGAGGCGTTCCTGAGGAAGCCCTGGCTATGCGGAATGTTGGGTAGCTGCTAATGTGCTGGAGTAAATAGTAAACCACTGTTGAGCGGAGTCAATAGTAAACTTCATGCCTATTAACTATATGAAAAGTGATTTTGATTTATCAGGACTATTGGGTAGGTCGCTATTGTTGATGCGGATGGCTGGCCCTAAGGCTTTGTCGGAGAATGGCGAGACCCCAGTATCTCGCTGGAAGAACATCGGACAGGGTAGGGCTCGCTTAGGCACCGAGGAGCTAGAAACGCTTGCCCGTATGTTTCCTGCTTACCAGCAATGGCTGTTGACTGGTGTGGCTGAAGCCTCTGTTGCGCAGACAACACCGCATGATTCAGGGGAGGTGCTTGAGATCGACGCTTGAGTATGTCCTCTTGCCACCCTACATTGAGGCGTGAGGATCAGTTCAGTCGAACTCCTCAAGCCAAGGAGGGGAGAGATGGTAAGCACATTAATCGTCGTGTGGGTCGGCTATTTGGTTTCACGCCTGAGTTCTGGTCTAGCGTTCACGGGTGTTATGGTTTATGCGGTCTATGACAGTGAGTCATGGTCCAAAGGGCTTCTTGAGGGGCTCCTGATGTGTCTAGCGGTCTTTGCGCTTGGGCTCTCTGTGGCGTTTCTGACTGGCGCGATCCGAAGGAGTCAAACCACAGAGTGAGCGGAGAGTGACGACCATGCTTAACCCAGTCATTGCAGTCATCCAGGCGAGGGCAAAGCTCCTGGATATCCAGCAGAGCCCTCAGAACTTGGATGATGCCTCCGTGACTCTTGCTGGATGGATCGAGATGAATCAGGAGGAGCTCCCAGAGGATGACCTTGCGATCCTCTGGGGGGGGGATACTGACGGGCAACCTTGTATGCGCTAGGGCCGATGACCCCAATTAGAGCTAAGGCGCTATACGAAGCCCAGCAGCTTTGTATTTTTCCCGGATCGATTGGTCAATTGAATCTACAACCCGGCTCGACGACCCTGTTAGTTGTTCGCCCGCAAGTAGATGGATTGCATCTACGATCTCGGCGCGGAGCTCTCTGTTTGCGAACAACTGTACCGTTATGAGCAAATTTGGCATTGCACAGAAATCGCTAATCAAGCCGCGCTGAAGCTTTACTTCTCGCTCCAGGACGCTCAGTCCCTTAAGTTCGTTGAGTACAGCTTCAGCCATCACCAATTCATCATTGGTCAGCCGTTTTTTCGTAGGGATGCTCTGAAGCTTGTGTAAGAAGGCGTAGGCTTGCTTAGTGTAATTGAGTTTCTCTAGCTCTAACCATGGCCCAAGACCTTTCAATGTTCCGCAGTCATGAGGATACCATGAGTTTTCAGTTATCATCTTGCCGCTGTCATCCTTGCCCTTTTTAACAATCAGGTATTCACAGCTAACTTTAGGGGTGTTGCGCTTCCAGCGATCAGCGAGGGCGATAATCAATTTTAAGGGCAGTGTCACGAATACCCGGCCAGCATCCGCTTGTAAAGACCTTACCTCTTGGAGGATGGCCTTAACGTTACTCACCAGCTCATCTTTCGTAGAGAGTAGATTTTCAATTTTGGCGCGCCTGATAGCATCCCGCTCGCTGGCGGACAGCCGTCTGAAGTCGTTTTTAACTTTGTCGTCATCTAAACCTAGATGGTTAAGAGCGCAACAGTGCCCAATGAGGACTTGCTTGTCATCGCATGTTTCGACTACGAAGCCATGTTGATGTGCCTGTCCGCAGTTCTTATTCTTCTTCAAGAACTGGCATTTAGCGTCGGCGTTGATCAGCTCGTAAGAGCGCAGGGGGCGGCGGTAAGCCTGCTTGGTGAGTACGTAATCGCGCGTGATGTTGAACATCTGGTCGATTTCTTCAAGGGTTTTTATTTCATGAATGGAGGAATTCACTGAGAGCATAGTAATTACCCTGATAGCAGAATGCCGCGCTGGTCACAAATTGGATCCTAAGCGCTTTGGTGTGGATATGCAACCAGGCTGTTTGCACATACAGCTAACCTGAAGGCGAGCCTCTGGGTTCGTGACGATGTCGTACGGCTTATCTGGGGGCCTCCCCGAGGATGCACGGGTAAGAGGAGATCACGTTGCGCTTCCATGAGAGGACCTCACGGGCCACGTCAAGGACAGGCGTGTTGATTGCCCAGCAGGCGGTCTCCTGGATGGCGTTCACGGCCGCATAGACAGGGGTGAGGTCGAGCTCGTTATAGACGCTCTTCACGACCTGCATGGGAGCCCGCACGAAGAGGATAGGGCGGGTGTGCTCAGTGTAGTAGCCACCTCCCATCCAATGGGTCCATGGATTCGGAGGGACCACGGTAGGAAGGTGCACTGTGGCCATCTCGGCCAGCTTGAGGTTGATCCTGTTGGCCCTCTCAGCGAACTCAGGGGACATCGAGAGGACCAGTGAGGTGTCCTTCACCGAGGCGGAGCCCGAGGAGACCCTCTGGAGGTGCCCAAGGCCGGTTGCCTGAAGCGCGATAGACAACAGGTGCATGCCGACCTTCACAAGGTCAGCCTCATTGCGACCATCTTCTTCGACCTCAAGCCTCCTCTCCCAGGCTTGCAGATAGGCGCGCTTAACGTGGTCCCCGTGGCGCTGTTTGAGACCCTGCTCAATAGCGCCCTGATAAGCCCTGCCATATTCAGCTTTCAGCTTCTCAGCCTTGAACTGAGTATCCAAGTCCAAGCCGATCTTCCTGGCCACGACAGTGTTAGTCATAGGCTTACCCATGAAGGCGGTCATAGTGGCCCTCAAGGTGATGTAAGCAACCACCTTCGAGTCCATCTTCTCGATGTACTTGAGTAGTGTGGACTTGCGACCACCTTTAGGGCCACTGGCCTCTTCCCTCCAGTCATCAATTGCCTTGGCAACTAAAGGAACGCCCTCGCGGAAGATCCATGAGTAAGCCTGGACGCCATTCACGTCCCCTTCCTGCATCGACTTCTCAAGTTCCTTTGTGAAGTTCAGAGTCCCAAGCTCCGATCCCTCGATTTCTAATTGTAATTGTCGTTCAGCCAACGCTGCCCCGAACTTCTCTATCAGGTGCTCATGCGGTGTCATTTGATCCCTCCAAGGATCAGCAGGCAATGGGGTGCCAACATAGAAACTTGGGAGTCATTCACACGGACACTCTTATAGAGTATCTGTATGTAATCCTAGAAGGATCTAAGGTGGGGAGAAACTAGGTGAGTTACTGTGGGGGGAAACTTTAGGCGTAGTGGTTCTTCTGCCACACGGTTTCGAGGGCTTCAAGAGGCCACACTCGGGCCCCGGCCTCTTTACCTGGCCAGATAGTCAGCCCATAGAACTTGCAGTGAACGCTAACCATGTACCCGAAGTTGCTGAGCTCGCTTCCAAAGAGCTTATGCCCCTTCATGATGCTGAAATCTTGAGCCTTCATGAACTCAGAACGCTTCTGTGGTGGCACAGGGCGTTTGGTATTGGTGAAGGGGTGAGACACCATGCCATACAGGTCCTGTTGAACCGGGCGGGATGTTGGGGCTGCGCTTATTGCGCACTCTGCAAGAGCAGGTCTCAGGTCTTGTAGGATTTCCTTACGGAGCTCCTCTTTGAAAACACCGAACATCTGAGCAACTAGCCCAGCGAGTTTCTGTGTGGTGTCCTGTTGAAGGACCTGAGGGGCGGCTACGGGAGTGGTTTTTTGAGCAGCCACTACGGACGATTCAGCAGGCTTCTCGATGGTGACTGTGGAGACCCCTCTGAGGATGTCATCAATCATCAGGGAGCAATGCACAGCGAAGCGCGGATCAAGCCACCATGCGTAGAAGACAGCGATTTTTGGATGACCCCAGGTGCCACTGTTGTAGCGCCCACGGGTGGCGATGGTTAATTCCCTGAAATCTAGGGTTTTAGAAAACTCATCCATGGCCTCCTTGGTGTTGGGACTGTCCCAGAAATTGGAAAGCTTCTTGTCAAAGTGTTGGGCGGCCTTCGTCATATTGAAGTAGCCGTCCTCCCTGAAGGTGAACGTCTTCCCCTGCCAATCCTTAGTGATTAGCGCTGGTTTACTCACGGTAATGCTTTTCGTAGACATGCGGGTGCTCCTAGGGTCCTCATGAAGAGGCCCATCAGTGCTCCTCGATCACGCTCACATCAAAGCTCGGACAGGCCAAATGGCCACAGTGATGATCTGCGAAAAGGTCCCGGTGACCGAGGATCTTGGCGCGTTCATAGCGAGACTTGAGCTGGGCCAGGAGGACCCTCAAGGTGTCGTATTGGGCTTGGGTGAAGTTGTCTGCGGGTTTCCCGTGGGCATCCACACCACCGACCATACAGACCCCAATGGAGTTGCTGTTGTGGCCGGATACATGGGCGCCGATCTCGGATTCTCGCCGGCCATTCTCGATGGTCCCGTCACGACGAATCACATAGTGGTAACCGATGGTCACGAAGCCGCGCTTGAGGTGCCATTGAGTGATCTCACGGCGCCCAATGTCAGCCTTCGGGCCAGTTGCGGAGCAATGCACAACAATCAGGTCTGTGCGGTCTCGGTCCTTGCTGGCGGAGTAGGACTGTGGCTGTTCCGAGTCTTGTAACGAGCCATACCCACCAGGATCGGGCGCTTCCTCTTCAAGGCTGAAACCAAAGGAGGATGCCTCAGGGAGGGGCGGCTCCACTAGTTTCAGGATCTTCACGGCGCGGATAAACAGGGTGACACCTGCACCCAGCAGGGCGTTGTAAAAAGGGGAGATGAATACCGAGATTCGGGCTACGGTGCCGGTGCCAATCTTCAGGTCATGGGTCAGGGCTTTGCCCTTGCCATCGAACAGAGCGATCTTGCGCTCAACGGTCTGACCGGTTTTCCGGTCGGTGTAGCTTGCCTTCGACTTGAAGTTGAAGACCAGATAGTCCTCACCGTTCTCGTCGGTCTCCTCCACTGGGAGGTCCGCCAGCATCACCTTCTTGCCGGAGCCTTTCTTCTTGGACTCCGCTTCCTGCACTTGGCGGTCGTGCTCTTCCTGCTGGACCTTCTCCAAGAGCTCCAGAAACTTCGCCGCTTGAGGGTCGGAGGCCTTGGCCTTCAAATTGGTCTTGTAGACGCCCGCCTCATCGAACTTGGTGTCAGGTTCCACCAGGCAAGGCCCTATGAGGGCTCCTATGGGAGTTACTGCTTCGAACTTCGCCTGACTTATCACACATGGTTTCCGCTATAGGCCTCAGGAAGCCCATAACGCTCCGTAGGTGTCCCTCAGTCAAGCCTTGTCCTCTGCAAGGGATCTAGAAGGGATCTCATCAGGAGGCCCTCAAAGGAGCTCTTAAAGCTAAAACAGATAGGCACAGGGATTTAGGCTATGAGTATTAAATTCCTAATAGTTTTAGTCAATTATAGGTTGTCCGGCTTTCCGGGTTCTATAAACCGTGGTGCGGTCCAATCCGAGCTCCTTGCCGATGGCTGTATCTCCCAGACCCTGCGCTTTGAGGGCCAAGATACGCTCTAGTAGAGGTTCCCCTTTGGGCTTCCGGCCCTTGTACTTCCCATCAGCCTTGGCCTTCGCTATACCCTCCCGCTGACGCTCTAGCATCATCTCCCGCTCAAACTGCGCCACAGAGCCCAGTACGTTAAGCATCAAGCGCCCGCCCGCAGTAGTCGAGTCGATCCCCATGCCCAAGATATTCAGGCCTGCCCCTATCTCATCGAGTCTCTTCAGGATCTCCCCCAGGTGATGAACGCTCCGGGCCAGGCGGTCCAGCTTGGTAACCACCAGAAGGTCTCCCTTGCGGAGATCCTGAAGCATGCGCTCAAGCTCTGGGCGCTCAGCTACGGATGACACCTGCTCCTTGTAGAGCTTTTCTACTCCAGCGGCTATGAGCTCCCGTTCCTGAGCCTCAAAGCCTGCGACCTGTTCAAGGGTAGAAGTCCGAGCGTACCCGATGCGCATGATGAGATCTCCGTGAAGTGTTGCATTAGGGTCTTAAGATGTCCATAAGGTAGTGTTGCAAAATTGAATAGTCAACTCCAATGCAACGCTTTCAGATGCTTGCTGCAACGTTGCGTTAGGGCAAGGTCTACTGCAACGGTGGGTGTTGAGAGGTTGCTCCAGAGAACGCCCATGAGGTGCCCCTTGGTCCACTTACAGAGGCGCCCACACGCAGGCGCGCATGAGTAACCGGGTGTGCGCCCACGCGCGGGGCCCCCACGGGGGTAAACCAAAGCGCGTTCACCTTAATGAGAGGTCTCACAAATTTTCCTGAAATTCCATCAGGCACTCTGCTAAAAGCAGGAGACACAACCTAGGGAAGGCCCATGGAAATTTTGATCAAAGTCACCTTGCCAATTATCACTGCGATAGTGCTCTGGTTCCTAAAAGCGTCGAAAGAACGAAGCACGATTGGCCTAGCGATCTTCGCAGAGATCAACGCCATCTGTGAGATTGCAGAAGAACGTTCATATTTGAAGGGTCTGAAGGACCAAGCGGAGGTGCTTAGGAATCGAGAGGAGGGAGATGACTCTAGCTATGCCCTTCAAGTCAAAGTGCCTGACCACTACTGTCGGCTCTACATCAACAACCTTGACGCCATAGGAAAGCTGGATGCGGACGAGGCCGCTCTGGTTGTCCGTTTCTATCAGTTCGTTGATAGCGTCGTTCAAGACATAACAGAAGGCGGCTGCTTGGCTGCTGGTGTCGATGAGCCTGATTCGTTCGATGAGACCATCACGATTTTCGAGAAGGCTCTCGCGGCTGCTGACCAGTTGAGAGCGGTTAGGGCCGCGAAGGCGGAGCAACCCTGGTACAGAAAACTACTGCGCATGATCGCTTGAGCTGGTACATGTCAGTGGTACATTTTTCTTCGTCTGTGGTCTAGAATGCCCAGCAAACATTGGGCTTTACAGGTCTGGCAGCGTATCAAGGGTTCAAATCCCTTCTTCACCGCCACATTCTACGAGAAGCCCCCGAATCGAAAGGTTCGGGGGCTTTTTGTTTTGTGGCTTGAAGCATTGTGCTCAGGCAAGGTTTGCTGCTGTCTTCACCGGCCCTTTCGCCGGCAAAGCCGGCTCCTACAGGATTTGCGCCGATCTTGAGGCTGGCGCCGCACCTGTAGGAGCCGGCTTTGCCGGCGAAAGGGCCGGCGCAGCCAACCCACACGGCCTTTGTCAGAAACTGACGGAAGCCGATAGCCGAGCGGTACGCGGCGCGCCCTGGAACAGGTAGTTGTCGCCCAGGTAGTCCCCCACGTCGCGCCAGTAGCGCTTGTCGAAGACGTTGTCCACGGTCAGCCGCAACACGGTGTCGTAACCACCGATACGGGTACGGTAGCGGCTGCCGATATCGAACACGGTGTAGCCGCCGACTTCGACATTACCTGCCTGGCTGGCGTACTTGCTGGCGCTGTAGCGTGCGCCACCCAGCAGGGCCAGGCCGGGCACGGGTAGGGCGTAGTCGGCGTGCAGGGCGGCGCGCAGGCGGGGGACGTTGATTGCCTGGTGGCCCTCGTAGGCGTCGGTGCCGCTGTTCTGCACGCGCGCGCGGATCGCCGCGGCACTGGCCTGGATCTGCAAGTTCGAGGTCACCTGGCCACTGGCGCCCAGTTCCAGGCCGGTGTTCTTTTGCTGACCCTGTTGCACAAACCTCGGGTCGGCGTTTTCTTCCGGGCGGGAATATTGGTAGGCCTGGCGAATCTGGAACAGCGCCGCACTGAAGCTCATGCCCTGCCAGTCCCGCTTGATGCCGACTTCCAGCTGTCGAGACAGCGTGGGTGCCAGGATCTCGAACTTGTTGCTGGCGAACCAGGGCGCGGTGCCGCCTGCGGACAGGCCTTTCGAATAGCTGGCATAGAGGGTGGTGTCCGGTTGTGGCTTGTAGATCAACGCGGCATTGGGCAGCAGCTGGTACTGCTGGGTGTGGCGGGTGGCAGCGCCGGTCTGGTCCCAGGTCTTTTCGTCCAGACGCACTTCGCGGGCGCCGAGCACGGTTTGCCAGTTTTCGTTGAAGGTGATGCGGTCACTGAGGAACAGACCGTACTGGCGGCTGTCCAGGCGCCGTTCGCTGTGGCCCAGTGGCTTGTCGGACGGAGCCAGCGCAGGTGCGCCGGTGTAGATATTGCCGGGATGGAGCGCATCGAGCAGCTCGTTATAGGTCGGGCGCTGATCGAGCGTGCGCCGCTGGGCGCTGGTACCCACGGTCAGTTCGTGACCGACGCCGAGCGCGTCGATGCGTCCATCGAGCATGGCCTGGGCCTCGTCGATACGGCGGGTGTCATCGGGGCTGCGGAAATCGTAGACATCGTAGTCGCCGTTCGGGCTGAAATGCGAGGCCCATCCGCCGTTGCTTCCCCAGGCAAACGCACTGTAGTCATCGATCACCACCTTACTGCGCGAAGCGCTGAGGGTGCCGTTCCAGGTGTCGTTGAACCGGTACTTGAAGCGACCGCCCAGGTTCAGCGAATCGTTCTGCACCGGCTTTGCCCATGACTGCCAGGCCAGGTGGTCCTTGGGGGCGACGCCATGGGGCACTTGGTTGCCGCCGAGCAACTGGTAGCCCGGCACCGAATACTGCTCGCGGTGCTGGTACTCGGCGTCCAGTTCAAGCACGGCATCCGGGCTGACCTGCCAGTCGAAGGCCAGCGAGGCGAAGTCGCGCTTGCCGTCGGCGTGGTCGACGTACGAACGGAGATCTTCATGGGCCAGGTTGGCGCGCAGGCCGAACTGGCGCTCGGCGCCGAACCAGCCGCCCAGGTCTGTGGCCAGGTAGCGTTCGCCCTGCTCGTTGCTCGAGACGCTGACGCTGCGCACGTCTTCCGGGCGTTTGGTCACGTAATTGACCAGGCCGCCGGGCTCCGACATGCCGCTCTGCAGCCCAGAGAGCCCCTTGAGCAGTTCGACCTGCTGCTTGTTCTCCAGCGCCACATTCTGTTCACCGGCGATGGTCTGGCCGTTGATCCGGTAGCTGCTGGCGGCGTTGAGCTCGAAGCCGCGCACATTGAAGTTCTCGTAGTAACCGACCGGGGCGTAGCTTTCGCCCACCGAGGCGTCGCTTTGCAGCACTTCGCTCAACTTGCGCACCTGGCGGTCGTCGAGCAGTTGGCGGTTGAACACGCTGACCGAGGCGGGTGTGTCCAGCAGCGGGGCGTTGTGCAGGCCGCCGACCTGGGCCTCGCGTGCCTTGTAGCCCTCGTTGCCGTAAACCTCCGAGACGCGCACGGGGGCCAGGGTCACGCTGTCGGCGGCAAGGCCCTGGCCACTGTGCAGGGCAAGGCCGAGGCTGAGCAGGCCGAGGGGCAGGCGGGGGCGAAGCGGGGTCATGCAAGGCTCCTTGGGAGGCGGACGCGCCGTTATCGGTCGGCGGCTGTCGGGCAGGCAAAAGGGCGCCATGGTAGCAGGCTGCCAAGCACGGGTTTCGATGTTTCAGGGGAACGACCGTATGCCTGAGACGAATTCTGTAGGGGCGGCTTTAGCCGCGATGCAGGCAATACGGTGCCTGGCACCCGTTTGCGGGTGATCGCGGCTAAAGCTCCTACAGAACGAACGAAGCGGTTGCGGATTCAGGCCGCGGCCGGACGCTGATGCTTGCGCCAGTTGTCGTCGATCTTCGACCAGGTCTTGCCATCGGTGATAGCCATCAGCTTGCGTCCATCCTTGAACGTGGCGACGAAGGTGACTTCATCTTCCTTGCCGCCGAGCAGCAGCCCGGCGAGCAGGCCGACCGGGCCGGCCACCAGCGCACCGGCCACCCCCCAACCCAGGGCGCTACCCAGGCTGCGGGTCGATTCGAGGTTGGCCAACCTCAGGTCTTTGATGCGGGTAAGTGAAATGCGCTCGCCTGGCGAAGGGCTGCGGGGGGTCTTGAGTGTGAGCGCTCCATTGCGATACTCGCCTTCACCTTGCAAGAAATCGCCGGATTGCACCGTGAGTCTTGTCATTGTGTCGTCCTGTCAGGGAGGGGCTGTGACCAACACCTACTGAGCGCCAGGGGCGTTGACAAGTCAACGCTCAGGCGACGGAGGGTCGTGCGGCGGGTTGTCACGCAGTAAAGCGCCTAGAACGAAGCAGCGATTGAAATGTTCAACCGAAAGTCGCGTTTTCGAAAATAAACTTCGATTCGGTGACCAATTAGTCATCGATTCATTAATAGAACTAATGGTTGTATCAGCGGGGGCCGGTAGAGCGCAGTCTGGAGGAAAAAGTACGGATCAGTGATCGTGTTCGAAAACGAAAAAATGACGCCAAAAAAGGCTGGACAGGTAGTTTCAATATGTGTCAGTTTTTTTGCGCCGCATAAAGGCGAGTGACAGGATGCTCTCGCCAACTTGGGAAACTCCTGTCTGACATCAACTGCTTTTTTGTAAACAAGGAAGTAATCTGCATGTCGAAAGTCAAAGAAAGCGCTATTGTTTCGGCCACCTCCGCACTGCAACCACAGGGGCCGAGTTCTTCTTACGGTCTGATCAATAGCTTCGCCCACCAGTACGACCGCGGTGGCGCGAACGTCAATGGCAAACCTTCGTACACGGTCGACCAGGCTGCCAACTACCTACTGCGTGACGGCGCCGCCTGGAAAGACCTGAACAAGGACGGCACCATCAGCCTCTCCTACACCTTCCTGAATAAGGCACCTTCTGACTTCTACAGCCGTGGACTAGGCACGTTCAGCCAGTTCAGCGACCAGCAGAAAGGCCAGGCCAAGCTCGCCATGCAGTCCTGGGCGGACGTGGCCAAGGTGACCTTTACGGAAGCTGCATCAGGCGGCGACGGTCACATGACCTTCGGTAACTTCAGCGCCAGCAACGGCGGGGCGGCGTTCGCCTACCTGCCGTTCGACATGCCGGGTTCGCACAAGGGTGAATCCTGGTACCTGATCAACAGCAGCTACCAGGTCAACAAGACTCCGGACACCGGCAACTACGGGCGCCAGACCCTGACCCACGAGATCGGCCATGTACTCGGTCTGTCCCACCCCGGCGACTACAACGCCGGCGAGGGCAACCCGACCTACAGGGATGCCACGTACGCTCAGGACACCCGTGGCTACAGCGTGATGAGCTACTGGAGCGAGAGCAACACCGGCCAGAACTTCGTCAAGGCCGGTGGCCAGTACTACGCTTCGGCGCCGCTCATGGACGATATCGCGGCCATCCAGAAGCTGTACGGTGCCAACTACGCGACGCGCTCCGGTGACACCGTGTATGGCTTCAACTCCAACGCGGACCGTGACTTCTACTCGGCCACTTCGTCTTCGTCGAAGCTGGTCTTCTCGGTGTGGGACGGTGGCGGCAACGACACCTTCGACTTCTCTGGGTTCACCCAGAACCAGAAGATCAACCTCAACGAGACCTCGTTCTCCGATGTTGGCGGCATGATCGGTAACGTGTCCATCGCCAAGGGCGTGACCATCGAAAACGCCTTCGGCGGCTCGGGCAACGACCTGCTGATCGGCAACGCGCTGGCCAACGTGCTCAAGGGGGGGGCCGGCAACGACATCATCTACGGTGGTGGCGGTGCTGATCAGCTGTGGGGCGGCACTGGCGCGGACACCTTCGTGTTTGGCGCTATCAGCGATTCCACCAAGGCCGCGCCGGACCGGATCATGGACTTCACCTCGGGTCAGGACAAGATAGACCTGTCGGCGATTTCCGCGTTCGCCGTGAACAAGCTGCCGCTGCAGTTCGTCAACGCTTTCACCGGCCATGCCGGCGAAGCTGTGCTGAGCTACGACCAGGGTAACAACCTGGGCAGCCTGTCCATCGACTTCACCGGGAACAGCTCGGCTGACTTCCTGGTGACCACGGTTGGCCAGGCCGCTGTCACCGACATCGTGGTCTGATGCGGGTGGGGGCGGCGCGCAAGCGTCGCCCCTTCTGCCGACGAGGTCGACGGATGCGAACGATCGAACGAATCATCGCGCTGGCCGCGATTCCATTGATGTTGATGACCGAGGTAGGTATGGCGAGCAGCCTGCTACTCCCCAACGCCGCGCAACTGGCCGGGCGTTGGCAGCTTTACCCCGAACAACAAGAGAAACAGGCCTGCGACCTGCGCCTGGTCGCCAGCGAAGGCAAGCTGGAGGGCGACCTGGAGTGTGCCGAGCGCCTGCTGGGCCTGCGCCCCGGCAGCTGGCTGGTGACCCCCGATACGCTTGCCCTGGTGGGGGGGGACGGCAGCACCGTGGTGCACTTCAGCCGCGAGGGCGCAAATCGCTACGGCTGGACCACGCCAAAAGGGACTCCACTGGTGCTTGAGCGTCTGGACAAATAAACCCAGCCCGGCACTTTCAGGTGGCCGGGTTAAAAGGGCGAAACATGAAACTACCGAGCAGGAAGCCCGGGGCGCCTTTGTGGGCAGCGCTCGGCGAACATAAGTCGACGTTGATCAGCGTTGGCTGTTTCACGGCCTTGATCAATATCCTGATGCTGGTGCCGTCCATTTATATGCTTCAAGTGTACGACCGTGTACTGAGCTCGCAGAACACTACAACTTTGTGGGTACTCACCCTGATGGTCGTTGGCTTCTTCGTATATATCGGCGGGCTTGAAGCCGTGCGCAGTTTCATTGTTATCCGGGTGGGTAACCAGCTGGAAAAAAGTTTCAACCTGAATGTCTACCGCGCCGCCTTCGAGCGCAACTTGCGCCATCGCGATGGCGCGGCCGGTCAGGCCTTGGGCGACCTCACGCAACTGCGCCAGTTCGTCACCGGCCCTGCGTTGTTCGCCTTCTTCGACGCCCCGTGGTTCCCCATCTACCTGGCGGTGATCTTCGCCTTTAACGTCTGGCTGGGGGTCATGGCCACGGTCGGTGCGCTGCTGCTGATCGCCCTGGCCGTACTCAACGAACGCCTCACCCACAAGACCCTGGTCGAAGCCAGTGGTATCCAGCAGCAATCGACGCTGTTGGCCGGCAGCCAGCTGCAGAGCGCCGAGAGCATCCAGGCCATGGGCATGCTCGCGGCCCTGCGTCGGCGTTGGTTCGACCTGCACGGGCGCTTCCTCGACCTGCAGAACAAGGCCAGCGACACCTCGGCGGTGATCACCGCCACCAGCAAGGGCCTGCGCCTGTGCCTGCAATCGCTGGTGCTGGGCTTGGGCGCCCTGCTGGTGATCGAGGGGCAGATGACCCCGGGCATGATGATCGCCGGTTCCATCCTGATGGGCCGGGTGCTCGCCCCAATCGACCAATTGATCGCCGTGTGGAAGCAGTGGAGCGGCGCCCAGCTGGCTTACCAGCGCCTGGACAGCCTGCTGCGCGACCACCCCGAAGCACCTGTGCCGATGCCGCTGCCGACACCGACCGGGCAGCTGACCGTGGAGCAGATGAGCGCCGCGCCTCCTGGGCGCACCCAGGCCACGTTGCAGCAAGTGCATTTCCAGCTTGAGCCCGGCGAGTTGTTGGGCGTGCTCGGTGCCTCGGGCTCTGGTAAGTCGACCCTGGCCAAGGTCCTGGTGGGCGTCTGGCCCACCTTGGGTGGGCATGTGCGCCTGGATGGCGCCGAGCTCGACCAATGGGACCGCGAGGCCCTTGGCCCGCACATCGGTTACCTGCCGCAGAACATCGAACTGCTGCGGGGCAGCATCGCCGAAAACATCGCCCGCTTTGGTGAGCTGGACGGCCACAAGGTGGTGGAGGCGGCGCGCCTGGCGGGGGTGCACGAGTTGATCCTGCGTCTGCCCAAGGGCTACGACACACGCCTGGGTGAAGATGGCGGCGACCTTTCCGGTGGCCAGAAGCAGCGCATTGCCTTGGCCCGGGCGTTGTACGGCAACCCGTGCCTGATCGTGCTCGACGAACCCAACTCCAACCTCGACAGCCCCGGCGAGGCGGCCCTGGCCAACGCCATCCTCCAGCTCAAGGCCCTGGGCCGCACCGTGGTGCTGGTGACCCACCGCAGCTCGGCACTGGGCCAGGCCGACAAGCTGCTGGTGATGAACGAAGGGCGCATGCAGGGCTTCGGCCCGGCGCGCGACATTCTCCATGCGCTCGGCCAGGGGCCGGCGCAACGACCGCTGCAGGCCGGAGGTGGCGCATGAGCCGGCATGAACGTGACGCGCGCTTCCATGTGCGCCTGGGCTGGGTGCTGACGCTGGTCGGCTTCGGTGGCTTCATGGCCTGGGCCAGCTTGGCCCCGCTCGACCAAGGGGTGCCGGTGCAAGGCACCGTGGTGGTCTCGGGCAAGCGCAAGGCGGTGCAGTCCATGGCCGGTGGCGTGGTCAGCCGGATCCTGGTCAGCGAAGGCCAGCAGGTGCGCCAGGGCGAGCCGCTGTTTCGCCTCGACCGCACCCAGGTGCAGGCCGATGTCGACGCGCTGCAGGCCCAGTACCGCATGACCCGTGCCAGCCTGGCGCGTTGGCAGAGCGAACGCGACAACCTCGGGCAGGTGCAGTTTCCCGCCGACCTGGTCGAGGATGCCGATGCCAAGCTCGGTTTGGTCCTCGAAGGCCAGCGCCAGCTGTTCGACAGCCGCCGCCAGGCCCAGGCCCGCGAGCAGGGCGCCCTGGCCGCCAGCATCGACGGCTCCCAGGCTCAGCTGACCGGCATGCGCCGGGCGCGCGGCGACTTGCAGGCCCAGGCCGACTCGTTGCGCGAGCAGCTCGACAGCCTGCGCCCGCTGGCCGGCGACGGCTACATCCCGCGCAACCGAGTGCTGGAGTATCAGCGCCAGCTGTCCCAGGTGCAGCGCGACCTGGCGCAGAACGCCGGCGAAAGCGCACGGCTGGAGCAGGTGATCGTCGAGTCGCGGCTGAACCTTGCACAGCGTCGCGAGGAATACCAGAAAGAGGTGCGTACGCAACTGGCCGAGGCCCAGGTCAAGGCCGCCACCCTGGAGCAACAGCTCAACTCGGCACGCTTCGAGCTGCAGCACAGCGAAATCCAGGCGCCGGCCGACGGCATTGCGGTCAACCTCGGTGTGCATACCGAAGGCGCCGTCGTGCGCCCCGGCGACACGTTGCTCGAGATCGTGCCCCAAGGTACCGCGCTGGAAGTGGAAGGGCGCCTGCCGGTCAACCTGGTGGACAAGGTCGCGCCGCAACTGCCGGTGGACATCCTGTTCACCGCCTTCAACCAGAACCGCACGCCGCGGGTCACGGGGGAGGTGGCGCTGGTGTCGGCCGACCAGTTGATCGACGAGCGCAGCGGCCAGCCGTACTACGTGTTGCGCAGCACCGTCAGCGAAGAAGCATTGGCGCGCCTGCAAGGGCTGGCGATCCGCCCGGGCATGCCGGCCGAGCTGTTCGTGCGCACCGGCGAGCGCTCGCTGCTCAACTACCTGTTCAAACCCCTGCTCGACCGTGCAGGCACTGCTTTGACCGAACAATAAGGACCGCCCAGTGAAGAAGTTCCCACTGATCGGGCTGCTGGCAGCCTGTGCCTGGCTGCCGGTGGCCGCCCAGGCGGCCATGGGGCCGTTCCAGATCTACGAGCAGGCGCTGCGCCGCGACCCCACCTACCTGGCCGCGTTCAAGGCCCAGCAGGCCGGCCAGGAGTACCGCGCCATCGGCCGCGCCGGCCTTCTGCCAACCCTGAACTACAACTACAACAAGGGCCGCAACGACTCCAAGGTGAAGTACCTGGGGGACTCGCGGCGCCAAGAAGAAGATCGCAACTACAACAGCATGGGCTCCAGCTTCATCCTCCAGCAGCCGCTGTTCGACTATGAGGCCTACTCGGCCTACCGCAAGGGCGTGGCCCAGGCGCTGTTCGCCGACGAAACCTTCCGCGACCAGAGCCAGCAGTTGCTGGTGCGGGTGATGACCAGCTACACCCAGGCGCTGTTCGCCGAGGACCAGATCGGTATCAGCGTGGCCAGCAAGCAAGCCTACCGCCAGCAGTTCCAGCAGAACCAGCGGCTGTTCGACGCCGGCGAGGGGACCCGCACCGACATCCTCGAAGCCCAGGCCCGCTACGAGCTGGCAGACGCCGAGGAAATCCAGGCGCGCAACAACCAGGATGCCGCCCTGCGCGAGCTGGGCGCGTTGATCGGCGAGCCGGCCGTGCGGGTCGAGGACCTGGCGCCGTTGCGTGTCGGCTTCGCCCTGCCGATGGTCGACCCTACAGGCTATGGCGCCTGGCAGGAGCGTGCCCTGGCCAACAACCCGCAACTGGCTTCGTCGCGCCAGGCCCTGGATGTGGCGCGCTACGAAGTGCAGCGCAACCGTGCCGGGCACCTGCCCAGGGTCACGGCCTTCGCCACCTCGCGGCGCCAGGAGTCGGACAGCGGCAACACCTACAACCAGCGCTACGACACCAACACCGTGGGGATCGAGGTCAGCGTGCCGATCTTCGCCGGTGGCGGGGTGTCGGCCTCGACGCGCCAGGCCAGCCGCCACCTGGAGCAGGCCGAGTACGAGCTGGACGGGCAGACCCGCAGCACCCTGATCGAGCTGCGCAAGCAGTACAACGCCTGCGAGTCGGGCGCGAGCCGCCTGCGCGCGTATGAACGGGCGCTGGTGGCGGCCGAGGCACTGGTGGTGTCCACCCGCAAGAGTGTGCAGGGCGGCGAGCGGGTCAACCTGGACGTGCTCAATGCCGAGCAGCAGCTGGCCACCACCCGGCGCGACCTGGCGCAGGCGCGGTATGACTACCTGCTGGCGTGGATCAAGCTGCACTACGAGGCGGGGGTGTTGAGCGAGACGCAGCTGGCACGGGTGGATGAGGCGTTTCTGGGCGTGTAGGAGCGGCTTCAGCCGCGATGCACGCAACGCGGTATCTGGCACCCGCTTTGCGGGTGATCGCGGCTGAAGCCGCTCCTACGGGGACTGTCTCGGATCAATGGGCTTGTGACTCAGGCTGCGCTGGCCGCCACCTTCACCCGCCTGTGCTCCGCCAGCCCCCACACCAGCAGCGCCAGGGCACCGATCACCAGCCCGGCGACGACGATCCCCATCCAGCCATGCACCTCGAACAGTTGCGTCCCCAGCAACGAGCCCAGTGCGCCACCGATGAAGTAGCAGGTGATGTACCCGGCGTTGAGTCGCGTCCGCGCTTCGGGCCGTAGCGCGATCACCGCATTCTGGTTGCTCACGTGGATCAGTTGTACCGCCAGGTCCAGCACCAGCACGCCCACCAGCAGCGCCACCAGCGAGCTTTGCGCGAAGCCCAGCGGCACCCACGACAGCAACAGCGCCACCAGCCCCACCGTGGTCCCCAGCGCGCCCTGGCCACGGTCGGCCAGGCGCCCGGCCCAGTTGGCCGCCAGCGCGCCCACCGCGCCGGCCAGGCCGAACAGGCCTATCACCGCATCGGCGTAGTGGTAGGGCTCGTTGCTCAGCAGGAACGCCAGCGGCGTCCAGAACAGGGCGAACAGGCTGAACGCCAATAGCCCCAGTAGCGAGCGCAGGCGCAGCACCGGTTCTTCGATGAACAGCCGGAACACCGAGCCGATCAGTGCCGGGTACTTCAGGCCGGCATGGCTGCGGTGCTGCGGCAGGCTGCGGTACAGCGCCAGGGCGGTGATCGCCATCAGCACTGCGGCCAGTACGTAGATGCTGCGCCAGCCGCCTAGCTCGGCCATGAAACCGGCGGCGGTGCGCGCCAGCAGGATGCCCAGCAACAGGCCGCTCATCAGCGTACCCACCGCGCGGCCGCGTTGTGCCGGGGCGCTAAGGGCGGCGGCCAGCGGTACCAGCACCTGCGCCACCACGGAGAACAGCCCGGTCAGTGCCGTGCCGAGGAGCAGCCATGGCAGGCTCGGCGCGCAGGCGCTGATCACCAGGCCCACGGTGGCGATCAGCACCATGGTCACGATCAGCCGGCGTTGTTCGAACAGGTCGCCCAGCGGCGCCAGCAACAGCAGGCCGGCGCCGTAGCTCAGCTGTGCGGCGATGACGATGGTGCCGGCGCTGGCGGTGCTCAGGCCGAACTGCTCGGCGATGCTGTGCAGCAAGGGTTGGGCATAGTAGTTGCTGGCCACGGCCAGGCCGGTGGCGGTGGCCATCAGTAGGATCAGGGCACGACTCAATGTCGGGGTGTTCATGGGCAGTCTCGTTGCAGGCAAGGTGGAAGGTGGCAAGTATCAGGATGTGTTAGGTATGACGCCAATGTATAGTTTTCACGCTATCCATCTCGAAAGCAGATAGAACGATGAACCTCAAGCAGCTCGAGTACGCCCTGGCCGTGGCCGACACCGGCAGTTTCACCCGCGCCGCCGAGCGCTGCCATGTGGTGCAGTCGGCGCTCAGCCATCAGGTGGCCCGCCTGGAGGCGCAGTTGAATGTCAGTTTGTTCGAGCGCAGCTCGCGCCGGGTAAGGCTGACACCCGCCGGAGAAGCCTTCGTGCTCAGTGCCCGGCCGGCGGTAGAGGCCGCACGGCGTATCGCCGACGATGTGGCTGCGGCGTGCGGGCAGGTACGCGGGCGCTTGTCGATCGGCGAGATCAGTTCGTTGACCGCGTTGGACCCGGTCGACCTGCTGGCGGTGTTCCATCGCCGCTATCCGGATGTGGACGTGCGCTGGCTCACGGCCAAGAGTGAACTGCTGATGGCCGACGTCTGCGAGCGGCGGCTGGATGTGGGCTTCGTTGGCCTGTGGCAAGGCGAGGTGTTGCACGGCGTGCAGCATCGCCTGCTGGCGCGGGAGGAACTGGTGGCGGTGTTGCCGGCGGCGCATCGGCTGGCTGGCGCTGCGCAATTGACCCTGGCCGACCTGGTCGACGAAGTGCTGGTGGACTTTCCCGAGGGTACAGGCGCACGGCGGCAGACTGACGAAGCGTTTCAGGCGGCGGGGCTGAGGCATCGGGTGCAGTTCGAGATCGGCCATATTCGCCTGGTGGAAAAGTTCGTCCAGCGCGGCATGGCCGTTGGGCTGGTACCGGAGCGGATCGCCCGGGGGTTCGAAGGGGTGGCCATGGCGCGCTTGGTGGATGCGCCGGTGCGGCATTTGTATGCCGTGTGGTCGCCCAGCCCGACACCGGCGGCGCGGGCGTTTCTCGAGGTGATGGAGCAGAGCCTCGTGGCCAGCCATTGAGTGGCTTCGCCGGCAAGCTGGCTCCTACGGGGTGGGCTGGAGGAGCCGGCCTGCCGGCGAACAGGCACTGTCAGGCGGCGAAACCACCGTCCGCCGTCAGGCTGGCACCCGTGATGTATCCCGCCTCAGGCCCGGCCAGGTAGGCGACGAAACTGGCAATCTCCTCGACCTTGCCATAACGCCCGATGGCCATCAGCGGGATCAGGCTGTCGGCGAACTCGCCCTTGGCCGGGTTCATGTCGGTATCGACCGGCCCGGGCTGGACGTTGTTCACGGTGATGCCCTGTGGCCCCAGGTCGCGCGCCAGGCCTCGGGTCAGGCCGACCAGTGCCGACTTGCTCATGGCATACGGCGCGCCACCAGAGAAGGGCATGCGCTCGGCGTTGGTGCTGCCGATGTTGATGATCCGCCCACCCTGGCCCATGTGCTTCACCGCCGCCTGGGTGGCGACGAACACGCTGCGCACGTTGACCGCCAGCAGGCGATCGAAGTCGTCCAGGTCGAACTCAGCCACAGGCGCCACGGCCAGCACGCCGGCGTTGTTGACCAGGATATCGAGGCCGCCGAAGGCCTTGACGGTATCGGCCACTGCCTGCTGCACCGCACTGGTGTTGGCGCTGTCGGCGCGCAGGGCCAGGGCCTGGCCGCCTGCGTCGACGATCTCGCCGGCCAGGGCTTCGGCGGTTTGGGCGGAGCTTACGTAGGTGAAGGCGACTTTGGCGCCATCCTGGGCCAGGCGGCGGACGATGGCCGCGCCGATACCACGGGAACCGCCCTGGACGAGGGCCACTTTGCCGCTGAGGGGAAGTTGCTGGGACATGCTGATCTCCTGCATTCAAGCAAGGCCGGATGCCTTGGATGGGCGCAGTATCCGCCCAGGATTACCTGCTGATAAGATCGCAATCACTATTGGCAGAGTAAACCTTTGGTTGTTAATGAGTGCCATGGAATCCTTCAGCAGCCTTGAATGCTTCATCCGCAGCGCCGAAGTCGGCAGTTTCGCCGAGGCCGCCCGGCGCCTGTCACTGACGCCGGCCGCGGTGGGCAAGAACGTCGCGCAACTGGAGGCGCGCCTGGGGGTGCGCCTGTTCCAGCGCAGCACCCGCAAACTCACCCTGACCGAAGCGGGGCAGCGTTTTCTGGGGGAGGTGAGCGACAGTTTCCGCACCATCCAGTACGCCGTCGCCAACCTGGCCAGCGCTGAAGGCCAGCCGGCCGGGCTGCTGCGGGTGAGCATGGGCACGGTGTTCGGGCGGCTGTATGTGTTGCCGCTGCTGGGCGAGTTCCTGCGTCGTTACCCGGCGATCACCCCGGACTGGCACTTCGACAACCGCCAGGTCGACCTGATCGGCCAGGGTTTCGATGCCGCCATCGGCGGTGGATTCGAGCTGCCCTTGGGGGTGGTCGCGCGCAAGCTGACCCCGGCTCACCGGGTGTTGGTGGCGGCGCCGGGCTATTTGCAGCGGCACGCCCAGATCGATCATCCACAGGCATTGCAGGCTCATCAAGGCATCCTCATCCGCTCGCCGCAGACCGGGCGAGTGCGCGCCTGGCCGCTGACCAGCCGCTGGCAGGAGCAGTGCCCGCTGCAATTGCCGCAGACCATGACCATGAGCGACTCCGACGCCGCCTGTGCGGTGGCCGAGCAGGGGTTGGGCATCGCGCTGGTGAGCCTGCCGTTTGCCGTCCCTTACCTCAGCGCCGGGCGGCTGAGCCGGGTGTTGCCCGACTGGTACGTGGACGATGGCAACATCAGCCTGTACTACGCCGAGCACAAGCTGCTGCCGGGCAAGACCCGGGCGTTCATCGATTTCGTGGCGCAGCGGTTCGCCGAGCAGGGGCTGGCGGAGCGTTTCAACGCTTTACACGCCCAGTGACCCTTGTAGGAGCCAGCCTTGCTGGCGATGCAAGGCGCAGCCTTGCCAGATGCCATCGAGCGGTTCGCCAGCAAGGCTGGCTCCTACAGAGGGGCGCGGTGTTCAGGTGACTTCGATGATGACCTGGACCTGGGTGATGCCGTTCACCACCAGGCTTACCTCGTCATCTATCCGCTTGCCAACCAACTGCTGGCCAAGCGGCGCCCGTGGCGTGATCACCGTCACCAGCGCGTCGGCCTCGCCAATCTTCAGCCCGGCACCTTCCGGTCCGAGGAACAGCAGGCGTTGTTGGCCATCCTCGTCTTCGAGCGTCACCAGGCAGCCGACCTGGATCCCCCGCGCCGGGTCGTAATCGCGCAAGACCATTTGCTGGTAGGTCAGCAGCGCCTGGCGGATCTCGGCGGTGCGCCGAGCCTGCCCGGTGGCCAGGTACGACGCCTCCAGCCCCAGGGTGTCGTACTTGTTTTCGGCGATGTTCTCTTCGGCGGTGGCCGCCTCGTAGGCGGTCTGGGCGGCGCGACGCAGCACCTCCATGTCGTGTTCGAGGGTGGCGATGATGCGCGGGAGCAGGCTGGCCTTGTCCATGGTCAGTAGCAGAACTCCAGCACGTTGGCCTGGCTCTTGTCGGTTGGCGCGGTGCGGTTCTGTTGCAGCCAGAACTGGCACTTGGGGTTGTTCAGGTTGCGCGGGCTGCCTTGGGCTGCGTCGGCGGCCTGTTGCAGTTCCTGCTTGTGCAGGATGTCCTTGTAGCGTTCGAACATTTCGGCCTGGGTGTCCGTAGGTTGGGCTGGTGCCAGGGCGGGCGCGGGCTGGATGAAGGCCGGTGCGACGGCCTGGGCCACCGGATGCACCTGCTCCGGCCACAGGCGCAGGGCAAGCCACAGGCTCAGGACGATGGCCACGCCCCCCAGCCACAGGCCGAAGGCGACGCACAGGATCAGTTGCGCGGGTTTCAGGGTGATCTTCAGTTCGCGGGGGCGGGGCATGACAGCCTCCTGGCAGGCAGTTCGGTGGCGGCATTGTCGCATGGGTGCGAGGATATTTTGCTTTTGTCCGCGCGTAATTATCCGCAGAATCCGCGGTCCTTTTCGCAGGTAACGGAACGTGGCCATGAAAACCACCTGGGACATCTTCTGCACCGTCGTCGACAATTTCGGCGATATCGGCGTGACCTGGCGCCTGGCCCGGCAGTTGGTGGCCGAGCATGACCTTGCCGTGCGCCTGTGGGTGGACGACTTGGCGGCCTTCGCGCGGCTGTGCCCCGAGGCCGACAGGGTGGCTGGCCGGCAATGGCAGCAAGGTGTCGAAGTTTGCCATTGGCCAACCGAATGGCAGCACGCCACGCCGGCCCAGGTGGTGGTGGGGGCGTTTGCCTGCCAGTTGCCCGAGGGGTACGTCGAGGCGATGGCCAGGCAGTCCAAGCCGCCTTTGTGGCTGAACCTGGATTATCTCAGCGCCGAAGACTGGGTGCAGGGCTGTCACGGGTTACCGTCGCCCCAGGCCAATGGGCTGCGCAAGATCTTCTTCTTCCCAGGCTTTACCGAGCAGACCGGCGGTTTGCTGCGCGAGGCATCGTTGCTACCGCGGTGCGAGGCATTCCAGCAGGGGCCGGGCGAGCGGGTGAGATTCCTGGCAGGGTTGGGGGTCCAGCCCCAGGACGGTAGCCGGCTAATGTCGCTTTTTGCTTACGAAAACCCGCAATTGGGCAACTGGCTCGACGTACTGGCGGCCGATCCGCACCCCACCCATCTACTGGTGCCCCAGGGGCGCATCCTGGGTGATCTTGGCCAATGGCTGGGCGAGCCGGACCTGCCCGTCGGCGCGGTACATCGGCGTGGCGCGTTGACCGTACAGGTGCTGCCGTTTGTCAGCCAGGACGACTACGACCGGCTGCTCTGGAGCTGTGATTTCAACGCCGTGCGCGGCGAGGATTCGTTCGTGCGCGCGCAATGGGCCGGCGCGCCGATGCTGTGGCACATCTATATCCAGGAAGAAAATGCCCACTGGGAAAAGCTCGAGGCGTTCATGGCCCTGTATTGCAGCGGATTGTCCGAGGCCGCCGGCCTGGCCCTGGCCGAATTGTGGCGGGCCTGGAACATGGATCGGCCGATGGGGCAGGCCTGGCAAGCCTTGCAGCCGCACTGGCAAGAACTGCGCCAGCATGCCCGTCAGTGGTGCGCGGCGCAGGCCGCTCAGCCGGACCTTGCCACGAGGCTGGTGCAGTTTTACCGAAATTCGCTATGATACGCGGCCTCGATTTTTATAAATCCATCCAGATTCGGATACTTCGTAATGAAAACTGGTAAAGAACTGAAACCCGGTACCGTTCTGCGCATCGACAACGATCCGTGGCTGGTTCAGAAAGCTGAATTCACCAAGTCGGGCCGTAACAGCGCGATCATGAAGACCAAGCTGAAGAACCTGCTGACCGGCTACAAGACCGAAACCGTATACGGTGCGGACGACAAGCTGGACGACGTGATCCTGGATCGCAAAGAAGCGACCCTGTCGTTCATCAGCGGTGACTCGTACACCTTCATGGACACCACCGACTACACCATGTACGAACTGAACGCCGAAGACATCGACGCCGTTCTGCCGTACATCGAAGAAGGCATGGAAGACATCTGCGAAGCTGTCTTCTTCGAAGGCCGCCTGGTATCGGTAGAACTGCCGACCACCATCAGCCGTCAGGTGGTCTACACCGAGAACGCCGCCCGTGGCGACACCTCCGGCAAGGTCATGAAGCCTGCCAAGCTGAAGAACGGCACCGAGATCCAGGTTGCCGACTTCATCCAGATCGACGAGTGGATCGACATCGACACTCGCGACAACAGCTTCAAAGGCCGTTCCAAGAAGTAATTGCTTCTTGCGATGCGCACGAAAAACCCGGCCTTGGCCGGGTTTTTTTGTGCCTGTGAAATCGCGCTGGCTGATTCGCGGGTAAACCCGCTCCTACAGGGATGATGGCAACCTCAAGACCCGTGCTGCACCTGTAGGAGCCGGCTTTGCCGGCGAACAGCCGTTACACGGTCACATGCAAGCGCACATCCACATTGCCGCGGGTGGCATTGGAATAAGGGCAGACCGTGTGCGCCTTTTCCACCAGCCCTTCGGCGTCTGCCTGGGCCAGCCCCGGCAGGTTGATGTGCAGGTCGATGTCCAGCCCGAAGCCGCCCGGAATCTGCCCGATACCCACATTGGCGGTGATCGAGGCATCGGCCGGCAGAGCCTTCTTCTCCTGGCCAGCCACAAACTTCAGCGCGCCGATGAAGCAGGCCGAGTAACCGGCGGCGAACATCTGCTCAGGGTTGGTGCCTTCACCGCCCGCGCCGCCGAGTTCCTTGGGCGTGCTCAGCTTGACTTCCAGCTTGCCGTCGCTGGAGCGGGATTTACCGTCGCGACCGCCAGTGGAGGTGGCTTCTGCGATGTACAGCGGAGTGACCTTTTGCATCTTGAGCCTCGCTTATGTGCTGTGCGCCTGGGGCGCTGAGTGGGTATGGAAATTAAATTAGCGCGCAATTGTTTAGTGCGCAAGATAATTATTCGACCATTTGTCGCAACGGCCAGTTCACAGCATAGCCGTCAGAGGTTTTCTTGGAGGTGCGCGCGCAGGGCCAGCAGGTCGGCCTGGAGTTTTCGCAGCTGTTCAGCGCTGTGGCCACTGGCCTGCAGAATGCAATGGGGCACGCGACGGGCTTCGGCCTGCAAGGCCCGGCCTTTGTCGGTCAGTTGCACCAGTACCACGCGTTCGTCCTCGCGGCTGCGGCTGCGCTTGAGCAGGCCTTCGCCTTCCAGGCGCTTGAGCAGTGGGGTCAGCGAGCCTGGGTCGGTGAGCAGGCGCTGGCTGATCTCGCCCACGGTCAGCCCGTCCTGTTCCCACAGCACAAGCATGGCCAGGTACTGCGGGTAGGTCAGGCCCAGAGCTTGCAGCAGGGGCTTGTAGACCTTGGTCATCAGCAGCGACGTGGAGTGCAGGGCAAAGCAGACCTGGTTGTCCAGCAGCAGCTCGGCGCAGGGGGCTTGGGTGTCGGCGTTCATGCAGGTCCTTGAGTCGTCTGAGTTGTAAAATCTAGCACGCCAATGTCTTGCGCGCTCATTGCCAGCGCAGCTCGCTGCGCAGGGCCAGGTCCCAGGGGGGCACCGGGCTGAATCGGCTCTTGAGGAATTCGAGCAGCAAGCGGCTGCGAGAGTTCGTTTCATGTTCAAGGCGCAGGGCGTAGATGCCACTGGTTTCCGGTTCGGGCAAACCGTTGTCGCAGAACAGCGGGATCAGCTCGCCACGCAGCAGGTAGTCACTGATCAACCAGGTGGGCAGGTGGGCGATGCCCAGCCCGGCCAGGGCGCCGAACAGCAAGGTCTCGGCATTGTTGGCGGCCATGCGCATGCGTGCCGGGCGGTACAGGCGCACCTGGCCGTCGACGCTGAAGCGCCAGGCAAAGGGCGGGGCCAGCCCGTCCCAGTCGAGACCGTCATGCCCAGGCAGTTCGCTGGGGCAAGCCGGCACCCCCCGGCTGGCCAGATAGGTGGGGCTGGCGCAGGCGATGCGCACCATGTAGGCCAGCGGTGTGGCGACCAGGCGGGTGTCGGCCAGGGGGCCGGCGCGCAGCACCAGGTCGACCTCGCCCAGGTGACTGCCCTGCAGGTCGACGAAGCTGTCGATCAGGCGCAGTTGCACGTCGAGCCCGGGGTAGGCCACCAGAAAGTCGGCAATGGCCGGGGCCAGGTGGCGGCGGCCAAAGGCGGCGGGGGCGTCGATACGGATAAGCCCCTCGGGGGCGTTGCTCAGCGACACCGCCTCGGCACGGGCCAGGCGCAACTCTTCGATGATGCGCCGGGCCCGTTCGGCGAATGCATTGCCCGCCGGGGTCGCGCGCACGGCATGGGTGCTGCGCGAGAACAGCCGGCTGCCCACGGCGCTTTCCAGGTTATCGATGCGCCGGGCCACGGCGGAGGGGGTCAACGGATGACGCCGGGCCGCAGCGGAGAAGCTGCCGGTCTCCAGTACGTCGAGAAACAGGCTCAGTTGTTCGGTGAGGATATCGGGGCTCATGGCTATGCCTTTGCGTAGTTCGCAAAGCCATTGTGCGCTGCTGTGCGTTTCCCCGCCAGCCGTCGCTGGTTAGCATGCCTGCCTCTTTGAACGCGGGTGATCGAGGCACTGATGATCGAGTGGTTGATGTATATCGTGTTGGGTGCCGCGCTGGGCACCTTGGGTGGGCTGTTCGGTATTGGCGGTGGGCTGATCGCCATCCCGGCGCTGGGTGTGCTGTTTGGCCTTGACCAGCAACTGGCCCAGGGCACCGCGCTGGTGATGGTGGTGCCCAACGTACTGTTGGCGTTGTGGCGTTACCACCAGCGCAACCGTATCGAGTTGCGCCATGCAGTGCCGTTGTCGCTGTGCAGTTTCCTGTTTGCGTGGCTGGGTTCGATCTGGGCGGTGGGCATCGACGCCCAGTCGATGCGCCTGTACTTCGTCGGGTTCCTGGTGGCCTTGGCGCTGTGGAACGTGGCGCGGATGTTCCTGCCGGTCAGGCCAGCGAGCAACGAGCTGCGCTACCCGTGGCCTTGGCTCGGTGTGCTGGGCAGCTTCGCCGGGACCATGGGCGGGCTGTTCGGCGTGGGCGGCGCGGTGGTGGCCACGCCGATCCTGACTAGCGTGTTCGGCACCACCCAGGTGGTGGCCCAGGGGCTGTCGCTGGCGCTGGCGGCGCCGAGCACCATGGTGACACTGCTGACCTACGGGTTGCACCAGAGTGTCGACTGGAGCGTCGGGCTGCCGTTGGCGGTGGGTGGTTTGCTCAGTATCAGTTGGGGGGTGAAGTTGGCCCATGCGTTGCCGGAGAAGGCGTTGCGCACGCTGTTCTGTGTGTTTCTCGTGCTGTGTGCAGTGATGCTCGGGGTCGAGCTCTAGATGGCCGGGGGCCGCTCTGCGACCCTTCGCCTACTTGAACCCTTCGACGATGTACTCGGCCATGCAGTCGGTGATTGGCGACTGGCTCTGCGTATTGCGCAACAGCATCACATTGGCCATGTGCAGCTGCGGCAAGCCTTCCTCCTCCCCAAGCATGCGCAGGTCGTCGCCCACCAGGCTGCGCAACTGCGCGGTCACCGCCAGCCCGGCGCTGACGATGGCGAAGATCGCCGCCAGGCTTGGGCTGGTATAGGCGATGCGGTACTCGATGCCGCGTTGCTCCAGCGCGTTGCAGGTCCAGGCGCGGCAGAAGCAATCGGTGTTGAACAGCGCCAGGGGCATCGGCCGTTGCTCTTCGGGGCAGAAACCGTGCGCCGCGGCCCAGACCAGGCGTTCCTGGCGTAGCATTTGGCCCACTTCGTTGCCCGGTTCGCGGGTGACGATGGTCAGGTCCAGGTCCTGGCGCAGCATCAACTGCTTGGAGGAGTCACAGTGCACTTCGACGTGGATCAGCGGGTAGTCCTGGGCAAAGCTGGAAAGAATGGTCGGCAGGTAGCGCATGGCATAGTCGTCCGGCGTGCCGATGCGCACCACCCCGACCATGTGCGGCATGCGCAGGGTGTTGAACACCTCGCCGTGCAGCTTGAGGATGCGCCGGGCATAGCCCAGCAGGACCTGGCCTTCGGCGGTCAGGCGCACCTGGCGGCCATCGCGCTCGAACAGCTGACGCTGCAGGATGTCCTCTTCCAGGCGCTTCATCTGCATGCTGACGGCGGATTGCGTGCGGTTGACCACCTCGCCGGCGCGGGTGAAGCCGCCTTGCTCGGCGATGGCGACGAAGGTGCGCAGCACGTCGGCGTCGAGACTCTGATACTGGGACATTGCATCAATCTCCGAGATGCATGGCATCAGAAACATTCGTTGGATTGATCTTAGGCCTGGGAAGAGACTGGAGCCATCCACAAGGAGGGCGTCAAGATGAAAGGTCATTTCAACGTTGCTCACCAGCCTGTGTCCGCACTCAACCACTGGCTGCACGATGCGGGCGGGTTGCTGGTGCGCTGGTACGAACTGCATCGCCAGCGTGATGAACTGGCGCGCCTGAGCGATGCCACGCTGCACGACCTGGGATTGTCGCGGGCCGATATCCAGCAGGAGGCCGAGCGGCATTTCTGGGAGGACCCGCTGCGTAAATGAGAAGACCATGAGGGCCTCTTCGCGGCTGAAGCCGCTCCTACAGGTTCACCGTTGTTTGTAGGCGCGACTTCAGCCGCGAATGCTCTGGTGCAGACACCAGAAGGGTTGCAGATCAACCGGAGGTACATCCATTGCCCCTCGAACTGTCCATCCAGCAGGTCCGCCGCCTGGCCTTGTCCGCCCAGGGGTTCGGCAAAACGCCCGACACGCCGGCCACCCTGGCCAATCTCAAACGCATGCTCCGGCGCCTGGGCGTGGTGCAGATCGACTCGGTCAATGCCTTGGTGCGTTCCCATTACCTGCCGCTGTTCTCCCGCCTGGGCGACTATTCGCCAGCCTTGCTCGACCAGCTCGCCTGGGGCCAGAGGCGCCAGCGCCGACTGTTCGAATATTGGGGGCACGAAGCCTCGCTGTTGCCGCTGGAGCTGTATCCGGCCATGCGCTGGCGCATGGCGCACGCCCGCGAAGGCAAAGGCATCTATCGGCAACTGGCAGCCTTCGGTCGTGAGCGTCGCGATGTGATCGAGCGGGTAATGGCCGCCGTGCGCGACCAGGGCGCGCTGGGCGCGGGCAGCCTTTCGACCCGTGAGGAGCGGGCCGGCCCCTGGTGGGACTGGAGCGAAGAGAAGCACGCATTGGAATGGCTGTTCGCCGCAGGCGAGGTCACCGTGGCCGGGCGCCGCGGCTTTGAACGCCTCTACGACCTGCCGGAACGGGTTCTGCCCCCAGCCATCCTCGACCAGTCGCCCCCGGATGAGCGCGAGGCGCACCGGAGCCTGTTGTTGCACGCAGCCACTGCGCTGGGCGTGGCCACCGAACAGGACTTGCGCGATTACTTCCGCCTGTCACCGCAACAGAGCAAGGCCGCCGTCGCCGACCTGCTGGAAGAGGGGCATCTGCAGGCCTGCACGGTACAAGGCTGGAAACAGCCCGGCTACCTGGCGGGGATACCCCGAATACCCAGGCGCATCGCGGCCAGCGCCTTGCTCTCGCCGTTCGACTCGCTGGTCTGGGAGCGCAGCCGCACCGAGCGCCTGTTCGACTTCCGCTATCGCCTCGAAATCTACACCCCGGCGCACAAACGGGTGTATGGCTACTACGTGTTGCCATTTCTCTACGACGAGCACATCGCCGCACGCCTGGACCTGCGCGCCGAACGCGCCCACGGGCGCCTGGCGGTGCATGCGGTGCACGAGGAACCATCGGGGCTGGATGAGGAGGGCTACCAGGCGTTGGCCACGGAGCTGTGGCGCCTGGCGGGGTGGCTGGGCCTGGAGCAGGTGCAACTGAACTGCCCCCGCGAGGAGGGCAGACGGCTGCGTCAGGCGTTGCTCAGCGGCGTACCTGCTTGAGGGTTTCGGCGATCAGGAAGGCCAGCTCCAGCGACTGGTCGGCGTTCATGCGCGGGTCGCAGTGAGTGTGGTAACGGTCGGACAGGGCGTCCTCGGTGATCGGGCGGGCACCGCCGATGCATTCGGTGACGTTCTGCCCGGTCATTTCGATATGGATGCCGCCGGCATGGCTGCCCTCGGCCTGGTGCACCTGGAAGAACTGCTTCACCTCGTCGAGAATTTGCGCGAAGTCGCGGGTCTTGTAGCCGCTGCTGGCCTTGATGGTGTTGCCGTGCATCGGGTCGGAGCTCCACAACACCTGGCGCCCCTCGCGCTGGACGGTGCGGATCAGCCCCGGCAGGTGGTCGCCGACCTTGCCGGCGCCCATGCGCACGATCAGGTTGAGGCGGCCCGGGTCGTTGTCCGGGTTGAGTACGTCAATCAGGCGGATCAAGTCTTCGGTGTTCATGCTCGGGCCGACCTTGACCCCGATCGGGTTGTGCACGCCGCGCAGGAACTCGACATGGGCGCCGTCGAGCTGGCGGGTGCGGTCGCCGATCCACAGCATGTGCGCCGAGCAGTCGTAGTAGTCGCCGGTCAGGCTGTCGCGGCGCACGAAGGCTTCTTCATAGTTGAGCAGCAGCGCTTCGTGGGCGGTGAAGAAACTGGTCTCGCGCAGCTGCGGCGCAGTGTCCAGGCCGCAGGCGCGCATGAACGCCAGGGTTTCGTCGATACGGTTGGCCAATTGGTGGTACTTGTCGGCCAGCGCCGAGTTGGCGATGAAGTCCAGGTTCCACTTGTGCACCTGGTGCAGGTCGGCGAAACCGCCCTGGGCGAAGGCGCGCAGCAGGTTGAGGCTGGCAGTGGCCTGGTGGTAGGCCTGCAGCAGGCGTTCGGGGTCGGGGATGCGGCTGGCGGCGTCGAAACCGATACCGTTGACGATGTCGCCACGGTAGGCCGGCAGGGTGATGTCGCCGATGGTTTCATCGCCCGAGGAGCGCGGCTTGGCGAACTGGCCGGCCATGCGCCCGACCTTGACCACCGGGCAGCCGGCGGCGAAGGTCATGACAATCGCCATCTGCAGCAGCACCTTGAAGGTGTCGCGGATCTTCGCCGCCGAGAATTCGGCGAAGCTTTCGGCGCAGTCGCCACCCTGGAGGAGGAAGGCCCGGCCCTGGGTAACCTCGGCGAACTGCCGGCGCAGCTCACGGGCCTCGCCGGCGAACACCAGCGGCGGGTAGCTGGCCAGCGTCTGCTCCACCTTCAGTAGATGGGCGGCGTCGGGGTAGCTCGGTTGCTGCTGGATCGGCAAGGCGCGCCAGCTGTCGGGGGTCCAGGGTTGGGTCATCGAATGCTCTATCCATAAGTGTCGGTTCAGTCGTACCTGCCATGGTACCGCTGGCAGTGCGCTTGTTGCACCACCGGCATTGGCGGACAATACGCGTTTTGCGCGGGTAGGTGGTAGGGATGGCGATGGAGCGGGAAGAGCGGCTGCTGGCCCGAGTCGAAGATGCCTTTGGCGTGATCAGCGTGTACGAGGTGGAGGATTACCGCTTCCTCGAGTTCGGTGATGCCATCGAGCAAAGCTGCACCTTCGTCGCCGACCCCAGCTGGCTGGAGTACGACTACACCCGCGCGATGCTGGTCGGCGCGTTGTGCCATGAGCAGCCGGAGAGTGCGCTGTTCCTGGGCCTGGGCGCCGGCACTCTCACCCAAGCCTGCCTGAAGTATCTACCGCTGGAGGATGTCGAGGCCATCGAACTGCGCCCGGACGTGCCGCGCCTGGCCATGGAGTACATGGGGCTGGACGACGACCCGCGCCTTTATGTGCGGGTGGGGGATGCCATTGAGCTGCTGCCCACGGCGGAAAAGGCCGACCTGCTGTTCGTCGACCTGTATACCGACACCGGGCCTGGGGTCGGGCACCTGGCTTGGGGCTTCCTGGAGAATTGCCAGAAGCAGCTCAACCCCGGTGGCTGGCTGGTGATCAACCAGTGGGCGGGGGATGATGGCCGACCATTGGGGGCGGCGTTGCTGCGTGGCCTGTACCACCGGCACTACTGGGAGCTGCCGGTGAAGGAGGGCAACGTGATCCTGCTGGTGCCGGCCGATCTCGAGCAAACGCTGGATATCGACGGGCTGCGGGTTCGGGCCGAAGTGCTGGCGCCGCAGTTGGGGTATTCGCTGGAGTACCTGATCAAAGAGGTTCGCCCGGCGACCTGAGCCGCCAGGTTCGCCGGCAAACCGGCTCCTGCGAACCGTGCGTTCTCCCCCAAATGGCCGGCTTGCCGGCGAACAGTGATGGAAACGATTCAGCGCCTCGGCAAGGGTGGCCACCTGATGGCCCTTTTGCTCGAAATATTTCTCACGGTTTTCGCCAGATTCGGGTATAGTACGCGCCGGTCTTTTAGCGGACCTCAAATCAGGTGGTGCAAATCCTCCGAACCCAGCTTCGGCTGCGCGTCCGCTAGGCGGACCTTCCCAAGACGTTCCTATTTCAATCGTTTTCGCAAATCCCCGCCGCCAAAGCTGCCTGGGTGACCGTTTGGTCTTTCAAGGCATGTGCAGCTTTGGAGCATGGGTCTTTGCGGATGCACCTAGAGGCAGACCCATGACCCAGGAAACCGGCGGATTCGCCGCTCTCGAACTCAATCCGAACATCGTTGCTGCCGTCCTGGCCACCGGCTATGAAGAGCCGTCGGCCATCCAGCAACAGTCGATCCCGATCATCCTCGCCGGTCACGACATGATCGGCCAGGCGCAGACTGGCACCGGCAAGACCGCTGCCTTCGCCCTGCCGATCCTCAACAAGATCGACGTGAGCAAGCGCGAACCGCAAGCCCTGATCCTGGCGCCAACCCGTGAGTTGGCGCTGCAAGTAGCCACCGCTTTCGAAACCTACGCCAAGCAGATGCCGGGCGTTAACGTGGTGGCTGTGTACGGTGGTGCCCCGATGGGCCCACAACTGCGTGCCATTCGCAATGGCGCACAGATCGTCGTCGCCACCCCGGGCCGCCTGTGCGACCACCTGCGTCGCGACGAGAAAGTCCTGTCCACCGTGCAGTACCTGGTACTGGACGAAGCCGACGAAATGCTCAAGCTGGGCTTCATGGACGACCTCGAAGTGATCTTCGATGCCATCCCTGCCTCGCGCCAGACCGTGCTGTTCTCCGCCACCCTGCCGTCGTCGATCCGTTCGATCGCCGAGCGTCACCTGCGCGAGCCCAAGCACGTCAAGATCCAGAGCAAGACGCAAACCGTCACCGCGATCGATCAGGCCCACCTGATGGTCCACGCCGACCAGAAGATCCCGGCCGTGCTGCGCCTGCTGGAAGTGGAAGAATTCGACGCGCTGATCGCCTTCGTGCGTACCAAGCAAGCCACCCTGGACCTGGCCGCCGCGCTGGAAGCCAAGGGCTACAAGGCTGCCGCGCTGAACGGCGACATCGCCCAGAACCAGCGTGAGCGCGTGATCGACTCGCTCAAGGATGGCCGCCTGGACATCGTCGTCGCCACCGACGTCGCCGCCCGAGGCCTGGACGTACCGCGCATCACCCACGTGTTCAACGTAGACATGCCGTACGACCCGGAGTCCTACGTGCACCGTATCGGCCGTACCGGCCGTGCCGGTCGCGAAGGTCGTGCGCTGCTGCTGGTCACCCCGCGTGAGCGCCGCATGCTGCAGGTCATCGAGCGCGTCACCGGGCAGAAGGTCGCCGAAGCGCGCCTGCCGAATGCCCAGGCCGTGCTGGATGCCCGCATCAAGAAGCTGACCAACAGCCTGGCGCCGCTGGTAGCCGAAGCGGAAGCCACCCATGGCGAGCTGTTCGACCGCCTGACCGCCGCCCTGGGTTGCAGCCCGCGTGCACTTTCCGCCGCCCTGCTGCGCAAGGCCACCAATGGCCAGGCGCTGGACCTCGCTACCGTCGAGCGCGAGCAACCGCTGGTACCCACCTACACCCCGCGCGAGCGCAGCGGTGAGCGTACCGAGCGTGGTGAGCGCAGCGACCGTGGCGACCGTGGTGACCGCGAACGTCGCGCGCCGATGCCGCTGGCCGAAGGCCGCGTGCGTTGCCGTACCGCCCTGGGTGCCCGTGATGGCATCGCCGCCAAGAACCTGCTGGGCGCAATCCTCAACGAGGGTGGCCTGGCCCGCGATGCCATCGGCCGCATCCAGGTGCGTGACAGCTTCAGCCTGATCGAGCTGCCGGAAGATGGCCTGGAGCGTCTGCTGACCAAGCTCAAGGATACCCGCGTGGCCGGCAAGCAGCTGAAGCTGCGTCGCTACCGCGAGGATTGATCCTGGCGCTGCAATGAAAAAATCCCCGGCCTTGGTCGGGGATTTTTTTTAGATGAGGTCCAGTGGGTCGTCCAGGCTGGTGAGGATCTGGTCGTAAGTGACCACCTCGATGTCCGGCCGCTTGGGTTTGATCTCGGTGGGGGCCTGGGCCAGCAGTTCCAGGCGCTGATTCTTCGGGTGTGCCTGCCAGCGGGCCAGGGCCTCTGCGAGTTGCGGCTGGCCAGCCAGGGAACCGTACACGTCCTTTTCGCTGATGGGCCTGTGGCGCAAGGTGGCCATGCGCTGGCGGGTGGCCTGGATCTGCTCCATCTCGTGGCTGAGCATGCCGAGTTCGAGGGCCCAGCGCGCCGGCTGGGTGCGCAGGAGGGTGGCGTGGCGTTTGGCGAACTGTGCCCTGATCGACTCCAGGGTTTCGTCGATCAACGTGAGTTCGCGCAGGGTCACCGCCGGGGTCTGGTTGCCCAGGGCCTGCTGGTAGCGGCGCAAGGTCGCCCAGCAGCCGGGGACATAGCTGGCGACCATGGTGTGGTCGCCAGCCCCCAGCATCTGGCCAAGCAAGGCCCGCTCCGGAAGCCCGGCCTCGGTGTTCAGCACGCGGTTGCACAGGCCGCGCTCGGTGATGGCTTGGCAACCGGGCGACCAGAGGATCGCCGAGCGCTCGCCACCGACGAAATGCACCGGCATGAAATGCCAAAGCTTGCCGTGGTGTTCGTATTGCTCGCCATCGCGGTTCACCAGCCCTGCCTGCAGCATGTCGAGGCCGAACGGTGCGCGGGCCAAGGTGGCGAGCAGGCCGGCCTTGAGCACGTCCCAGCGGGTGTTCAGCCAGGGTGGTGGAAGGCTGGGCACCGGGTCGTTGGCGAAGACGACCCGGTGGTGGACCAGGTCGGCGGCGCCGTTCATGAAGGAGGTGTCGCCGGCGCGTGGGGCGCCGTAGGTGTAGAGCTGGAGGGTAAGGCCGGGGGTAGAGCGGCGGAGCATTTCGGCGAGCAGCAATGCCACGGCGCCGCCGAGGCTATGGCCACAGATGAACAGTTGTTGGGATTGGTGAAACTTGTCCAGGTATAGCGAGGCGAATTGGTAGGCCTTCTGGGCCGATTCGTAGAAGCCCCGATGTACCTGTCCCTTGCCCTCAGTGAAAGGCACTTGCAATGCATCGACATCGCGTATGACGTCTTCGGGAAATTCGCTGGTGCCGCGAATCGCGATCACCAGCACTTCGGCATTGTGGGTAATGAATGCCTGGGTATCGGTGGTATCGATGTCGCCTCTGTCGTCCAGGAAATGAATCTTGGCGGGATTCTCCTGATCCTTTCCCAATGCCGGGTCATTGGCAGCGTATAACTCAGGATCGAAAGGCACGATCTCCCAGCGCTCGGAATAAGGAACATCTTCGTACAGTGGGAAACACTCCTGCTGTTGGGAGGCATCAACCCGCCAGATTTCCTCGGAGCTGGCCAGTGCCTTGCCAAACCAGTTACCTATGGTTGGCACATGGGGGAAGCTGACCGAGGGTGCCAGCACCGGGTGCTCGGTCGGTTTCTGGCCGAAGGGGGTGTAGCTAAGCGTTGCCATCAAGGCCAACTGGTACAGGTTCAGTGCACAGAATGCGGGATCGAACGACAGCATCGGCCTGAGTGCCCGCAGCGGGCGAACCTCCAGTACGGTGTGCTTGCCTGGCATCAGCCCGACGCCGTATCGGCCATGTTCCTCCATGAGTACGTTGATGGCTTTTGGGGGAGGGAAGGCGCGTGCGGACAGGGGCGGGAGATGACTGTTATGGCGGACGAGCTCTCGGACTTCCACTTGATAGAAGTGGTCAGCGTGGGCTTGAGCTGGATTGCTGGTGGTTCTGGAGGCATCACGATTCAAGTGACGGGTGTTTTCGGCGCGTACCTGAAGCTCGGTTATTTTCAGAGGATAGTCTTCACGTGTCTTTAAAGTTGCATGAATTTTGCTATTTCCAGAAAATTCGGTTGTAAAAACCAACGAGACTGGTCCGGTAAAGTGATTGTCTATTTCTCCTTTGCCACTGGCATCTAAATAGCCACTATAGTGTTCGCCTTCAATGTCGAAGGCTTCAAAAAATATGCCGGCATAAGACGTGCCATCCCCCATCTCGTCGACTAATTGAAAACTAGTCTGCTCTCCCCGGGTAGGGCAGGCCAGCATCATGCTATTTAAGGGTGCAAGCAGTTCTTCATTCAATTTGTTATCTGTGCTCATTGGTTACTCCTTGCAACCTGGGTAGATAGTGCAAAGCCTTCCATCGGGCATGATGAATTCGCTGAAGTCTGTGTGGTTTCCCCAGCAGTAAGCATGAAGATCTGCCATTCCTTCGCCCAGGCATCGCTTCCAACCGTTAGGGAACTCCACCCAGGTATCTTTGAAGTAGGGGCGCTCCGTGTCAGCTAGTCGTAAGTTCATTCTTATTGTTTTGCCGGGTAGTTGATCAAGCGTGTAGGCAGCAAAAGGTTTGCCGCGGCGTTTTTCTCCGCGCTCGTTGTCCTTTTTACAATCGAGGATCTTGCGAATATTTCGGACTTCGCTGGCTGTACGGAACAACCATTGGCAAACCCCGTAAAAGGTATCCTCGGTGTTGGATTGCAGCGTGCGCCGGTATTTGTCTTCCAGTGTTATATATGTACCAATGTTGGCATGGTCACTGCTTTGCTGGTGAAATTTATCGCCATATTTGGCAATGATCGTGATTTTTATTATGTCCAGTATCATCTGGCAGCCTTTGATGACTTTGCGGATTTCGACAATAGCTACCGGGTTGTACGGTACGTCTCGCTTTCGATTGAACGACGGCATGCTCCGGCGCCAATCGGTCACGGCGCATTCTTTTCCCGGCTCGGGCACATACACCGTCGAAGCGGTATAGGAAAAGTTGGGGGGGAGTTCGCCAATCAATGTAAAGGTGTTGGGCGTTTTGTCAGTGCATCCGGCCATTAGCGTGATGCCTACCCACATGAAGCTTTTGATTGCAGTGCTGTTCATCTTTGCCTCTGTACTCAAATCAACGTATGCCGACGCAAACGATCCACGTGGGCCTGGGGCGATTCGCCGAAGAGCGGCGCGCATTCCCGAGGCAGTTCGAAGCCGGGCGAACGAAGGCTGAGCACCAGCAGGAACTCGATCTGCGCCGGCGCGTGCCACCCCCAGTCCTGCGCGCGCTGCAACTGCCGTTGCAGCCAGGCACGGGGCGGTTGGCGCTCGGCCAGGGCCAGGTACGCCGGCAAGTGGTGGCTGTAGAGGTAGCGATGGGCATTGGCCCGGGCCACCGGGCCCGTGACATTCGGCGCGGGCAGTTGCAGCCAGGCGGGCTCGTTTGGCAGCGGATGGGCGCCCGGCGCGGGGTTGTCCAGCGTCGCCCAGGCCTGCCCTTGCCAGTAACACACACTGATGGCCTGCCCGAGGTAGGCCGGCAACGTCGCCCGGGCCGCGGCCAGGCCACGGGCCAGCACGCGGTTGTCGTGGAAGCGGTACAGCGCCCGCTGTGGCGGCTCGCCGACCAGCAAGCGTGCGCGCCAGTGCTCGACCCAGGCTGGCAGGTCGCCCGGCGCCAGGCTGGCCAGCCAGCCCCAGTGATCGTCCGGCAGCTCCAGCAGCGGCTGGATCAGCCGGACCTCGGCCTCGCCGACCAGGAAGCAGGCTGGCCCATGGAGCGCGAGGTAGGCAGCGTCGGTCTGCTGGTACAGCACCTGGCGACGGTCGGGGGGCAAGCTGCCCATCAGCGTCTGGCGCGCCTCGACATGGGCATCCAGCACCAGGGCGATATCGCGGCCCTGGGCGCGCTGGCGGGTTATCCACTGCCAGGGGGAGATCGCGCTCATCGGGCACCTCCCGCCGGCAGGCACAGGCCGTCGCGGCAGCTTTCGCACAGCGGGCAGTAATCGCTGGCGGTGGCCTGGCTGGTGTTAAACAGTGTCCGTTGCCAGGCGGATACGGGGGCCGACAGCGCCACCGGCGCAGCTTGCCCGGCCTGCTGCCCCGGCAGTGCCGGCGCGGTCGGCAGGCCGGTGACAGGCGCCCCGCCGATCTGCACCGGGCTGCTGGCGAAGATGCCGTTGGCGTTGATAAGCAGGTGCTGGCCCGCGACTTTCAAGCTGATGCTGTTGCCGCCCTCCACCAGCACCTCGCCATCGGCGCTCACCTGCACCCGCTGGCCCGCGTGCTGCAGCAGCACCGTGCCGACGCGGGTCTGGCTGGCCTGCTCGACGGTCAGGTGGTCATCGGTGCGCAGCAGTACCTTGCGTGCCCCGCTGACCGTGCGGTGGTCCTCGTCTTCCAGCGTGACCTGGCTGGTGCCCTTGATCAGCGCATGGCGCTGGCGGCCGATGTACAGGTGGCTGTCCTGCTCGATGCGCTCCTCCAGGTCGCGCTGGGCGCGCAGGTAGACCCGTTCCTGGCCGGCGCGGTCGTCCATGGACAGCTCGTTGTAGCCGCCGCCACCGCCCAGGCTACGGCTGCGCAGCACGGTGCGGCTGTTGTAGTCGGGCAGGGGATAGGGCGGCAGGTGCAGGCTGTCGGGCAGGCAGCCGCTGATCACCGGCTGGTCGGGGTCGTCGTCGAGGAAGCTGACCAGCACGGCCATGCCGACCCGTGGCACGGTCAGCGCGCCGTGGCGGTCGCCCGCCCAGCCCGAGGCGACCCGCAACCAGCAACTGCTGTGCTCGTCGCCACGGCCTTCGCGGTCCCAGTGGAACTGCACCTTGACCCGGCCGAAGGCGTCGCAGTACACCTCCTCGCCCTGGGGGCCGGTCACCCGGGCTTCCTGGCTGGCCGGCACACGGGGCTTGGCGTGGCTCAGGGGCGGGCGGTAGATCGTGTCCCACGGCATGGCGGTGAAGGTATTGGTGTAGTGCGCGGTGGCGTCGGCGGTGGCGTTCTCTTCCAGTACCTGCGGTTGCTGCCCTTTGTGCGCCACGCTGGTCAGCAGCCACCGCTGGTTGCACGCCGCCTGCGGGTGGCCGGTCAGGTTCACCAGGTGCCCGCTGACCAGGCCTGGCTCGTCGCTGGCCCCGTCGGCCGTGCACTGCCTGGCGCGGCAGCGTTCCAGGGTGCGCTGTGCCAGGGCGCGGCCACGGCCCTGGTCGACCGTTTGCAGCAGGCCGCCGGGGTAGGTGTAGTGTTCCCGGGCGGGCGTGTCGCCGGCCCGGCTGGTGTAGGCCAGGGCGGTGGCGCTCTTGCGAAAGTCGTGGTCGCGCAGCTCGACCCGCTCCACGCTGGATTCGAACGCCAGGGAGAAGGCGCTGGCCACGGCGGTATTGGCGTTGAGGCCGTTTTCCGGGACGAAGGCCAGTGGCTGCGGCAGGTGGGGAAAGTGCATCTGGTGATCGCTGAACACCACCCGATGGCCGTCGGGGGCGTGCTCGAAGCGATAATGGATGCCCTCTTCCTGGCACAGCCGTTCGATGAAGGCCAGGTCGGTTTCGCCGTACTGCACGCAATAGTCGCGAGGCGGGAAGGGCGCCTCGAGGCGGAACTGGCAGGCATCGGCGAGGATGCCGTGTTCCTTGAGCACCTGGCCGACGATCTGCGCCACCGTGCGCTGCTGGAATATCCGGTGGTTGTGGCGTAGTTCCAGGCGCGCCATGCGGGGCACCAGCCTGAGGTGGTAATGGGTTAGGCGCTGGCCGACAGTGCCCAGGCGTGCACGCGCCAGCATACCGTGCACACCTCGACCCTGGTCGTCGAAGGCGAGGAATGCCGGCTGGTCGAGCAGGGTCTGCAGTGCCAGGCTGGTGCTTTCGCTGACCAGCTCGATATCGAACCCGTACAGGGTGCTGATGCCTTCTGCGCCGCTGAAGGCGAGCACGTGCGCGCCGCGGGGCAGGGCGTCGGCGAACAGGCGCAGACGCTCCGGAGGGGAGGGGGTGAACATCCGATGTCCTTGTCGAGGCGGTAAAGGCCGAACGCTAACAGTGACAATCGAGGAGGTGTTGTAGGACCTGTCTGGTGCGACGGAAGGCTATATCTTTGTTTGGAGTGGGGTGTCTAGGCGCCCCTGCGTGGCTCAGTCGAACCGATAGATGTCCATGCCCAACGCCCCCAGGGTGAAGCCCTGGTGAACGATGCCGAACTGTGCGCCGGCGCCCATGGCGAAGTACAGCGGCAACAGGTGCTCATCGCTGGGGTGATTGCGTACCGCGAATGGCGCCTGTCGGCGATAGTCCAGCAGCGCGGCCTGGTCGTTCACCTGCAAGCGCGCCACCACCCAGTCGCGAAATGTCAGCGCCCAGGGCTCGACCGTATCTGGCCCGGCATGCCAGTCCAGCTCGCCCAGGTTGTGGGTGATGCTGCCCGAACCAATCAGCAGGATGCCTTCCTCGCGTAGTGTCGACAGCGCCTGCCCGACCTTCAGTTGCAGGGCCGGGCCGGCCTGGCTGGGCAGAGACACCTGGATGACCGGGATGTCGGCCTGTGGATACATCAGCGATAGCGGCACCCAGGCGCCGTGGTCGAAAGGCCGTTGCGCATCCAGCCGCGCGCCCAGGCGCTCGGCGACCTGCCGGGCCAGTTCCGGCGCGCCGGGCGCGGGGTACTGCACGGCGTACAGGGCTGGCGGGAAGCCGTGGAAGTCGTGCCAGGTCGGTGGTTGTGGGTTGCTCATCACCAGCAGCTCGCGGCTCTCCCAGTGCGCCGACACCACCACGATCGCCTTCGGGCGCTGCAGTGCGCGGGCCAGGGCGGCCAGGGCCGGGCCGCTGGCGCCGGGTTGCAGGGCGAGCATGGGGGAACCATGGGAGATGAACAGGCTGGGCAGCATGGCGAAGTCCTGGCAGGTAAGATGGCCCATCTTCGGTCAGCCAACGATCGAGATCCAATATAAGTTTTTACGGTTACCTATCGAAAAACCGGGAGGGATCATGGAGCCAGCGTTCTGGCACAAGCGATGGGCGGACAACCAGATCGGCTTTCACCAACCCCAGGTGAACCCGTACCTGCAGGCGCACTGGCCGGCGCTGGGGCTGGCCCCCGGAGCGCGGGTGCTGGTGCCTTTGTGCGGCAAGAGCCTGGACATGCTCTGGCTGGCCGCGCAGGGGTATCGAGTGATGGGCGTGGAGCTGTCGCGGCGCGCGGTGGAAGATTTCTTCACTGAGCATGGGTTGCCGGCGCAGGTGACGCAGCACGGCGTGTTCGAGGCCTGGCGCAGTGATGAGGTGGAGATCTGGTGTGGGGATGTGTTTGCCTTGCGCGCCGAGGATCTTGCCGATTGCGCGGGGGTGTATGACCGGGCGGCCTTGATTGCGCTGCCGCCTGGGATGCGCGAGCGCTACATGGCGTTGCTGGGCGCGAAGTTGCCGGCGGCGTGTCGCGGGGTACTGGTGACCCTGGATTACGACCAGGCGTTGATCGACGGGCCGCCGTTCTCTGTGCCGGATGCCGAAGTGCGTGCAGGGTTTGCCGGGTGGCGGGTTGTTGAAGTTGAGGGGCGGGAGATTATCGAGGAGAGCCCGAAGTTCATCAAGGCTGGCGTATCGAGCCTGGTCGAGCGGGTGTACCGCTTGAGTCGGTAGGAGCCGACCTTGCCGGCGAACACCGGCAAGGCCGACTTTCTAAAGGGGTATCGCAAACAAGCAAGGGCGACCGAAGTCGCCCTTGCTTGTTGCTGCCGGGATCAGCCGCGACGGCGCAGGGCGTCGATGCGGTCTTCCAGCGGCGGGTGGCTCATCAGCAGGCCGGCCAGGCCGTGCTTGAGGCCGCCGTTGATGCCGAAGGCCTTCAGGGTGTCGGGCATGTGCACCGGCAGGCCCTGTTCGGAGCGCAGGCGCTGCAGGGCGCCAATCATCGCGCCAGTACCGGCCAGGTGGGCGCCGGCTTCGTCGGCGCGGAACTCGCGGCGGCGCGAGTACCACATGACGATGATGCTGGCGAGGATGCCCAGCACCAGCTCGGCGACGATGGTGGCAACGAAATAGGCGATGCCGTGGCCTTCTTCGTTCTTGAAGATCACCCGGTCGACGAAGTTGCCGATGATGCGGGCGAAGAACATCACGAAGGTGTTCACCACGCCTTGCACCAGCGCCATGGTGACCATGTCGCCATTGGCCACGTGGCCGATCTCGTGGGCCAGCACCGCGCGCACCTCGTCGGGCGAGAAGCGCTCGAGCAGGCCTTGCGATACCGCTACCAGGGCGTCGTTGCGGTTCCAGCCGGTGGCGAAGGCGTTGGCCTCGTAAGCCGGGAAAATGCCCACCTCGGGCATCTTGATGCCGGCTTCGCGGGACAGCTCCTCGACGGTCTGCAGCAGCCACTGCTCATGGCGGGTGCGAGGCTGGGTGATGATCTGGGTGCCGGTGGTCATCTTCGCCATCCACTTGGAGATGAACAGCGAGACCAGCGAGCCAGCGAAACCGAACACGGCGCAGAAGACCAGCAGTTGGCCGAGGTTGAGGTCAACCCCGTTGGCTGCCATGAACCCGTTGAAGCCGAACAGGCTCAGGGTAATGCTTGCAACCAGCACCACCGCGAGGTTGGTGGCTACAAACAACAGAATGCGCATCATGGTTGTCACGTTCTCCTGACGGATGAGTTTGTTGCGTACTGCGGGGTATATAAGGGGGAGGGCGCGGCGATTCAACCGGGCGACTATTTCAAACTGTGTACGGCGGAGTATGGCAGAGGATGCCGGGCGTGCCGTGGGATAGAGCGTTGCAGGATGTAAGGGGATTCGGCGTGGGCGTTGTGTCGATCTTGGGAACGAGCGCCACGCGGGCGGCGCTCGATTTCCGCGCCACCCTGACTATCGAACCGAATTTACTGCGAGTAGGTGCGCAGGAAATTGCCAATGCGCCCGATCGCCTGCTCCAGGTCGTCCACCCGTGGCAGCGTCACCACGCGGAAGTGGTCCGGCCACGGCCAGTTGAACGCTGTGCCTTGGACGATCAACAGTTTCTCCGACAGCAGCAGGTCGAGGACGAACTTCTCGTCGTTGTGGATCGGGCAGACCTTCGGGTCGATCTTCGGGAACGCGTACAGCGCACCCATGGGCTTGACGCAGCTCACGCCCGGGATCGAGTTGAGCAGCTCGTAGGTGCGGTTGCGCTGTTCGAGCAGGCGCCCCGGTGGCAGCACCAGGTCGTTGATGCTCTGGTAGCCCCCCAGCGCGGTCTGGATCGCGTGCTGGGCCGGCACGTTGGCGCACAGGCGCATGTTGGCCAGCATGTCGATGCCTTCGATATAGCTCTGGGCGTGGTGCTTGGGCCCGGAGATGATCAGCCAGCCAGAACGGAAGCCGGCCACGCGGTACGACTTGGACAGGCCGTTGAAGGTCAGGCACAGCAGGTCCGGGGCCAGCGACGCGGTGCTGATGTGCACGGCCTCGTCGTAGAGGATCTTGTCGTAGATCTCGTCGGAGAACACCACCAGGTTGTGCTGGCGCGCCAGCTCCAGCATGCCCAGCAGCAGCTCTTTCGAATACACGGCGCCGGTCGGGTTGTTCGGGTTGATGATCACCAGGGCCTTGGTGTTCGGGGTGATCTTGGCCTTGATGTCGTCCAGGTCGGGGAACCAGTCGGCCTGCTCGTCGCACAGGTAGTGCACCGGCTTGCCGCCGGCCAGGCTCACCGCGGCGGTCCACAGCGGGTAGTCGGGGGCCGGGATCAGCACTTCGTCGCCGTTGTTCAGCAGGGCCTGCATGGACATGACGATCAGCTCGGACACGCCGTTACCCAGGTAGATATCCTCGATCCCGACGCCTTCGATCTGCTTCTGCTGGCAGTATTGCATCACCGCCTTGCGCGCGCTGAACAGGCCTTTCGAATCGCTGTAGCCCTGGGCGGTGGGCAGGTTGCGGATCACGTCCTGCAGGATTTCGTCCGGCGCCTCGAAGCCAAACGGCGCCGGGTTGCCGATGTTCAGCTTGAGGATGCGGTGGCCTTCCTCTTCCAGGCGCTTGGCGTGCTTGAGCACTGGGCCGCGAATGTCGTAGCAGACATTGGCGAGCTTGTTCGATTTGCTGAACTGCATGATGTGATCCTGGTTGGACAAGGCGCGGCGCGCCGCCGGCAATGGTTTGAAAAGGGCGAGGCGCATGCCAGACTGGCTGGCTGGGAAAGCCAACTAATATACGTTCCACCCGCGCCATAAATAAAGACGGTGCGAGGTGAAATTCAGCCTGCCGAGGTCCATTCATGCAAAAGATCGACAAGACACTGGAAGAGTGGCGCGCCATGCTCGACCCCGCCCAGTACCAGGTGTGCCGCCTGAAGGGCACCGAGCGGCCGTTCAGTGGTAAGTACAACAGTGAACGCGGCAATGGCGTCTACCATTGCATCTGCTGCGACCTGCCGCTGTTCGACTCGAAGGCCAAGTTCGACTCCGGTTGTGGCTGGCCGAGCTTCTACGAACCTATCGAGGAGGCCGCGATGATCGAGATCCGCGACACCTCCCACGGCATGATCCGCACCGAAGTCACCTGCGCGCAATGCGATGCCCACCTGGGCCACGTATTCCCCGATGGCCCGCCACCGACCGGCCTGCGCTACTGCATCAACTCGGTGTGCCTGGACCTCAAACCCCGCGATTGAAGGAGCAAACGCATGGCCGATGCACTGCTGGACATTCCTTGCGTCACCCTTTCCGGTGAGCAGAAATTACTGGGCGACTACGCCGGCAAGGCGCTGCTGGTGGTCAACACCGCCAGCCAGTGCGGCTTCACCCCGCAGTACAAGGGCCTCGAGCGCCTGTGGCAGGACTACGGCCAGCGCGGCCTGATGGTGCTGGGCTTCCCCTGCAACCAGTTTGGCAAGCAGGAGCCGGGCGATGCGAAGGCGATTGCGCAGTTCTGCGAGCTCAACTTTGGTGTGAGCTTCCCGCTGTTTCGCAAGATCGAGGTCAACGGCCCCAATGCCCACCCGCTGTTCGTCGAACTCAAGCGGCGCGCGCCGGGCGTGCTGGGCACGCAGAACATCAAGTGGAACTTCACCAAGTTCCTGGTCGACCCGGCCAGTGGCAAGGTTACCCGTTTCGGTTCGACCACCAAGCCCGAGGCGCTGAAACCCTCCATCGAGGCGCTGCTCAACCGCTGACCGGCGCCCAGTGGTCGATCAGCGCCAGCAGCTCCTCGCGGCGGAACGGCTTGGCCAGGTAGTCGTTCATGCCCGCGGCACGGCAGCGCTCGCGTTCCTCGGGCATGGCGTTGGCGGTCAGCGCGACGATCGGCAGTTCCGGCCAGCGCCCGCTCTGGCGAATGCGCCGGCTGGCCTCGTAGCCATCCATCACCGGCATGTTGCAGTCCATCAACACCAGGTCGAAGCGTTCCTGCTCCAGCAATTCGAGGGCCTCGGCCCCATGGGCGGCGACCTGCACCTGGCAGCCGAGCTTGGCGAGCATGCCTTTGGCCACCAACTGGTTCACCGGGTTATCCTCCACCAGCAGGATGCGTGCCCGGCGCTCTCTGGACGCTGGCACCTCGTGGGGCAGCGGCGCGTTGGGCTCGCCTTGCAGGGTGCGGCGTAGCGTCTGGTACAGGGCATTGCGCGCCAGCGGCCGGGCCAGCTGGTGCAGCGGCGCCAGTTGGGTGGCCTGTTCGCTGGGTAGAAAGTTGCCGTAGGCAGTTACCAGCAGAATCGGCGCCTGGATCGCCGGGCGCAGGTCCAGCATATGATCGAGATCGTCGGTGATCAGCAGGTCCACGGTTTTGCCCGCCAGCTGCGCGGCATTGTCGAAGCGCGCATAGTCCAGGCCCCAGCGCGGCAGCAGTTCCTGCAGCAGCTCGGCCAGGCCGCTGCCCGGTTTGCCCAGGGCCACGATACGCCCAACCAACGGCGCCGGCGGGATGGCCTCGGTGTGGGCAGGTAGCGGCAGTTCGGCGCTGAAGCGGCTGCCAAAGCCGGTTTCGGACTGGATGTGCAGGTGCCCCTGCATGGCTTGGCACAGGTTGCGAGTCAGGGCCAGCCCCAGGCCGGTGCCGCCGTACTGGCGGGTGATGCCGGCGCCGGCCTGGGTGAAGGGTTGGAAGATCCGTGCCTGGGCTTCTTCGGGGATGCCGATGCCGGTGTCACTGACTTCCAGGCGCACGCCGCCGACGATGCTGGTCAGGCGCACATCGACGCGGCCGAAGCGGGTGAACTTGAGCGCATTGGACAGCAGGTTGCTGACGATCTGCCGCACCCGGGTGGGATCGCCCAGCACCGTGCTGGGGAAGTCCGGGGCGATCAGGCAGGTCAGCTCGACGCTGGGCGCGGCATTCTGCGACAGCAGGTTGGCGGTGTCCTCGACCATCGCCCCCAGGTCGAACGGAATGCGCTCGAGCTCCAGCTGGCCGGCGTCGAACTTCGACAGGTCGAGGATATCGTTGAGCAGGTCCACCAGCACCTTGCCCGAGTCGTGGGCGATCGACAGTTGCTGGCGCTGCTCGGCGGCCATGCCGCCGTCCAGGGAGAGGGCGATCATGCCTAGCATCCCGTTGAGCGGGGTGCGGATCTCGTGGCTCATGTTGGCCAGGAAGGCGGCACGTGCCTGGGCCATGTCCAGGGCGCGGCGGCGGGCCTCTTCCAGCTCCTGGTTGGATTGGCTCAGGCGACTGTTGCTGGCCTTGAGCTCGTCGGTGCGGGCCGAGACGATGTCTTCAAGCTCGTTGAGGTACTGGGTGAGGCGGTTTTCCGCGTTGCGCCGTTGCTGGATCTCGGTGGCCATGCTGACGAACTGCTGGTTGGCGACCCGCACCAGCACCCCGATTTCGTCATTCTCGTGGCCATTGGGGCAGTCGACGCGGGTTTGCCTGGGCGTGCGCGAATCATTGCCGCTCAAGGCTCCGATCACCGTGACCAGGGGTTTGGTCAGCATCAGGTAGAACAGCGCGAGAAGGATGCCGGTGAGCACCAGGCTGCGGGCAAAGCCGTTGACCAGGGTGACCCCGGCACGGTCGAGGAAGCGCCCGCCGAAGGCGTAGGTGTCGACATCGAGGTAGAGTGTGCCGAGGTACTCGTCGGGCATATGGGCGAGGAACAGCCGGTCCTGGAACTGGCGCTGGTCGCCGAACAGGAAGTCCGACAGCGGCCGGTAGCGGCTCTCCAGGCGCGGGCGCTGCGCGTCGGCCAGCACGGTCTCGTTGTTGTCGATCAGCCGCGCGCGGATCAGTGCCGGTGACTTGAGCAAGCCGCCGGTGAGCTCCTGGGCCAGTTCGCTGTCGATGTTGTAGGCGATGCGCGAGGCCGTGTCGTGGCTGATCTTCAGCAGCGCCTGAATTTCACGATTGATGGACGCGTCTTCGCTGGCATAATCGATGCCGATCTGGATGAGACTGAGCAATGTTCCCAGGATGAAGCCGACCAGGACTGTCAACCGGGCTTGCTTGTATGACAGGCGATTGGTGAACTTGATATCCATGGGTCCCAAGCCGGTTACTTGCTCCGTGCGCTGCGCAAGCATAGCCGATCAGCCCTGGCTGCTGGCGGGTCTGTCTGTTCATTTCAGTTGATTGCCGCTGTGGGCGGCTCGCCGGCTTGCCAGCGAACCGGGCGCGTAGCGGCCCTTCAGAGAAACTGAAATCCTGCTAGGAGTTTTCATGGACGCCCGACTCACTGCTTTCCTCGACCGCGCCGAATCCGTTCTCGCGCGCCTCGAACCCCTGTTGCCTGCCCCTCGCCCGGACATCGACTGGTCCCGCACCCTCGCCGCCCGCTGGCAGCGTGATGGCCGCAGTGGCTACCTGCTGCCGTTGGAGGTCAGCCTCGACATCCGCCTGTCCGACCTGATCGGCGTCGACAAGCAGCGCGACCAGTTGGGCCGCAACACCCACCAGTTCATCAACGGCATGCCCGCCAACCACGCCCTGCTGTGGGGCTTGCGTGGCACCGGTAAATCGTCGCTGGTGCGCGCTCTGCTTGCCGAACACGCGGGTGAGGGCCTGCGCCTGATCGAAATCGAACGCGACCACCTGGCCGACCTGCCGCGGGTGGTCGAGCAACTGCAAAAGCTCGAGCAGCGCTTCATACTGTTCTGCGACGACCTGTCGTTCGAAGCCGGGGAGGGTGACTATCGCGTGCTCAAGAGCGTGCTCGACGGCTCGCTGGAGCAGGCGCCCGACAACGTGCTGCTGTACGCCACCTCCAACCGCCGGCACCTGGTGCCAGAGAAGCAGAGTGACAACGAGAACTGGAAGATGGTCGACGGCGAGCTGCACCCCAACGAGGCGGTGGAAGACAAGATTGCCCTGTCCGACCGCTTTGGCCTGTGGTTGTCGTTCTACCCATTTTCCCAGGAGCATTTCCTCGATGTGGTCGAGCACTGGGTCGGCCAGCTGGCGCGCCAGGCCGGGCTGCGCTGGCAGCGTACCGAAGCGCTCGACATCCTCGCCGTGCGCTGGGCCACTGGCCGCGGCAACCGTAATGGCCGTTGTGCCTATCAGTTCGCCCGCTACTGGGTCGGGCTGCAATTGCTGGAGCAGAAATAAATGATCGACCTCAACGCCAGTGGCCAAGGCCTCGATGGCTACGACCTGCTGGCCGCGCAAGTGCAGGCGTTGTTCGCCGACGAGCGCGACTTCATCGCCAACGCCGCGCAGTTCTCGGCCTTCCTGTACAACCAGGTGGACGACCTGAACTGGGCGGGCTTCTACATCAATCGCGACGAAGAGCTGGTGCTCGGCCCATTCCAGGGCCAGGTGGCATGCGTGCGCATCCCTTTCAGCCGGGGTGTGTGCGGCGCAGCGGCGGCTACGCGCACGACCCAGCGGGTCGAGGACGTGCATGCGTTTCCCGGGCATATCGCCTGTGACAGCGCGTCCAACAGCGAGTTGGTGATTCCGTTGGTGAAGGCGGGCAGGCTGATCGGCGTGCTTGACCTGGACAGCCCGAAGCTGGCGCGCTTTAGCGAGGCCGATCAGGCAGGGCTTGAGCGGTTGACGGCAATCTTCCTCGAATTGACCGATTGCTGAAATGAAGAAGGGGCCTGTGAGGGCCCCTTTCTTTTTGGTTGCTGGTGCTGGCCCCATCGCGGATGAATCCGCTCCTACAAGACCCGTGTAGGCGCGGATTCATCCGCGATGAGGCCACACAGGTCAATCGTAGATGACCTTCTTCTTCCAGGTCTCGTCCTCGTCGGTCTTGAGCCCCTGGGTCAATGCGTTCTGTTCATCCGCCGCCGGCTCCATCTGGTCCAGTACCTGGGCGTTGGCCCGGGCCAGCAGTTTCTCCAGGTAAGTGAGCTGCTCTTCATACTGTTTAGGTTCAGGCTGCTTGCGCAGGTACTGCACGCCACGCTCGAACGCCAGGCGCGCCTGGCCCGGCTGGTTCTGCTGCAGCGCCTGCTGCCCGAGGTTGTTGAAGAACTCGATATGCAGCAGCACCAGGATATGGCGGATCTCCTTCACCCAATACTTGCCTTCGTTGCTGGCCAGGAAACCTTCCTGGGTGGCCCGCACGATCTGGTTGTGCATTAGTTCCAGCAGGAAGCGCACGTCCTTGGCTTTGACCTCGGTCTGGATAGGAGAGGGTGGGTTGCGCACCGGGATCTTGTCGCCCAGTGCGATCAGTCCTTCGATTTCGGCGATGCGTGCCTTCAGCTCGCTGCTGTGCTTGTCCAGGGCCAGCTGGCGCTGGTTGAGGTTCAGCTCCAGGCGGGTGAGCAGCAGCTTGAGCGCCGGCGTCATGAACTGGCCGGGGAAGGTTTCGGTGATCTCGCCACAGCGACGCAGGCGGTCAGCCAGCTCGACCTTCAGGCGCGCCCGCTCGAGCTTGCCGTTCTCGACCACATTGTTGAGGTAGCCGATCACGATCAGCAGCGCGATACCCGCAACGATAAGCAGGGTGATCAGAAGTGGTGTCACCGTTAACGCCTCATGAAGAAGTTTTGCATCATTGAGTGTAGTAAGTTCGCTGCAGAGCGAACAGTGCAGCCTGGCGGACAGGGCTGAGGTGCCATTTTCGCGGGTATCCCCGTGAATGTTCCCGTACGGCCCCTATGTCGGCCGAGGCCTCGATTTCTCAAGGTGGTAGCACTTTGATATGAGCTTGCCGGGCAGCTGTCAGAAAAGCAACGTCAATCCCCGGACGCATCCTGCATCACCTTCTATGAAGACGGGAAGTCATTGATTTAAATAAATTTCTACAAAGGGGTTGACGGCCTCTCAAGGCATCCATAGAATGCGCGCCACTTGCAGCGTAAAGCACACAGCGAAACGCGGCAGGGAGTGAATGTTGTAGCGTGTCCCCTTCGTCTAGTGGCCTAGGACACCGCCCTTTCACGGCGGTAACAGGGGTTCGAGTCCCCTAGGGGACGCCAATGCGGGAATAGCTCAGTTGGTAGAGCACGACCTTGCCAAGGTCGGGGTCGCGAGTTCGAGTCTCGTTTCCCGCTCCAGTTTCTCCGGCACTGCTTCGGCAGGGCAGGAAAAGAAAATCCAGGCTGAATCGCGAGGTTCATGATCTGGTGCGCTGAAAAGCGTTGGGTTTGTCCCCTTCGTCTAGTGGCCTAGGACACCGCCCTTTCACGGCGGTAACAGGGGTTCGAGTCCCCTAGGGGACGCCATTTGCGGGAATAGCTCAGTTGGTAGAGCACGACCTTGCCAAGGTCGGGGTCGCGAGTTCGAGTCTCGTTTCCCGCTCCAGTTTAAACGGCGTCGTTCTTGACGGTGCAGGTGGTGAAGGTCTCAATGGCGCTTCACGCCGAATGCGGTAAAGCTTCACCCTGCGGGAATAGCTCAGTTGGTAGAGCACGACCTTGCCAAGGTCGGGGTCGCGAGTTCGAGTCTCGTTTCCCGCTCCAAATCGAAAACGCCACTTCACATGAAGTGGCGTTTTTTTTTGCCCTGATTTTCCCGGGATTGGAAGGGGCGGGTACGAAACCCGCCCAGCCTTGCTCAGTGCTGGCTGCCGGCGCCTGGCTGCCCCAGCAACTGCTTCTCCTGGTGCCAGTCGAACGGTTCGCCGTTCTGCTCGGCTTCGTAGCGGCGCTCTTCCAGGCGCTGGTACAAGTCGAGCTCTTCGTCGGGCATGAAGTGCAGGCAGTCGCCGCCGAAGAACCACAGCAGGTCGCGTGGCACCAGGTGGGCAATCTGCGGGTAGCGCTGGATCACCTGGCAGATCAGGTCCTGGCCCAGGTACTGGCTTTCCAGCGGGTCCTGCGGCAGCAGGGTCAGCAACTCGTCGAAGCGCTCGAGGAACAGGGCGTGGCTTTCCTCCGGCACCTGTTCGGCTTCACCCAATGCGGCCAGGATGGTGCGCAGGTGGTTGAGCAGTTGCAGGTGGTATTCCAGGTGGGGGTTGGCCATGGGGCGCTCCTCGGTGTTGTTGAAACGGGCGCGGAGTATACGCCGGTTCAAGCGAGGATGGGGTCTTTGCAGGAGCCAGCCTTGCTGGCGAACCGGCCTCAAGCCAATCGGATGGGCCGCTTCGCCAGCAAGGCTGGCTCCTACAGGGGGCGGCTAACGGATCGCCCCGGGCGTAGGCCGCAATTGCTCCTTGTCGAAGGCATCGACATCGATCACCGTCCGTCGGGCTTTTTCGGCCTCATGCAGGCGCTGTGCTTCGGAAGACTGCAGGACCCCGGCTTCCAGGGCCGCATCAATCACCGATTGCTCCGGCGTTGGTCGCACCTTGCCCTCTTTGATGCCTTGATGCAGCACCTTGCGCAGTGGCGCGACCTCAGCCAGCAGGTCACTGGCCTGTTGCAACGCCGCGACCGGGTCGGGATCCATTTCGGGCCTGTAGCAGCCGGCCAGCAGTTCTTCCAGGGCTGGATCGCCCTTGTGCCTGCCGATCACCTCGGCTACTTCGGCATCCAGTTCGTCGCTGGGCCCGGTGTGGCGGCGACCGAAGGGGAACACCAGCACCCGCAGGGCGCAGCCGATGAAGCGGTTGGGGAAGTTGTCGAGCAGCGCGTCCAGCGCCTTTTCCGCCTGGCCCAGGCTTTCTTCCAGAGCCCAGCGCAACAGAGGCCGCATGTGCTCGGGTGAGCCCAGGTCGTGGTAGCGCTTGAGCGCGGCGCTCGACAGGTACAAGTAGCTCAGCACGTCGCCCAGGCGCGCGCTGAGGCGTTCGCGGCGCTTGAGGGCGCCGCCGAGCAGCATCATCGACAGGTCGGCCAGCAGGGCGAACGCCGCCGCCTGGCGGTTGAGGGCGCGGAAGTAGCCCTGGCTCAGGGCGTCGCCCGGGACCTTCTCGAAATGGCCGAGGCCAAGCCCCAGCACCAGGGTGCTGGCGGCGTTGCCAGCAGCGAACAGGATGTGTTGCATCAGCAGGTCATCGAACTCTTTCAAGGCCTGCTCGTGGTCCTCCCTCCCGGCAAGGGACATCTCCCTGAGCACGAACGGGTGGCAGCGGATCGCGCCCTGGCCGAAGATCATCAGGTTGCGCGACAGAATGTTGGCCCCCTCGACGGTGATGAAGATCGGCGCCACCTGCCAGTTACGGCCCAGGTAGTTGTTCGGGCCCATGATGATGCCTTTGCCGCCGTGCACGTCCATGGCGTGCTGGATGCACTCGCGGCCGCGCTCGGTGAGGTGGTACTTGAGGATCGCCGACAGCACCGAGGGCTTCTCGCCCAAGTCGACAGCCTTGGCGGTCAGCAGGCGGGCGCTGTCCATCAGCCAAGCGTTGCCGCCGATGCGCGCCAGGGACGCCTGGATCCCCTCGAACGCGGCCAGGGGCACATTGAACTGTTCGCGGATGCTGGCGTATTGACCGGTCACCAGGCTGGTGTACTTGGCCGCGCCCGTGCCGACTGCGGGCAGGGAGATCGAGCGGCCCACCGACAGGCAGTTCATCAGCATCATCCAGCCCTTGCCGAGCATCGGTTGGCCGCCGATGAGGGCGTCCAGTGGCACGAACACATCCTTGCCGCTGTTGGGGCCGTTCATGAAGGCGGCGCCCATGGGCAGGTGGCGCTTGCCGATCTCGACGCCTGGCGTGTCGGTGGGGATCAGTGCCAGGCTGATGCCCAGGTCGACTTCTTCGCCGAGCAAGTGCTCCGGGTCGTAGGCCTTGAAGGCCAGGCCCAGCAGAGTGGCCACAGGGCCGAGGGTGATGTAGCGCTTCTCCCAGTTCAGGCGCAGGCCGATGACTTCTTCACCCTGCCATTGGCCTTTGCAGATGATCCCGGTGTCGGGCATGGCGCCGGCGTCGGAGCCGGCCAGGGGGCCGGTGAGGGCGAAGCAGGGGATTTCTTCGCCACGGGCCAGGCGCGGCAGGTAGTGGTTGCGCTGTGTTTCGGTGCCGTAGTGCAGCAGCAGTTCGGCCGGGCCCAGCGAATTGGGCACCATTACCGTGGAGGCCAGGTCGCCACTGCGGGTGGCCAGTTTCATCGCCACTTGGGAGTGGGCATAGGCCGAAAAGCCTTTGCCGCCGTACTCCTGGGGGATGATCAGGGCAAAGAAGCCGTGCTGCTTGATGTGCTCCCAGGCTTGCGGTGGCAGGTCGAGGTCCTGGCCGATCTGCCAGTCGCTGACCATGGCGCACAAGGCTTCGGTGGGGCCGTCGATGAAGGCCTGTTCTTCTTCG